>SVJR01000025.1 GCA_015068845.1 Oscillospiraceae bacterium
CCTCCTCATATGCTTTTTTTTGACTGGCAGGTCAACTTTATTATAGCATATTCGGAGGATTTTGTTCATCGGTTAACCTATTTTGAACCACGCGACTATCGCGTGGTTTTCGTTATACAAAAAACCGGCTATCCAAACGGATAACCGGTTTTTGTAAGCCAGTCTTAAATTACTTAAGTTCAACAGTTGCGCCAACTTCTTCGAGCTGAGCCTTGAACTTTTCAGCGTCTTCCTTAGAAACAGCTTCCTTAAGAGTTGTGGGAGCACCATCAACAGCAGCCTTTGCTTCAGCAAGACCAAGACCTGTGATTTCGCGAACTGCCTTGATTACCTTAATCTTTTCAGCACCAGCAGCAGCAAGAACTACATCAAATTCTGACTTTTCTGCACCGCCAGCAGCAGCACCGTCAGCAGCACCAGCAGCAACCATAACGGGAGCAGCAGCGCTTACGCCAAACTCTTCCTCAAGAGCCTTTACGAGATCGTTAACTTCAACGAGTGTAAGTGTTTTGATTTCTTCAATCATCTTTGCTATATCAGCCATTTTTATTATCCTCCATAATAAATTATATTTCGGGAATTAAAGCAACCCGATACTTTAAAATTACTAAAATTATTACTCTGCAGCTTCCATCTGCTTTGCGATGGCATCCAGAGTTCTGACAAGGCTTCCGATAGGAGCCTGAAGGCTTCCCAGCATCTTTGCAATAAGAGTTTCCTTATTGGGAATGCTTGCGTAAACCTTAACTTCGTTAACATCGATTACCTTTCCGTCAACGAAACCGCCCTTGATTTCGAGCTGTTCATTTGCTTTTGCAAATTCAACCAGAACCTTAGCGGGAGCAACAACATCACTGTCACTTGTAGCAAGAGCTGTGGGGCCGTGGAGAACGGGATCAAGACCGTCAAGACCAACCTCGTTTGCTGCAAAGCGTGTAAGTGTGTTCTTTACGATGGTGTATTCAACACCTGCTTCTCTGAGCTTGTTACGAAGCTCTGTATCCTGAGCAACTGTAAGACCGCGATAGTCAGCCAGAACGCCTGCCTGAGCATTCTTCAGTCTTTCGGTAAGCTCAGCAACAACTGCTTTTTTGTTTTCTAAAACCTTTGCACTTGGCATTTGAGTGTTTCCTCCTTTCAAAACATTAACTGCTTGAAAACGAACCCTCATTCTGTAAACAAGAACCCGTCTTTTTCGACAACAAAGCGTCTTTGCCGCTCGCCGCAGGCGGCGGACGAAGCTTTAACGCTTTGTTTGCCCATGTGCATTTCGGCACAGCCGAAAATTTTGCACGGGCATAAAATCGATATCTTTTATTTCATAGGAAATTGTACAATTTCCTATGAAATAAATAACCCCCGCACAGACTGCGAGGGTTAAATACATAAACAACAAACCTAAAAATTTGTAATTTAGTAACGTCCTCGGCAGGATTTACGGTATAACCACCTGCTGTCTGCGGAAATTATTCAATTCACTCCGTCATTATAACACAATATTTTGTGTTTGTCAACAACAAATTTCAAAATTATGCGTCAATTTTTGCAGTGTTAACCTTAACACCGGGGCCCATTGTTGAAGCCACTGTAACGGACCTGAGGTACTGACCCTTTGCTGCAGCAGGCTTAGCCTTAACGATAGCACCCATAAGAGCGTTAAAGTTTTCAGCGAGCTTATCCTTACCAAAGGAAGCCTTACCGATGGGGCAGTGAATGATGTTTGTTTTGTCGAGTCTGTACTCAATCTTACCTGACTTGATTTCAGCAACTGCACGAGCAACATCAGGTGTAACTGTGCCTGCCTTGGGGCTCGGCATAAGGCCCTTAGGACCAAGTGTCTTACCGATTCTACCAACAACGCCCATCATATCGGGAGTTGCAACAACAACATCAAAGTCAAACCAGTTCTCTGACTGAATCTTCTGAACCAGATCTTCAGCACCAACGAAGTCTGCACCTGCAGCCTTTGCTTCGTCAGCCTTGCCCTCACGAGCAAATACGAGAACCTTAATTTCCTTACCTGTACCGTTGGGAAGAACAACCGCACCTCTAACCTGCTGGTCAGCGTGTCTTGAGTCAACACCCAACTTAACATGAATCTCAACAGTTTCGTCAAACTTAGCTTTTGCAGTCTGGCAAACCAGGTCCAAAGCTTCGGGTGCGTCGTAGAACTTACCCTTTTCAATCAGCTTGACACTGTCTTGATATTTCTTACCTTTCTTCATTTTAAATTTCCTCCTATCGTGGTTCGGCAGAATGTGTCAAAGACATTCCTCCCACTTAATAAAACTGTGCGTTCTTCTGGAGATTACTCTTCCACGGTAACGCCCATAGACCGTGCTGTGCCCGCGATCATAGACATAGCTGCTTCAATTGAAGCTGCGTTAAGGTCAGGCATTTTCTGCTCAGCAATTGCCTGGAGATCAGCCTTTGAAAGCTGTGCAACCTTTGTCTTGTTAGGAACACCTGAGCCGCTCTGAATCTTGCAAGCCTTCTTGATGAGGACTGCAGCCGGCGGAGTTTTGGTAATGAACGAGAATGATCTGTCCTGGTAAACAGTGATAACAACCGGGATAACAAGACCTGCATCCTTTGCTGTTTTCTCATTGAACTGCTTACAGAAGTCCATAATGTTCACACCGTGCTGACCGAGAGCAGGGCCTACCGGAGGAGCCGGTGTAGCTTTACCTGCTTCAATTTGCAGTTTGATGTAACCTGTAATCTTTTGCGCCATTTCTAATGACACCTCCCTTTCACAAACGTGGTAATATCGGAAGTGAAGTCTTCTTCACCCCTCCCACCTACCCGGAAAACCGGATATATATATAACGGCTTTTGCCGTGTGGGAAACTTTTTTAATAAGTTAATAAAATTTTACTGAAGTGCTTCAACCTGATTGAACTCAAGCTCGACATCTGTATCTCTGCCGAACATCGAAATCTTTGCCTTTATCTTCTGCTTATCCATAACGATTGCAGTGATAACGCCGACAAAGCCTTCAAGCGGGCCGTATTTAACGCGGATATTGTCACCGACATCGAAGCCAACTGTAACAGTCTTCTTTTCAAGACCGATGGCTGCAATTTCTTCCTCGGTGAGAGGAACAGGCTTGGAGCCCGGGCCTACAAATCCGGTAACGCCGCGGCAGTTTCTGACAACATACCAGCTTTCATCGGTCATAATCATCTTGATGATAACATAACCGGGGAAAACCTTACGCATAACAGTTTTCTTCTTGTCATCCTTAATCTCAACAACTTCCTCCATAGGAACGCTGATTTCCTGAATGACATCCTGCATATTGCGGTTCTCAATCGTCTTTTCAATATCGGCTTTTACTTTGTTCTCGTAGCCTGAGTAGGTGTGAGCAACATACCATTTTGCTTCTTTAGACATAAATAACGGGTTTGCCCTTCCCTCCTACTTATCTGTTAATGAGCAACGACATTGCGCCGCTGAACAGTGCGTCAAGAATCCAAATAACTGCACCGACAACCAAAACGAAAATAAGTACAACCAGTGTGTTCTGTCTTACTTTTTTGAATGAGGGCCATACAACTCTCTTGAGCTCAGCCTTCATATCAATAAACCAGTTTTTGATTCTTGCGAATACATTTGGTTTCTTATCCATTTTTAACTACCTCTTGCTTTCAAATATTACTTCGTTTCTTTATGAAGTGTGTGCTTCTTGCAGAATCTGCAGTACTTGTTCATCTCCAGTCTGTCGGGACTGTTCTTCTTGTTCTTCATTGTGTCGTAGTTTCTCTGCTTGCATTCTGTGCACGCCAAAGTGATTTTAACTCTCATTTCTTTCACCCTTTCCGCATTATACCTTCAGGCTGAAAAGCCCGATTTTTTGTCTTTCTTGTAGCCTTGTGTTTTTGTTCAACACAAATAAAGCCCCTTTTCAGAGGTAATGCTATGTTATCACAAATCATACAGCTTGTCAATGGTTTTTTTGAAAAAATTTCGGTTATATGCCTTATTCTTAGCGAATACACTATATATTGTATAATTGCATTTACTCAGGTCACAATGCACCTGTGTGCCAAACAGACGGGAGGCGTTTTTATGAAAAAAACACTCAGCATTGCCTTTGTTTACATAGGCCTGGTTATCGGCGCAGGCTTCGCCTCGGGCAGGGAGATTTTTGAATACTTCAACCTTGCCTCGCGCACCGACTTCACCGGAATAATTTTTGCAAGCCTTGGCTTTGCCGCCATCGCATATATAACAATGAGCCTTGCAAAAAGGTATTCCGCGGCAACCTTTGACGGCTTGCTGACCCGACTTTCGGGGAAGCTTGCCCGACCCGTAAAGATATTTATGCATACCTTTATGTTCTGCGGCTTTTTTATTATGCTCTCCGCATCGGGTGTTCTTTTTAAAAGCACCGCCGGCTTGTCCCCGCGGTTCGGTATTTTTCTGCTTGCCGCACTATGCTTTGCAGTTTTTGTTTTTGACCTCAAGGGGATTGTTGCCGTCAACACCATCCTCGTTCCGCTGATGATTGCAGGAATGCTGTATCTTTGCATCACTTCAATACTGTTTGATGCAAAACCTGTTTCTTCATTATATAATAGTGTCCGCAGAAATTTTCTTGTTTCCGCTGTATGTTATGTAAGCTACAACACCATAACCGCAGGTGCGGTTCTTGTTCCGCTGGCGGCAAGCAGCCAAAGGCGCGAGCTTATCCACGCGTCCGCAATTGCCGGAGCAGTTCTGGGCGGACTTATCTTTCTTGTATGGACGGCTCTCAATATTTATTATGACGCAATTTTCTCATCCGAAATGCCGCTTTTGAGCCTTGCTGCTGTTCACGGCGAACTGAGCCGGTGGGTTTACACCGCTGTTCTGTTTATGGCACTCTGTACCACCGCCATATCTCAGGGCTTTGGCATTTTATCGAAATTTCATTTAGAAAAAACAGCCGACCGGGCATTAGCCGCCGCAATCCTTTGTCTGGGGGCAAGCCCCTTTGCAGGGTTTGGGTTTTCCGATTTGGTATCACAGCTTTACTCCGCATTTGGCTTTGCAGGATTGGGCTGGACAGCAATACTTATTTACAAATATATAAAGAGAAAATAATGCAGGAGGATTAATCCCCCTGCATTTTTGCTGTTACCACTCTGTCAACTTTGCTCAAATCCTTTGTGATTTCAACATCAACAAACCGCTCATTCAGCATTTCAGCCACGGCATCAGCCTGACCTATGCCTACCTCGAAGGCAATTATGCCGCCGTTTTTAAGCGGCGCAAGCTCCGAAATCAGCCGGTAAAAATCCAGTCCGTCCTCGCCACCGTCAAGTGCCGTAAGCGGTTCGAAATCCTTCACTTTTTTATCCAGCTCAATAACGTCGGCTTTCGGGATATACGGCGGATTTGAAACGATTACATCGGGGCTCTCCAAAAATTCGGGGAAGCCTTTTTTTATATCCCATTCCATAAACGAAACTCTGTCGGACACACCGAGGCTTTCGGCGTTCTGCCTTGCTATCTGCAACGCATCAGCGGAGATATCCACCGAAACCACCCTTGCTCCGGGCAGAAACCTTGCAAGGCTGATTGCAATACACCCCGAACCGCTGCCGACTTCAAATATCCTTATATTGTCTTTGTCCTTGCAAAGCTCAATTACCCGCCCCACGAGAATCTCGGTATCACATCTGGGAATAAGCGTTGCCGGGCTTACGGCAAACCACATCGACATAAACTCGCAACCGCCTGCAACATACTGCACCGGCTCGCCCGATTTCACCCGTTCAACCGAGTGCAAAAACTGCGTTTCTGCGTCAGCATTAACGGTTTTGTCGCCAATAATTATATCAGTTTTTGAAAAGCCCATTGTCTGCAGAATGAAATCCACATCTGCCGACGGGCTGTCGTTGCCGGCAGCTTCGAGAATTTTCACCGCATTTGTGCGTAATTCCTTAAGACTTACCATTTGTCCTCCGCCTTATCTTCGGGGATAACCGCTTTAAGGGCTGCAATTGCAACCTCAATCTGGCTGTCGTCCGGCTCGTTGGTGGTTATGTACTGAAGCCACTTGCCGGGCGCGCTGATTGCCGCTGTGAACCAATTATCGTGCCTGCCTGCGAACTTTATAACCTCGTACGAGAGCCCTGCAACAACGGGAAGAAGTGCCAGCCTGAGCGCCAGACGGATTATTGCATTATTCCACGAAATAAACGAGAACACAATTATACTGATCACCATAACCACAAGCAGAAAACTGGTTCCGCATCTGGGATGAAGTCTTGACTGGGTACGGACATTCTCGACCGTCAAATCAAGGCCCTGCTCGTAGCAATGGATTGTTTTGTGTTCTGCGCCGTGGTACATAAACACGCGCTTGATATCCTCCATCCGTGCAACGAGCGACAAATATACGAGGAATATCGCAATTCTGACACAACCCTCAGCAAGAGTAAGTACAATATGATTTTCGGTCAGACCTTTGAGAAATCCAACAATAACGGTAGGCAACAGAATAAAAAGACCTACGCTCATAAAAAGCGAAAGAATAACCGAAAAGTAGAGTACTGCGTTCATTCCCTTTTCGGAGCCCAGCTTTTCCTCAAGCCATTTTTCGAACTTGCTGCGGCTGTCCTTGGGAGTTCCGTCGTCCTCGATATCAAAGAATTTTGCCGAGTACATAAGCGACTGCACGCCCAAAATCATTGAATCGAAGAAGTTAATGCAGCCACGGATAATCGGAAGCTTGAGAATTTTGCTGCGGCGAGCTTTGCCGCAGGGCTTCTCGTCCATAACAATCTCGCCGTCGGTTTTGCGTACGGCTGTGGCAATCCTGGCAGGACCCTTCATCATAACGCCCTCAATTACAGCCTGACCGCCAATTGAAGTTTTGTGTATATTACATTTTTTTTCGCAACTCATTTGTGTTTCACCAATCCTTTCAACACATAAGGAGATTATAACACAAAACTTCCTATTATACAACCCAAAAATTTTAACAATATGTAAACAACATACAAGTAAAGACGGACAACGCCCGTCTTTACTTGTATCTATCTATGTCATCGAGTGTAACCCCCTCGTGAAGAGCTATATTTATACCATTGGCAATTATTTCGGCAATGTTTTCCACCACCGTATCCACTTCCTTGGGCGTAACCACAAAATCACCGTAGTCCGGCTTTAAGACCTGCTTTATCATCCCGTACTTGTCCTCCTCGGCAATTACCGAAAGCATTTTATAAAGAGGTAGGTTTTCCTCAGCGTTTATCTTCAGATTTTCGATTATCTTGTCGATTGTATCTCCGGCAATGGTGGCGGCATCAATCACGGTAGGCACACCGATTGCAATAACCGGAACGCCCAGAGTCTCCCTGTCAATCGCCATACGGCGGTTACCTATTCCGGCTCCCGGAACAATCCCCGTGTCGGTCAGCTGAATGGTGTTGTTGATGCGTTCCATTCGTCTTGAGCAAAGGGCATCTACCGCTATAATAAGTCCCGGCTTTACTCTGTCGCATATACCCTTTACTATCTCGCCGGTTTCAACACCGGTAATCCCCAAAACCCCGGGGGATATTGCACAGACCGAACGCAGTCTTTCATCAATCTCCTCGGGCATATACTGAAGAAGATGTCTTGTAACCAATACCGAATCCACCGTTTTGGGACCAAGAGCATCCGCTGTGATGTTCCGGTTGCCGAGCCCGAGAACCAGAACCGTTCCGTCCCATTCTTTACCTATCAAATCAGCAAGCTCCAGCGAGCAGATGCGGCACGCCTCCTCGTATGCCTCCTGCAGTGTTTCATTAGGGTCGGGGAGTTCAACTGTTATATATGTTCCTTCAGGCTTGTTAAGAGCCTGTCTGCCCTTTTCGTTTTGAACAAAAACTCTTGTGACTTTTATTCCGAAGTCGCACTCCTGCTCCTCTGCCGCAACTCCCTCTGCCTCGGTTTCAAGCTGTGAATTTTCAAAATACATCTCCCTTGCCTCAAGCGCAAGGTCTGTCCGTGCATTAAATGACATTTTACCTTTCCTTTCCAAAATCTGCTTTTGCGGTGTCTCTGCTTGACACCAAAATAAGTTTGTGATAAAATATATGCGGAATATTGTCAGCTTGTGAAGTTTTCAATAAATCCCGTCAACGCCTCGGAGGTTTCCAGCACTACGCCGTGATTTAACAGCTCGCGGTCCTCACGGCTGAGATTGTTTGCATAGACCGTTTCGCCGTACAGGAACTCCTCGGCATTGCCGTGCTGGGCATAAACGCCCAGCATATCGCCTTCAAGGCGGACAATATACCAGTCGAACTTTGCAGTTTCAGACAAAGGCCGGGCATCCGCTCCGGCATCGCTACCGAGCACCCCCGTACTGACTGACGACGGAGGGCTCACGGGCATAGCTTTGTTTGCTATTGAATTTTTGGTTATAATATACGATATAGTTGCCGATACAGCCGCAAGGGCTGTAAGCCCGAAGAACATCAGTAGTATTTTTGTTACGGTTTTTAACATATACGGTCAGTCCGCCTTTCAATCGGTTTTAATACTAACAATTATTTACGCAATTTTGTAAATTTATACAATTGGACAAAATCCACATAAAACGGGAGGGTTCAGTGTGAAAAACAATCCTTATACCAGAGTATTTGTAAAATTCTTTTCCGTTACGGTTGCCGTCGGGTTCGGCATCCTTGCATTGATTTTTCTCTGCACGGTTCTTGGATTTTTTGGCGGAATCGGTGACATTGACATCAATTCCCTCACCGCAAACGCCTCTTCTCAGGTGTTTTACATCGACTCGGAGGGTAACGAAAGACCCCTCACCACTCTTTCCGCCGAGCAAAGCCGTATCTGGGTTGACTCCAAGGACATTCCTCAGGATATGAAGGATGCCATTGTTTCCATTGAGGACGAGCGCTTTTACACCCACAAGGGCTTTGACCTAAAGCGAACAACCCGTGCATTTTTTGAATATATTAAAAACAAAATCACCCGCAAGCCCACCACCTTTGGCGGCAGTACCATCACTCAGCAGCTGGTAAAAAACATTACTCAGCAGCGTGACCGTACCGCAGCACGAAAGATAATGGAAATCTCACGGGCTGTCAATCTCGAAAAAAAGATTTCAAAAGACAAAATTCTTGAGCTATACCTGAACTCCATTTACCTTTCGCAGGGCTGCGAGGGTGTTCAGGCTGCATCGCACAAGTTCTTTGGCAAGCCGGTATCGGAGCTTAATCTTGCCGAATGTGCGTCCATTGCCGGAATAACCCAGTACCCATCACTTTACGACCCGCTGATTAATCCCGAAAACAACAAGGAAAAGCAGGAGCTTGTACTGAGCAAGATGTTAGAGCTTGGATATATTGACCAGAATGAACACGACGAGGCAGTTGCCTTCAAGCTGAACTTTACCGAATTTGACCCTGACGAGCTTGCAACCGGTGCCATAAACTCGTACTTTGTTGACCATCTTATCAACGAAATCCTCGACGACCTGGTGGAAAAGGGATATTCCGAGGCTATGGCAAGCAAAATGATATACTCCGGCGGTCTTAAAATCGTTGCCACCGTTGACCCAAATGTTCAAAGGGCAATGGAGGATGTTTTTGAGAACACCGATAACTTCCCCAACTCGACCGGAAGCAATCCGGCACAGGCGTCAATGGCAGTTTTAGACCCGCAGACCGGACAGATAAAGGGTCTTGTGGGCGGAATCGGTAAAAAGACCGGCAATCTGGTTCTGAACCGCGCAACCCAGACCTTGCGCCAGCCCGGCTCGACCATCAAGCCTATCGGAGTTTATGCCCCCGCATTTGAATACGGAATTATTAATCCTGCGGATATATACGAAGACAAGGCAATTACCTACGGCGGCTGGACGCCCCGTAACTACGACCACAAATATTACGGCGATGTGTCAGTAAGAGTTGCACTGCGTCGCTCGCTCAATACTATTCCCGTTCAGATTCTGAACGAGATGGGCGCTGACCGCTCCTTTAACTTTCTTACAAACAAGCTTGGCATTACCTCGCTTGTGAAACACGAAACCAACTCTGAAGGTAAGGTATTCTCCGACATCGGTCTTTCACAGCTGGCGCTTGGCGGACTTACCCACGGCATTTCGGTACTTGAGCTGACCGCAGCATATGCGCCTTTTGCGAACCGTGGAATTTATTCTGTTCCCCATTGCTATACCTCGGTAACAGATTCCGAGGGTAAGGAAATCCTTTCCGCATACACGGAATCCACCCTTGCACTTTCAGAAAAGGCAGCGTTTGTTACATCAATGCTTCTTAAAGAGGTTGTTACAAGCGGAACCGGCGGCGGTGCACAGCTTCCCTCTGGAATGTTCACGGCCGGCAAGACCGGTACCACCTCGGACAACCACGACCGCTGGTTTGTTGGTTACACTCCCCACTATGTGGCAAGCGTATGGTACGGCTACGACACGCCCCAATCAATCAGCGCCTCCGGCAATCCGTGTATTCCGGTATGGCGGAGCGTAATGACAGAAATTAACAAGGGCAAGCCTATGGCCTCGCCCGCAGCACCCTCCGGTGTTAAATATGCAAACTACTGCACAAAAACAGGTCTGCTGCCCGGCGACAACTGCGGCGAAGAAGTTTCCTCGTGCTGGTTCATTGCCGGTAACCTGCCAAAGGAAAAGTGCACCTCATCGCACAAAACCGAGGAGGAGCTGAAAGCTGAGGAAGAGGCAAAAGCCAATGAGGAAAATAAACTGGTTGAAGAAATCACCGTTCCCGGCGAAGAAACCGAAGAAACACCCGAACAGGAGCCGACATCGGCTGAGACAGAGGCACCTGCGGCATAAAACAGACAAAAAATCCGAAAGCTCAGCCTTTCGGATTTTTGTGTAAGTGAGGATGAAGCTATGAAATTTGTATCTTGGAATGTAAACGGGCTTCGTGCCTGTCTTGAAAAAGGTTTTACAGATATTATGAAGGACTTTGATGCCGACATCTTTGCCCTTCAGGAAACAAAAATGCACCCCGAACAGGCAGAAGTTGTGACCGACGGTTATTTTCAGTACTGGAACAGCGCAGAAAAGAAGGGCTATTCCGGCACAGCAGTTTTCACCAAACGCGAGCCGATTTCCGTCGCCTACGGAATCGGTATTCCCGAACACGACACCGAAGGAAGGGTTATCACCCTTGAATTTGACGAATTCTTCTTTGTGACCTGTTATACCCCGAATTCGCAGAACGAATTAAAAAGACTTGACTACCGTATGAAATGGGAGGACGATTTTAAAGACTACCTCCTTGCTCTTGACGCAAAAAAGCCTGTTGTCCTTTGCGGCGACCTGAATGTTGCCCACAAGGAAATTGACCTTAAAAACCCGAAAACCAACCGCCGCAATGCCGGCTTTACCGACGAGGAGCGGGGGAAAATGACCGAACTGCTCGACTCGGGATTTTGCGACAGCTTCCGCCACCTTTACCCCGATGCGGAGGGCATATATTCCTGGTGGAGCTACCGTTTTCAGGCGCGGCAAAAGAATGCAGGATGGCGTATTGATTACTTTTTAGTTTCAGACCGCATTACGAATAATATCAAGGCGGCAGAAATCCATACCGAGGTCTTTGGTTCTGACCATTGCCCTGTTTTACTTGAACTTGAATAATTAATTACTTTTATACCAAAACTACAAAAAAGGAGGAAAAACAATGAGCGTTTTACATCTTGATTCCAATAACTTTGAAGAAACCATAAAATCTACAGACAAACCAGTACTGGTTGACTTCTGGGCAGAATGGTGCGCCCCCTGCAGAATGTTTGCACCCATCTTTGAAAAGGCTGCGGAAAAACTGGACAGTGCCGCAATCTTCGCTAAAGTAAATGTAGACGAAAGTGAGGCTCTTGCCCTTAAGTATTCGGTAATGTCAATTCCGACGGTCATTTTCTTTAAAAACGGTGCAGAAGTCGCAAGACGCACCGGTGCACTTTCATTAGGCGAAATCGCCGAGTTTTTGAAATAACTTGTAAACCAAGTTTGTCTTTTAAGACAAATTTTATGGCTGTAGATTTATTGACAATAACCGTTATTATCGGTAAAATATAAGTCTCCAGAGTGGCTAAAGTTTTAGTATAGTCTGAATAAAGGAGAAATTATCTTGAAAACAGTTATCTTAGACAAAAGCACCCTCGGTGCAGACATCGACCTTTCACCCATACGAGCCTTGGGTGAAACTTCAGAATATGAAACCACCACCCCCGAACAAGTTGCCGAGCGTATTGCAGATAGCGATACTATTGTCACAAATAAATTAAAGCTCAATGCATCAAACCTTGATGCGGCAAAAAACCTTAAGCTAATCTGCGTTGCGGCAACAGGCTATGACAACATTGACACCGAATACTGTAAATCCCGAAATATTGCTCTTTGCAATGTTCCTGGCTACTCCACCGACAGCGTGGCGCAGCTTTCGGTTGCAATGGCCTTGGATTTGTGTATTCATATGACCGAATATCACCGTTTTGTAAGTTCGGGTGATTACACCAAATCAGGTGTGGCAAACAGGCTTGTTCCCGTTTACCACGAGCTTTCCGCCCTTAAATGGGGTGTTGTAGGCGGTGGCGGTATCGGCACTAAGGTTGCCGAAATCGCAAAGGCAATCGGTTGTGAGGTTATGGTTTGCCGCCGGAAGAGCGAGGGCGACTTTCCCCTTGCGGACATTGATACCGTTTGCCGTGAATGTGATATCATATCACTACATATTCCGCTCAGCGACTCAACCCGCGGTCTTATCGGCCGCGAACGCATAGACTCAATGAAAAACGGCGCAATCGTTGTCAACACCGCACGCGGCGCTGTATGCGACGAGGAGGCTCTTGCCGACGCTGTTCTGGAGGGCAGAATTGCTCTGGGCTGTGATGTTTATTCGGTTGAGCCCTTTGACGAAAGCCACCCCTTCAATAAAATTCTAAACTGCGACAACGCACTTCTTACACCGCATATGGCATGGGGTGCGGCAGAAGCCCGTGCACGGTGTGTAAGTGAAATTTCAAAAAATATGCAGAGCTTTTATGCCGGCAAAATAAGAAACCGCATAGTATAAAAAATAGCTGTGACATTATGTCACAGCTATTTTTATGCTTATTTATTTCTTGCCTTGTCTTTAAGTCTGAGTTGGGTATTTAAAATCCGCTTTCTGAGTCGCAGGCTCTTTGGCTGGAGCGTTAAGACGATATGCCGGTGGCATATCGGTAGCGCAAGATTGGCATTTGCGAGAGCAAATGGCTGATAACGGGAAAACACAAAGTGTTTTTTCCATACCCACAAAAGCCGTGTGTGTTCTACTTATTCCGCGCCTTGTCTTTAAGTCTGAGTTGGGTATTTAAAATCCGCTTTCTGAGTCGCAGGCTTTTGGGGGTAACCTCCAAAAGCTCGTCATCTGCCAAAAACTCAATACACATTTCAAGGCTGAGCTTAATCGGGGGCACAAGCTTGAGTGCCTCGTCACTACCCGATGCACGGGTGTTGGTCAGCTGCTTCTTTTTGCAGACATTAACTGCCATATCCTCCATTTTGGGGTTCACGCCCACAATCATACCCTCGTAAACCGGCGTTCCCGGCTCAATGAACAGCGAGCCTCTGTCCTGAATCTTGAACAAGCCATAGCCTACTGCTTCACCTGTATCAAAGGACACAAGCGAACCTGTGTATCTGCGTGTGATTTCACCCTTGAACGGCTGATATTCGTAGAATACCGAGTTCAGTATGCCCTCACCCTTGGTATCGGTAAGAAATTCGTTTCTGTAGCCCAGCAGGCCTCTTGCCGGAATAAGATATTCCAGACGCATACGGTCGCTGCCCTGAGGCGCCATCTGGATAAGCTCGCCCTTACGGCTACCCATCTTTTCCATTACTGCACCCATCGAAGTTTCGGGGACATCAATTAAAAGCTTTTCAATCGGTTCGCAAAGCGTTCCGTCAATCTCTTTATATAATACCTTAGGTGTACTTACAGAAAATTCGTAGCCCTCACGGCGCATTGTTTCAATCAGTATTGAAATATGCATTTCGCCTCTGCCTGCAACACGGAAGGTATCTGTTGTCTCACCATCCTCAACACGGAGCGAAACATCCTTTAAAAGCTCACGCTGGAGTCTTTCACGGATTTGTCTTGATGTAACAAACTTACCCTCTTTGCCGGCAAACGGGCTGTCATTGACAGCAAAGGTCATCTCAATGGTTGGCTCGCCTATCTTCACAAAGGGAAGGGGCGTCGGGTCGGCACTTGATGCCACGGTATCACCGATTGAAATGTCGGTTATACCGGAGATGCATACAATATCACCCATTTTTGCGGTATCAACCGCAGTTCTGCCAAGACCGTCTATCTGGTAAATATTCGCAACCTTTGCCTTATAGGGTGCGTGCTTTTCGTGGTAGTCACAAACGGTAATTTCCTGATTTTGTTTGAGAACGCCCCGTTCAATTCTGCCGATTGCCATTCTTCCCACATATTCGTTGTAGTCAATGGACGAAACAAGCATCTGCAGCTCGCCCTCGTCGTCGCCCTCGGGTGCCGGAATATGCTCCACAATTGTCTTGAACAAGAGCTCAAGGTTCTCACCCGGAACATAGGGGTTAAGAGTTGCTGTTCCCGCTCTTCCCGAGCAGAAAATTATCGGGCTGTCAATCTGCTCGTCGGTTGCGTCAAGGTCTAAAAGAAGCTCCAGAACCTCGTCTGGAATTTCGTCAAGACGGGCATCGGGACGGTCCATCTTATTGACAACTATAATAATTCTGTGCTGCATTTCAAGCGCTTTCTGCAAAACAAACCTCGTCTGGGGCATCGGGCCCTCTGCCGCATCAACAAGCAGAATTACACCGTTAACCATTTTGAGGATACGCTCCACCTCGCCACTGAAATCGGCGTGCCCGGGGGTGTCGATAATATTCATTTTTATTCCGTTATAATATACAGAGGTGTTTTTCGCAAGAATGGTAATTCCACGCTCACGCTCCAAATCGCCGTTATCCATAACACGGTCCTCTACCACCTGATTTTCGCGGTAGATGCCGCCCTGCTTGAGCATCTCGTCAACCAGAGTTGTTTTGCCGTGGTCAACATGGGCGATAATCGCTATATTTCGCAAATCTTCTCTTTTCATAAATCTGCTCCTTATATAAACTGTTTTTATACAAAATTTATCACAAACAATTATTATACACCTTTTTGGGCGGTTTGTCTATGGCAAGAACCATAAAATTTTTACACAGATTGACAAAATATTGTTTTCTTGGTATACTTATTGTATAGATTTAAACGAAAGGTTGTTTTAATTATGTGGGAAGAATTTAAAAAGTTCGCCTTTAAGGGCAATGTAATCGATATGGCAGTCGGCGTTGTTGTCGGCGGTGCGTTCAGCACAATCGTAAATTCTTTGGTAAAGGACATTATTATGCCTGTCTTCGGTTTCATCACCGCAGGTATGGACTTTACCGCACTTAAGGTTGTGCTTTCGGAGGCCACCGAAACCAAACCCGAAGCTGCAATTCTTTATGGTACATTTATCCAGAACATAATCAGCTTTCTGATTATTGCATTCTCAATCTTTATGGTTGTTAAGGGCATCAACAAAGCCGCAAGTCTTAGAAAAGCTCCCGAGCCTGAGGTTATCGAGGAAGCTCCCAAAGCTCCTACTCAGGAAGAGCTGCTTGCCGAAATCCGCGACCTGATTAAGGCATCTGCACCTACTCCCGCACTTGAAGAGGCAAAGGAAAACTAATTCCTAAAAAGCAAATCCGGTTGGAATTTCCAACCGGATTTTTTTATTTTATACTGAATATTATATCACCATACGAAGGCACCGGCCAAAAGCTGCGGTCGGAGTGCGCCTCGATTTCGTCAACAAGCGCACGGAGGTTCTTCATTCTTGAAACAACCTCGCGGCGATAGTAAGTTGCAACCTCAAGGGCTGTGCCCTCGGGGACATTCTTCAAAGCATCATCAAGCTCGCCGTTTGCCGCAAAAATCTTATCTGCAAGGAGCGAAATTCTCTGGAGTGAGAGTTTTTCCGCTTCGAACGGGATATCGGGGCAAACATTGCGTTTTGCAAGGATTGTGTCGCACAGATTTCTCTGGATATTGCTGATTGCCGGAGTATAGTCCTTCTTAACCATATCCACCATTGTGAGGGCTTCGATATTGACTACCTTGGAGTACTCTTCAAGCAGAATTTCGTATCTCGCACGCATTTCGGTTTCGTTATAAACCTTGTGACGCTTGAACATCTCAATGTTTTCAGGTCTGATGTAATACGGAAGGGCATCAACCGTTGATTCAAGGTTGAGAAGGCCGCGTCTTTCCGCTTCCTTCACCCAGTCGCCCGAATAGCCGTTTCCGTCAAATATAATGCAATCGTGTTCTTTTATAATTCGTCTTACAAGCTCGTGAACTGCAGCGAGGAAGTCATCCGCCTTTTCAAGCTCGTCTGCAAACAACTGGAGCTCGTCCGCAACCATTGTGTTGAGCATAATGTTTGAGCAGGCAATCGAGTCGTTTGAGCCGAGCATACGGAACTCGAACTTATTACCGGTAAACGCAAAGGGCGAGGTACGGTTTCTGTCGGTTGAATCCTTGGGGAATTCTGGCAGAACCGATACACCAACCTTCATTGTCTGTTTGCCTGTTCCCTCGTAGTCGCTGTCTGCCTTAATTGCCTCAAGCACACCGGCAAGCTCGGAGCCTAGGAACATTGAGATTATGGCAGGCGGTGCTTCGTGTCCGCCAAGGCGGTGGTCGTTGCCGGCACTTGCAGCAGAAATCCTAAGCAAATCCTGATGCTTATGTACTGCGCTCATAACCGCACAAAGGAACACAAGGAACTGTGCATTATCGTGAGGAGATTTTCCCGGTTCAAACAGGTTTTCGCCGGTGTTGGTGGTAAGTGACCAGTTATTATGCTTACCGCTCCCGTTCACGCCTTCAAAGGGCTTTTCGTGGAGCAGACAGGTCATTCCGTGACGATCTGCAACAACCTTCATCAGTTCCATTGTCAGCTGGTTGTGGTCGGTTGCAATGTTTACTGTTGTGAATATAGGTGCAAGCTCGTGCTGAGCAGGTGCTGCCTCGTTATGCTTTGTTTTGGCTAAGATACCAAGCTTCCAGAGCTCCTCATCAAGCTCCTTCATATATGCTGAAACTCTGGGCTTTAATTTACCAAAGTAGTGGTCCTCCAGCTCCTGACCCTTGGGTGCGGGTGCGCCGAAGAGGGTTCGTCCGCAGTAGATAAGATCCTTGCGTTTTTCAAATACTTCCTTGTCAATAAGGAAGTATTCCTGTTCGGGGCCCACCGTGGGAACAACACGGGTCACATCGGTTTTTCCGAAAAGCTTAAGTATACGCACCGCCTGACGGTTTACCGCTTCCATTGAACGGAGAAGAGGGGTCTTTTTATCCAGAGACTCGCCGCCGTACGAGCAGAATGCCGTGGGAATACAAAGTGTACCGTCTTTTATAAATGCATACGAGGTGGGGTCCCAGGCTGTATAGCCTCTCGCTTCAAATGTCGCACGGAGACCGCCCGAGGGGAAGCTGGACGCATCGGGCTCGCCCTTGATGAGCTCTTTGCCCGAAAATTCCATTATAACATTGCCGCCCGGTGCAGGGGTTATAAAACTGTCGTGTTTTTCGGCAGTAATACCCGTCATAGGCTGGAACCAATGGGTGTAGTGAGTTGCACCCTTTTCGATTGCCCAGTCCTTCATTGCAGCGGCAATTTTGTCGGCAACGGCACGGTCAAGGCCTACGCCGTCGTTTATTGTTTTTTTCAGAGCCTTGTAAATATCCTGGGGAAGGCGTTCCTTCATAACGGTTTCGTTAAAAACAAACTTCCCGAAGATTTCAGGTATGTTATTCAATACAGCTCCTCCTGTTCTGAATCGCAAGATTTTTGAATAAACTGATAAAAATGAAACATATACGCCCACTTTATCATTAAAAATTATACACAAATCGAGTCCCAATGTCAATGCAATAAAAAATTTTTGAAAATATTTTTAAAAAAAGCTTGCAATTTGGGAAAAGTTGTGTTAGTATATTATGTGCGACTCGTGGTCGCATATATCAAAAATGGAGGTGAAATCATGCCTAACATTAAATCAGCCAAGAAAAGAGTTAAGGTTATCGCTACAAAGACTCTTCAGAATCAGATGGTTAAATCACAGCTTAAGACTGCTATCAAGAAGTTTGAAGCTTCTCTTGAGGGGGGCAAAGATGATGCCTCTGTTGCATACGCAAATGTAGTTAAAAAGACAGACCAGGCTGTTGCAAAGGGTATTCTTCATAAGAATACGGCTGCCCGCAGAAAGGGTCAGTACGCAGCAAAAATGAACAAGCTTGCGTAATTAACTTTTGATTCTCAAGAAGAGTGCATTTTCTTTAACCTGAAAACGCACTCTATATACAGGGGTATAGCTCAGTTGGTAGAGCAGCGGTCTCCAAAGCCGTGTCCCTATGTTCGTATGGTAACTTGAAAAAACTTAATATTTGCTGTTTAGGGGTATAGCTCAGTTGGTAGAGCATCGGTCTCCAAAGCCGTGTCCCTATGTTCGTATGGTAACTTGAAAAAACTTAATATTTGCTGTTTAGGGGTATAGCTCAGTTGGTAGAGCATCGGTCTCCAAAACCGAGTGCCGTGGGTTCAAGTCCTACTGCCCCTGCCATACAAAGTGGCTCAAACACTGCGTTTGAGC
>SVJR01000026.1 GCA_015068845.1 Oscillospiraceae bacterium
GCGTGCTTTTGCACGTTCATTTTTACCCTTGACTAATCGCAGACGAGCATTTACAAGCTTTCAAGCGAAAATCTGCGATATTTTGTGAAATTATTATGCCATTCTTTCATTTTAACTTTACACTACCCGGTAAATATTTATCCTTCTTTTTATTTGGTATGTCGTCTGAGCACCGTGGCAAACTCGTTTCGGGTCATTTTATCAACGCCTTCAATAATTGCTATCTTCATATCCCTGGCTCTCTGAAGTATGAATTCACGGCTGTCCCTATCTGAGCTAATGTAAGTCGTCAAAAGAATTTTCTTTGCATATTCGCCGCCAAACTTTTCGGCAACGGTGTCGAGCTCGTACAATGCTTCCTTTCGCACCTCGCCGTTTTTACAGGATATAAAAACCGGAATAAGCCCCCGCATAAGGACTATATCTATCTCGTTGCGCGTATCTTTTTCATTCGACTCTTCATTGTGAATTACGCCGTCCCAATCAACAAAAACGCCAATATCAATATCGTCATAGTAATCCGGGGCATTTTCTACAATCTCCAGGGCTGTTTTGTAGGTATAAAGTTCAAGAATATTCCCTGCCTTTGACAGACATTGACGGACCTGAGCATTTTTGTATCTGAAGCTCAATATATCATCGTCCTGCTCGTAATCAAAAATCAACCCGTCTTTTTTCAGCATATCAATTGTTCGCATATCCTGAAAAACATCCTGATGGCAGTTGCGCATATGACTTATATTTGCACTAACTTTGAAATTGCTGTCTATTCTGCCGTAACGCTCCATATTTTCAAAAACAGTAGACAGTCTGTTCCAAAGTCCGCAGTTTCTTTTGCAGATTCCCCAGATTTTTTCAATATCCTTTTTGAAATCCGCATTCATATCCCATTGGAAATCGTCTTTTTCGTCTGTAACAATTGCTCCGCCGTTCATAACAACGCTTTCAGCAATTGTCATAGAGTTCTTGGTCTGGTCAGGAATACCATTGCAGTTATTAACCCGAAGAAGCTTGTCCGCTCTTATATCAAACTGGAGCATGGGAAGATTCCGCATTGCAGATACTGCACCCATTGCAGTCAACACGAGCTCCTTACCGCCTGTAAGGTCAAAACAGCAATCCTCATTACGGTCGATTATTGAATTTAGTTTGTCATAAATCCCTATGTAATCATATCTGCCGACAATTTCAAACTCCAGTTTAATATCACTGCCACGCATTTTAAAGAACTTTTCAAGGTCACACTTTCTTTTTTCTGTCATTGTTTCCTTAAAACCGACAAACACTATTTTTTCAGGCAAAAAGCTAAGCCCGGCTATTATATTTTCAATCTGGCAGGTATCAAACAATTCGATTAAAGTTTTCATTCTAAACGCCTCTTATCGTTTGCAGAATTTTTATCTGCTGATTTTGTACCCTTTTTTAACGAGAAACTTTATGGCCTCCATTGCAGTTACACGGTCATACTCCTTGTCCTGCTCACCGAGTTCACAGTATGGGACAAGGCACGGATGAGTCCGGTTTTCCTTATCAAGCTTTTCACCGTATACCCAACCCTCGGAAAGCTTGGTTTTTGCCCAGTTTTCGTGAGTGTTTTCAGCAATGGCTTCTGCAAGTTCCAGTATTTCAGCTGACAATTCGACTTTTGAAGTGTCTTCAGGATTCGGTGTATACATTTTACTCCTCCTTAAAGGTTAAATTCTTCGCTTTGCAAGTGTTCACTAAGTTCAGGGTATTTGCGCAAAAGCTGCATATATACATAGTTCCTGACCGGTGCATCGCCTGCCGACATCTTCTTTATTTTTCCAAAGCAATATACATACATTCCAATCAAAAACGCATAGAACACTAAAACCGCGAGGCGCGTTTCGTATGTGCAGCAGTAATCATACATTCCGTGAGCAAAAACCGGGGCAAATAGAGCCAATCCTATAAAGGTTGACTGCAAATAACTACGTACAGTTTTGGGGATTACACCGTTTATCTTGAGTTCAAGTTCTATATTCGATACCTTACCCGCAATATGAGCAAAACTGTAATAGTACCCCATCATTACAGCAAAGAACATATGTCCCGGAACAGATGTAACAGCACGCATCATCGCATTTGAGAAGCCGTATTGCAGAACATAAAGAATATTCTCAAACGCCGCAAAGCCAAGGGACACAAAAACTGCATAAACAATGCCGTCAAACACGCTGTTGAACTCGCTGTTGTTTTTTGTGAACCAAAGCAACACCAATAACTTCAGCCCCTCTTCAACCAGAGCAATTCCTATAAAGTTCTCCAATAGCTTGTGTGCAGTATATATAATTTTAGGGTTAATATCCGCTCCGTTGGATAAATAAAAGCCCATAACACCTTTTTCAATAATATCAAGAAAAACGCCCTCAATCACTGCCGCCGGGTAACAGCACGCGACTCCGCCAATCAGCAAGGTAAAAAGCAGTCTTGCCGGCTCCTTCTCAACCCTATCTTTTTTATATATGTATAAGCATAGAATTACAGCTGGCAAAAGTGCCGCAATAACCAAAAATACTGTTCTCATATCTAACCTTTCTATATACCTAATTTATCTCGCCGCAGGCGAGTTTAGCTGAATTCAACTTCGTTGAATTCATTATAGAATTCGTGCATTATTTAGATGCCAAGTTTTTAGCTAAATTTTGAACTTCGTTCAAAGCTAAATTATCTCATTTCATTCGATAGCTAAATTGTTTTTTCAAAAACAGCTAAATTAAATTCGCTTTTAGCGTGCGAAGCACATTTAGCTTGCGTTAGCAAATTTAGCTGACGAAGTCAATTTAGCTCGACGCAAGGCGAATTTAGCTGAATTCAACTTCGTTGAATTCATTATACCACACACAATAGCAAATGACAATTGTTTCTTTCAAAACAACAAAAAAACACAACCATATTAAAGATGGTTGTGTTTAATTTAAACGGATTGTTTCTTTTTTGCTCTGGGATGTGCTTTTTTGTATACATCCTTGAGATGTTGTTTAACCACCTGTGCATATATCTGGGTTGAGGAAATATCCGTATGTCCCAACATTTCCTGAATTGATTTCAGGTCTGCGCCGTTTTCAAGCAGATGTGTCGCAAACGAATGTCTGAGTGTGTGCGGAGTAATATCCTTTGCAATATTTGCCGAAATCGCATATTGCTTGATTATCTTCCAGAATCCTTGCCGAGTCATTTTGGTTCCGTTGCAGTTTACGAATAAGCTATCCTCTGATGACCCTTCTTTGATAAAGTGACTTCTTGTCCCGTCTATATATTCCTTCACAGCCTTCCTTGCGAGAGCGTAAACAGGAACAACTCTATTTTTGTCGCCGTGACTGCAGTTTATGTAACCAATATTCATATCAACATCGGACATTTTCAGGTCAATCATTTCGCTTACGCGCATTCCTGTTGCATAAAGAAGCTCAAGCATAGCCTTATCTCTGCGGCCCTTATCCTTACGCTCATCCGGCTGGCTAAGCAGACTCTCGACCTCTTCACTTGTCAGAACCTCGGGAAGCTTTTTCTCGTTTTTAAAAGAATGCAGCTGCGCTGTCGGGTCTTGGGTTATCACGCCTTCATTCTGCAAAAATCTATAAAGGGAACGAATTGATGCAAGGCTTCTGGAAACTGTTGCTGAGGACTTGCCGTTTTTCTGCATCGACATCAGGTAGTCAAGAACATTTGCGCCGTTTGTTTTTTCAATTCTGAAGTCTTTTTCTTCCAGAAAATCTATGTACTTATTTATATCCCTTTTGTATGAAAGTAAGGTGTTCTCGGACGCTTTTTTTGTTTTAACGAGAAACTTAAAATATTTCTCAGAAAGCTCTCTCATATCAATTCCCCTTTCTCTATCTGATCAAAAACGCACAGACAGGTTTTAAAATTATCGGCATAACAAAAGCATCTGCCAGACTGCACATTACCGAAACTGTGATTATGCCAAGAAGATGCAAAAAGTTATTGAGATACATTTCGTTTTTTATATTTGATGCGACCCTTTGACCGCGCATACGCAGCAGAGTCATTGAAAACTTAATATTGAATACTGCATATGCCGCCATAGCCGGTAAAAACAACAACAGCTGCGGTAATGCTGAAATCACCGCAAATAAAATGCCGCGAACACCAAAAATCCGCACAAATGCCGCCATTGATATTCCCAACTTGTAGCCCTTTGCGCCAAGCTGAACCAGGCTCAACGGCATAAACCACACACAAAGTCCCGACACCCACATAAACAGTATAACCTTGACGCTGTTATAGACGGAAAATCTAAAAATTTCTGCACCGTTGACTGTTTGCAGATTATACGCCGACACAAAGTTTCTGACATACAAATCAATAGGCTCGAACTTATCAGCCGCAGACATTGAAGCTGTCAGCGACCCGGCTAAAATACCTGAAAAAATACTTAAAAACACAAACAGGTATTGCCATTTGTTTTTTTTCAGGTGGTTTGACAGATTTTTTCGGATAATGGTTCTTTTCATTCTTGCTTCTCCCTTCGTAGTCAGGTAACATAACCTTACTTAAAGAGTATGAAACAAGCTGTCAGAATATGAACTTAATTTTTTGACATTTCCTCGGCTTTTTCAACGCAAGCGTCAATAGCATTTGCAATTGCAGAGGAAAAACCACTTTGTTCAAGCTCAAGAACCGCTGCAATGGTAGTTCCGCCGGGTGAACAAACCGCATCCTTAAGCGTCTGCGGATGTTGCTTGGTTTCAAGAACCATTTTAGCAGAACCTTCCACCGCTTTTGATGCAAGCAGCAAGGAAATTTCCTTGGGTATGCCGTATTTAACACCGCAATCCGCCATTGCATCAATGAGCATATACACATAGGCAGGGCTGCTGCCGTGGAGAGCAATTGCGGCATTCATATATTTTTCGTCAAGAACTGCAACACTTCCGGCACCCTCAAAAATCTTTTCAATCGCCTGAAGCTCGGTTGTCTCGATATCTTTGCCCGGTGAAAGAACGGTCATTCCGCAGTTTACCTGCGCCGGAGTATTGGGCATAGCTCTAATAATTTTGACCGTATCACCCAGGCTTTTCTGCATTTTATCAAGGGTAACGCCTGCTGCAATTGAAACAACCAGCTTGTGTTTCACAGCGTCGGCCGTTTCTTCCATAACTGCAGGCAAAATATTGGGTTTTACCGCATAGATAACTACATCGCTTGCGTCACACACGGTCAAGTTGTCAGATGTTGTTGAAACGCCAAATTCCTGCCATTTTGCAAGACTTTCAGCAGACTTGTCACTTATATACAGATTCTCAGCCTTGACTGAGCCTGATGTCAAAAAGCCCTTTGCCAACGCACTTGCCATATTGCCTGAACCGATTATACCGACCTTCACCAAAATCACCCTTTTAAAATTCGTTCTTAATGTATTTTTCTATTCTGTCAAGACCTTCCTTAATGTTTTCCATTGATGTTGCATAGGAGAGTCTTACATAGCCTTCAATACCGAAACCTTCACTTGGAACCATTGCAACAAGAGCTCTCTCAAGAATATCGTCGCAAAGCTCACTTGCTGTGTTGAATACTTTACCGTATCTTTCCTTACCCAGAAGTTCCTTTACATTCATAAAGATATAAAATGCACCGTTGGGCTTTCTGCAGCTGATGCCGTCAATTGAATTAATTCTCTCAACCATATAGTCACGGCGTTTGATATATTCCTCACGCATAACATCAACCGATGACTGGTCACCGAGAAGCGCTTCAACCGATGCTGCTTGAGCAATTGAGTTGGGGTTTGAGGTTGCGTGGCTCTGGATATTTGACATAGCCTTTGCAACTGCGGCATTTGACGCGGTGTAACCGATTCTCCAACCGGTCATAGCATACGCTTTTGCCATACCGTTTACAATGATTGTGAGGTTCTTTATTTCTTCACCAAAGGTCGCAATACTGATATGCTCGCCTTCGTAAATGAGTTTTTCATAAATTTCGTCAAGAATTACATATATATTATGTTTTACTGCAATATCTGCAATCTTTCTGAGAACATCTTCGGTATAAACCATACCTGTAGGATTGCTGGGGGTGTTGAGAACCAAAGCGCGGGTTTGGGGAGTGATTGCAGCTTCGAGCTCCTCGGGCGAAAACTTAAAGTCGTTTTCTTCGGTAGTGTCAAGGTATTTGGGTACACCGCCTGCCATTTTTACCATCTCGGGATAACTTACCCAGAAAGGTGCAGGGATAATAACCTCGTCGCCCTTCTCGCATATTGCCATAAATATATTTGTAAGTGAATGCTTTGCACCATTGCTTACAACAATATTCTCAATACCGAAATCAAGACCGCAATCGTCTTTAAACTTTTTGCAGATTGCCTGCTTGAGTTCAACTGTACCCGATGCGGGGGTATACTTTGTAAAGCCGTTTTCAATCGCAGCGATTGCGGCTTTATTTATATTTTCAGGTGTTGCGAAATCAGGCTCGCCTGCGCCGAATCCGACAACCGGAATACCTTCCTTTTTCATCTGTTTATACTTTGCATCCAAAAACAAAGTGGGTGAGGGGCTTACCGCCTTTGCCATTTCCGAAATATAAGTTTGCATTTTCTTCCTCCCAAACTATCTAAAAAACATTAATAAAAGATATTGTAATACAAATTTCAACAAATTTCAAGCCTTTTGAACAAATTTATCCAATCACATCGCCAATTAACCTTAAAAAATTACCGCCAGCAAGCTTTGAAACGGTTTCGTCACTGTAACCCAACTGTAAAAGACTGTCAAAAAGCTTCTCCAAATCCTCAGCGCCATTCAAATTCTGTGGACAGGTTTCTATTCCATCTAAATCCGAGCCGATACCGATATTATTTTCACCGCCTAATGCCATAATATACTCGATATGGCGAATTATATCGCAAACCTTGCAGGTCTTGCCCAGAACAAATTCGGGATAAATATTGATTCCGATACATCCGTCTTTTTCAATAATCGCTTTTATCTGTGCGTCATTTAAATTTCTTGGATGGTTTCTTAATTGCCGAGCATTTGAATGGGTTGCTGCCACCGGCATTTTGGAGTGCTCCATAACATCCCAGAAGCTTTTTTCAGACAGATGCGACACATCAATCAGTAACCCTAGGCGGTTCATTTCTTCCACAACCGTTTTCCCGAAGCTGCTTAGCCCTGCACCGTCGGGTTCAAGTACTCCGTCCGCAATTTCGTTACGGTAGTTCCAGCAAAGCGTGATAATTCTGACGCCCATTTTATAAAAGAGTTCGAGATTTTGGATATTGCCTTCCAACGCCTCTCCGCCTTCGATACTGAGGAGTCCGGCAACTTTTCGCTTTGCAAGTGCTGAATAAATCTCATCAACCGAATTGCAATGCGTTATTAAATCAGCATTTTGTTCACATTCTGCAAAATACCTTGTGATTAGCTGAACACATCGTTCTTTAGGCTGAAGTTTGTCATTTTCTTTATCCACAAATGCTGCAAAAACTTGAACGCTGTCCCTTTTTCTGTTTTTCAAACGAACGAGGTCAAGGTGCAAATCATTTTTGCAAAGCGCCTTATGGGTGTCACAAATCTTTTGCAAGGTGTCGCAATGAGCGTCAAACAGAATATTCAAAATCAAACCTCCGGAAAAACCTGCTCATAATGATTTATTTCATCAAGATTAAAAGTGCTTCCGTCAAAACTACCGTATACCTCTATAACATCAAATCTGATATTCAGTGATGTCGGGTTTTGAGAAAGATAGAATTTTGCCGTGTTCACAATTTTCTGTTTTTTATAATATGTAACAGCCTCGGCCGGTGTGCCGAATTTTTCGTTTTTTCGGGTTTTAACTTCAACAAATATCAAGTCTTCCTTATTCTTGGCGATTATATCAATCTCGCCTATTTTATTTTTGTAGTTCCGCTCAATTATTTTATAGCCTTTCTTCTTAAGGAAAGCCGCTGCTGCATCTTCGCCACATTGCCCTGTCAGCTTATTTTTAATACCTCTTATCATACTTCCCTACCCAGCACCTTTGCTGTCATAAAGCTTTTACGGTGAACTTCGGTTACTCCGTATTTCTGAATAGCCTCCATATGCACCTTTGTTCCGTAGCCTTTATGCTTTTTGAAGCCGTATTCGGGGTACTTTTCGTCCAGTTCTTCCATAAGTCTGTCTCGGCTTACCTTGGCAAGGATTGATGCTGCCGCAATTGTCTGGGACTTTGCATCACCCTTGATAACATAACGGTAGGAAGTGTCATACGGAATATTATCGTTGCCGTCAATTATAATAAAATCAGCTTTTTGTTTAAGATTTTCCACTGCATTGTGCATCGCAAGTGCCGTTGCCTGACGGATATTGATATCATCAATCACATCAGGATAAACAAATTCAATAGCATAAGCAATTGCAACATTCCTGATTTCGTCGAATAGCATATCACGCTTTTTTGCAGAAAGTTTTTTTGAGTCGTTTACGCCCTCAATAACCGCATCCTTCGGCAAAATTACTGCCGCTGCACAAACCGGACCTGCAAGCGGACCCCGTCCGGCTTCGTCAACGCCGGCTACAAATTCAAAGCCGGCAGCGTAAAGTTCGTTTTCAATCTCTTTCATAATTATCACAGCCTTTCATTTTAAAAGCAGATATATGTTTTTGGCATATACCTGCTTTGCTGTCTACTTGTTTGGTAATTCAAGGGTTATTTTGCCTATTTTTGCGGCACGGAACTCGTCAAGTATAAGATTTGAAGCTCGGAGCGTGTCTATATTTCCGCCGGATACGATACATCCGCGTTTTTTGCCGATAAGCTCAAGAAGTTCAAAATCATCAAGGCTTTCTGTGTCCTCAGTGATTTTATAGCGCTCCTCAAGTAATTCACGGTAATTTTGTCGCAGGTAACCCACCAAAAAGAACGCAAGCTCTTCAATATCCATGATTTCGTCCTTGATGCCGCCGGTAAATGCAATTCGTCTGCCTACCTCGGGGTCTTCAAATTTGGGCCACAAAATACCGGGGGTATCGAGAATTTCGTACTTGCCTGCGACCTTAATCCATTGTTTTGCCGTAGTAACGCCCGGTCTGTCGCCGGTTTTTGCCGCGACTCTGCCGGAGAGTCTGTTTATAAACGAAGATTTACCGACATTAGGAATACCGACAACAAGCATTTTTATTGCCCGTCTCTGCATACCCTTCTGGCGTTCGCGTTCAAGCTTTTCGGCAAGAACCTTTTCAATCGCCGCGTCAAGGTTTTTAAGCCCTTTGCCCGACTGGCTGTCGGCTAAGATTACTGCAAGTCCCTTTTTTTCAAAAAAGCTCAGCCATCTGGCGTTTGCATCGCTGTCGGCAATATCAGCTTTGTTCAGCACGAGAACCCTCGGTCTCGACCCAACAATTCGGTCAATCTCGGGGTTTCGTGATGACAGCGGAAGTCTTGCATCAACAAGCTCGATAACAACATCAACCAGCTTTAAGCTGTCCGTGATAAGCCTTCGGGTTTTTGCCATATGACCCGGAAACCATTGTATCTGCATAATCTACCTCTTAGTTCTCGTAATCGTAGTCTACCGTACCAAGCTGGTTAAGTGGCCAGAATCTGAATATAGCGTGACCTATAAGCTCGTCCACCGGGATAGGTCCGATTTCGCGGCTGTCCTTACTGTAGTTACGGTTGTCACCCATCGCAAAGAAATATCCTTCCTCGATAACCAGCGGTTTTTCCTTGCTGAAATTCTCGGTAATCATCATAAGGCTGATATATGAGCCCATAAGCCGTGTTGGTTCGTTTATATACGGCTCATCAATAATCTCACCATTTACATAGACATCACCGGTTGAGAAGTCGATATAAAGTGTGTCGCCCGCTGTTGCAATTACACGCTTAATATACGGTCTGCCGGGATCTGATGCAGGCTCAAAGATTACCACATCGCCTTTTTGCGGCGTGTATGCAATCTTGTTCACATAAAGGCGGTCAGCATTCTGAAGCGTAGGCTCCATCGATTCGCCCTGAACCTTGGCAAGAGTCAATACATAACTCTTAAGCAAGAACGCAACCACTACTGCAATAAGAATAGCTTGCACCCATTCACGCACCTCTTTTTTCCAATCGTATTTCGGCGCAGCTTCCACAATCTCACCTTCAAGCGCTGTCTCCACCGCAGACTCGTCAACATCATTTGTCAACGGTTCGTCATTTTCATTTATATTCTTGCTTTCAAATTCTTCCATATTTACACAACCTTTGCATTAATATGAATATGGCAGGTATTATCACATAATACCCGCCATACTGGTTTGTTAAATCTTCTCTTTAACTTTTGCTGCCTTACCAACTCTATCGCGGAGATAGTAGAGCTTAGCGCGTCTAACCTTACCGCGTCTTGTAACTTCGATATGGTCAATGTTGGGTGAGTTAACAGGGAAAGTCTTTTCAACACCAACGCCGTAAGAAATTCTTCTTACAGTGAATGTTTCACGGATACCGCCGTGGTTCTTCTTAATGATTGTTCCTTCGAACATCTGAATTCTTTCTCTGTTACCTTCCTTTACCTTAACATATACACGAACTGTGTCACCAATGTTAAGCTGGGGAAGATCCGTTCTGATCTGTTCCTGAGTAATCTGGTCTAAAATGTTCATAATTTTCTTCCTTTCTATTTCAGGTTTTCGTGCCATATCGCTTCCAGATAAAGCAATAAGCAGAGGACTACCCATAATCAACTCATAGAGTATAGCACACTTTTTTCCAAAATGCAAGAGTTTTTTCAAAAAATTTCAAATTAATAGTTATACGCCGGCATTCTTCCCTCACTTAAGATAGCACCCGGTTATCGGCTTTGTATTCAATTTAAAAATATTCTTAATTCTTTTTGGGGTTAACAATATCACGCCAGTCAAGGTCGCCGCGATCAAGACCACGGATAAGAACCTCTGCAGTTGCGCTGTTGGTTGCAAGCGGAACATTGTGGACATCACACAAACGGAAGAGCGCAGAAACATCAGGCTCATGGGGCTGTGCGGTAAGCGGGTCTCTGAAAAACAGAACCAAATCAATTTCGTTATATGCGATTCGGGCACCTATCTGCTGGTCACCACCCTGAGGACCCGAAAGGAATAAATTAACATTCAATCCGGTTGCTTCTGAAATAAGACCACCCGTTGTGCCGGTTGCGCAAAGATTATGTTTGCTGAGAATTCCTTTATAGGCTATACAGAAGTCTACCATCAATTCTTTCTTTTTGTCGTGCGCAATTAATGCTATATTCATTTTCTGACCCTCCTGATTTATTTGATTTGGGTTAATTACATACATACGGATTTTACCGTTTTTTTGCTCTTTTCACTTTTGTTTTTCTGCGAAAAGCTGATCTTTTAAATTCCGTAAGCGGGACATTTTCACCTGCGAGTCGTCTTGAGATATTCTCAAAAGCAAGCCCAGCCAATGATTTCGTGTTTGTTATAACCGGTTCACCCTTGTTGGCAGTGACAATAACTTCGGTATCTTCGGGAATAACACCGATAAGGTCAATGTTAAGCTTGGAAATTATACTGTCAATGCCGGGCATCTCGCCATTCTTTACAAGTTCGGGATAAATTCTATTAATTGCAAGCGCACAGTCTGTTATACCGTAATTTTCAAGAATACCGATAACTCTATCAGCATCACGGATGGCAGCAGCCTCCGGTGTGGTAACAACAATCGCACGGTCTGCACAGCGGATTGCGTTTCTGAAACCGTTGTCTATACCGGTAGGGCAATCAACAATTATATATTCAAAGTCTTCCTTTAGGCTTTCACACAGGTCCTGAAGCTGTTCAGCCGACACCACATCTCTTTCACGCATCTGAGACGCCGGAAGCAAAAACAGATTAGCAAAATGTTTTTCCTTAAGCAGCGCAGTTTCGAGAGAGCATTCGTTGTTTATAACATCGACAAGGTCGTATACCACACGGTTTTCAAGGCCAAGTGCAATATCAAGATTTCTGAGTCCGATATCTGCATCTACCAACACAACCTTGTGTCCAAGCTTTGCAAGCCCTGCACCTATGTTTGCGGAAAATGCAGTTTTGCCCACTCCACCTTTGCCGGAAGTTACAACTATTACCTGAGACATCTGAAATCCTCCACAAACAACTATTTACATTATACTATCATAAAAACTTTGAATTGTCAAAGTAATATTTACTTTTTAATTAAATTTATTCCAGCACTATTCAAGCAGGGTGTTTACCGGTTTAACCGCATCGGGAACATCTGCAAGTCCAAGATATTTCTCAAACATATCCCTCGCAACCATTGCGGCATAACGGCTTGTTGCCCCGTGTTCAAGAACAACTGCAACCGCAATCTGCGGATTGTCATAGGGAGCAAAACCCACAAACAAGACTGTATCACTGCCTCGGCTGACTTCTGCCGTACCGGTTTTGCCGGCTACCTTGACCGGGAAATCATCAAATACAGCCTGGGCAGTACCGTCTTCGGTAACTCTGCGCATTCCATCTTTTACTGCATTGAAGGTTGCATCGGAAATCTCGGCCTGAGACACAACCTTGGGCTCGTTTTTGAAAACCAATTCGCCTGTCTGGTAATTTCTAACCTCTTTCACAAGGTGCAAGGCGTATCTGTTACCTTTATTCAAAATGGTTGCAACATAGCTTGCAAGCTGTGCCGGAGTATACATATTATCTGACTGGCCTATTGCCGCCTGAAGTGTATCGCCCGGATACCATTCGGTGCCCATCTTTTCTCTGTACTCGGGACCTGCCACAATTCCGCTGGACTCAGAAAGTTCAATACCGGTTGTTTCTCCAAGTCCAAACATTCTTGCATACTTCCCTATTGTTTCTATACCCAGCTTTCTGCCTACATCATAAAAGAAATAGTTGCACGAAACGCCAATCGCTTCCGAAACATTTATCGGGCCGTGTGTTTTGCCGGTATTCTTCCAGATAAGGCATGTAGGCTGGTAAGATGGTGCGTAGTAGGTATACACGCCCTTGTCCTCAATAATCTGGGTCGGAGAAATCAGCCCTTCTTCAAGTGCCGCAATAGCGGTTAACGGTTTAAAGGTTGAACCGGGTGTATAAGCTCCGTTGAGTGCACGATTAAAAAGCGGCATATGCGAATCCTCAAGCAGGCTGTTATAGTTCTTTTTATATTCCGCGGGGTCATAAGTCGGATGTGACGCAACAGCAAGAACATCGCCGGTCGAAATTTCAACAGCAACCGCTGCTCCGCTGAAACAATCCACGCCTTTTTCACCACGGGTTGCAACAATATTTTTTGCAAGAGACTCCTCAGTCACTCTCTGGAGACCTGAGTCAAGGGTCAATACTGCATAGTTATCGGTTTCGGCTTCCTTTACGCTTAAAGTTTCGGATGCCGAACCTGTCTTGCTGTGGTTGACACGCTTATATCCGTCCTTGCCCTTTAGATATTTTTCAAGAACCTTTTCAAGACCGTCTTTACCGATAATATCATTCATACCGTAGCCCTGTTCTTTAAGCTGGTCGTATTCTTCCTTGTAAATTATATCGGTTCTGCCTAAGATATGTGCTGCCATTGAACCGTTGATATATTCACGAACGGGTTCAATCTCAACACTGACGCCCTCAAGCGTAAACGAGCATTCCTTTACCTTCTGCACCGTTTCCATCGCAATATCATTTGCAAAGGTATATGGATTCATTACATTGAAGTTCTTTTGTTCCATTGTATATCGTACAGCAACAATATCCTTTGCGAGTTCCGGGGTAATATGTTCCGAAATTTTGTATTTTTCAAAATAGTGGTTTACTATTTCCTCGGCTGTGGAATATTTTTCAAGCTTGTTTGCCTTTTTCCATTTCGTCAATTTTTCCGCCTTGTCCTCGCCCTCAAATTTGAATGTATACGGAGCATCTGTTATAGGGAAATCATCAAAAAATTCCACATTATCTGTTTTGCATATTTCAAGCAGAGCTGCAAGGGTATCGTTCAGTTTGGAGTTATTTTTGTCTACACTATGGATTTGAATATAGTAACCCATACTATTTGTAACAAGAGGGATACCGTATCTGTCCACCATTTCGCCGCGAGGCGCCTTTATCGTTGCCGCACGAACAAGACGGTTTTCCGCCATTTCCTTGTATTCGTCACCATTGACAATTTGAAGGCCGAACAGCTTGCCAACACAAAGTACAACAAAAACCGCAAATATAGCGCATATTAAACTCAATCGTCTTTTTGAATCTTTATTTTCCAACAATTTCACCCTTAAACTAATAGCATTTTACCGTTCACTTTCATCCCAGAGCTTTACCGAAAGCTTCTTGATTATAAAGTAAAACGGTGCCGCAACAAAGCAATTGTAAATACATTCAGGAATCAGTGTTCTGAAGAACACCGCACCGAATTCAAGATTACCCATAAACGAAACGACATAGTAAATCAGCTCATAAAACAATGATATTATAAAAACAATAATCATAACAATCAAAGCTGTATTTTTACGAATAACCTTTTCGCAAAACAGGGCTGTTACATAACCCAGAAGCATCAAAAGAACTGCATTCAGCCCAAGAACCTTGCCAATCTGAAAATCCAGCATAAGCCCAAAGAAGAAGCCTGCTATGGCTCCTTCCTTCTTGCTGCAGAAACAGCTTATTATAGCTATATAAATAATAAACAAATTGGGAATTACCCCAAAAACCGAAATAGAATCAAGCCATGTCGCCTGAATCACAAGAAATACAGTCAAAAAGATACAGTGCACTGCATATTTCATTTTGAAACTTACCTTTCAAAATCATTTTTAATAACGAATACCGCACAGAGATTTTTTATATCTGCTTCGGGCGATATAACGGCATACTGCGATATTCCCTGAATGTCGGGACGGATTTTCTGAATTTTGCCAATCACAAGGCCTTTAGGGTAAATCCCACCCAGACCAGAAGTGATTACCGTATCGCCGACAATTATATTGGCATTTTTAGAAACGAAGGACAGGCGCAGATTGCCGTCTGCAGCAAGACCGCTGTCACCCTCACAAATCCCGTATTCACCGGACCGTACAACCTGTGCACCGGCAGAATGCTCGGAGTCGGAAACGACTGCAACTGTTGCCCATGTGGTACCTACCTCGCTGATTCTTCCGACAAGCGAGTTGCCCGCTGCAACAACCGGCTGATTAAGTGCAATACCGTCAGCCGCACCCTTATCAATCGTAAAAGTGTTATACCAGTTCGACGGATTTCGGGCAATTACCGAAGCCGCTTCAAGCTCGAATTCCATTGTGCTCTTTTTCATATTAAGCAGCTGTCTGAGCTGTTCGTTTTCAAGCTTGCTCGATTCGTTTTCATTTATTTCTTTTTTCAGTTCGGCATTTTCGGTTTTAAGGTTCTCTATTTCGTTCTGCAATTTATCTACATTGGAAAAATAACCAAAAAAGCCTGAAACATCACGGCCAATACTTGTAAACAGCTTTTGAACAGGTGTTACAACTATGTTAACCGCATTTTCAAATACGGTTGTGTCGGACTTTGCGGCATTAAGAATTCCAACCGCAATCCCAAGTATTATAACCAAAACGACAAGTCCCACTGCCGCTTTGTGTTTAAACAGCTTACGCAAAGAAAGAATCTCCTCTCAATAAAAATCAGCTGAGAATGCTGTGGAGTGTCTTGATTTCATCAAGAGCTCTGCCCGCACCGATTGCAACACACTCTGCCGGAGACTCGGCAATGAAAATCGGTATTTCAGTATGAACATTTATAAGACGACCAAGACCTCTGAGTATTGCGCCGCCACCAGTCAGAACAATTCCGGATTCAAAAATATCAGCAGCAAGCTCTGGCGGTGTTTTTTCAAGAACGGCCTTTATGCCATCGATTATAGCAGCAAGGCTTTCCTGGAATGAATCACGGATTTCTGTAGATGTAATTCTGATAGTCTTGGGAAGACCGGTAACAAGGTCACGACCCTTGATATCCATTGTTGATTCGTCTTTTAAGGGACACGCCGAGCCTATGCTCTTTTTAATTTCCTCAGCAGTAATGTCACCGATTATGAGGTTATGGTTCTTTTTAAGGAACTGAATGATGTCGTTATCCAGAGAATGGCTGGCAACCCTGAGGCTCTGTGTTGCAACAACACCGCCCAGAGATACAACTGCAATTTCTGTTGTTCCGCCACCTATATCAACAATCATTGAACCGATAGGCTTATGAACCTCAATGCCGGCACCGATAGCCGCTGCCATTGATTTTTCAATGAGGAACACCTCTTTCACACCGGCTGCCAAAGTTGCATCCCTTACCGCACGCTTTTCAACATCAGTTATATGTGAGGGTATGCAGATAACCGCTCTGGGCTTCAGGAAAGAAGAATTTACCGCTTTTTTGATAAAGTATCTCAGCATTTTTACTGTTATATCAAAATTTGCAATAACGCCGTCTTTAATAGGGGTAAGAGCGCGGATATCCTGAGGAGTTCTGCCCAGCATTTCGCCTGCTTCCTTACCGATAGCAAGCACCTTGCCGTTCTTTTTACTTACGGCAACAACTGTCGGCTCATTAACAACAATGCCCTTGCCTTTAAGGTATATTATAGTATTGGAAGTACCTAAATCAATTCCTATTTCGTTTAACATAAGCTTTGAACCACTCTTTCTATGTTTTTACTTGTTTTCTAAAAGAATTTTATGCCAAAATCCTTCGTTAATGTCTTGCCAAGAGAACAAACAGGCAGACCTACCACATTGAAGTAGTCACCGTTTATTTTTTCAACAAACAATGAGCCAAAATTCTGAATTCCGTAGCTTCCGGCTTTGTCCATTGGCTCTCCAGTATTAATATAATCTTTAATTTCGTTTATGTCAAGGTTTTTGAAGAATACTTCTGTTTTTTCGTAAAAATTTGCCGATTTTCCGCTTAAGTTTTCTATCAAATAAACACCGGTATACACATTATGGGATTTTCCACTCAATCTACTGAGCATTTTTTCGGCATCTGCCTTTGATTTTGGCTTACCAAGAACAACACCGTCTATTGCTACAACAGTATCTGCGGCAATTATAATCGCATCACGGTTTTTGGATAGTGTTTTCCGGACATTGTCGCCCTTGAATTTCGCAAGAGCCATCACCACTTCCGCCGGTGAAAGCTGCTGGTCAATACATTCGGGAGTGTTATCCGGAATTACCGAAAATTCGAGTCCGAGCATACCCAAAAGCTCTTTCCGTCTCGGTGAATTTGATGCTAAAATTATTTCCTTCATTTTACAACCTCCCACGGCTTAAATGCACGCCTTGCAAAAACTTCTGTTGCATAACCGGTTACCGCACCGGAAACCACCGCAATAACCAAAAGTCCCGGCAAGTACGAAAATACATACCACGACGAAAACATCCACACTGCAACAAAAATCTGAGATACATTATGTACTGCCGCGCCGATTATGCTTAGACCAATCATACTGATTTTGGGGTATAACCACTTTTTTGCTCCCCACATTGAAAGCACCGAAAAAAGTGCTCCCAAAACACTGTACGGAATTGCACTTACACCGCCGAACATAAGACAGCCGAGTGTTGCACGGAGCACTGCTATAACAGTAGCATTCGCACCGCCGAACATAAAAATATTTATTATAGAAACTATATTGGCAAGCCCCAGCTTTCCGCCGGGAACATTGACCGGAGTGAACCGGCTTTCAATATACTGAAGAACCAGTCCCACCGCAACAAAGATTGCCATAATTGAAATCTTTCGGGTTTTATTCATCTCTATTCTCATCAATGGGTCACCTTATCAACATCGTTTCCGTTGCCTGTGAGTTTCACCGAGAAACGGTTTGGAATACATATTATCATCTGATTTGCCTTGGTTATTCTGCCTGACCGCACATCAATTTTATCCTTGCACGAAGCATCGGTTATCCGGACACCGTCATTGGTCAGTTCAAGAACGTTACTTCCGTATTCTGTTTCAATTGCGACAGTTTTTTGAGCCTTAATTTCGCTCAGCTTATAGCTTGCATATAGCTCTCCGTCCACATAGACCTCGGCGGTTTGCGGTTTATCCGCAAACACGGCAAAATTAAATATAAAGTACAAAATACACGCAAGTAACAAAACCGAAAGTGCAACTATTTTATCACCTTTTTTTATAAACTTCATCAAAACGCCCCTTGTAATTACTGAACACCTTTAGCAAAATGACCGCCGGTAAAATCTTCGGGGCGATACCCCGAATTTTCAAAAAAGCTTTCACAAACCCGCATACA
>SVJR01000027.1 GCA_015068845.1 Oscillospiraceae bacterium
CCGGTTGCAATAATTACACTTTTTGCTTGGTATTCGCCAAAATCGGTCACAACAGTTTTAATATCACCATCTTTGATTTCAAGAGCTGCCTCGTACTCAATCTGACCGCCGAGGGCTTCAACCTGACCCGAAAGGGTCTCGGCAAATTCTGTGCCGCTCATCTGCGCAACGCCGGGGAAGTTTTCCACCTTGCCTGAAAGAGCAATCTGGCCGCCAAGCCCCGATTTTTCAAGGACAAGAACCGACTTCTCCGCTCTGAGCGCATAGAGGGCGGCGGTAAGTCCCGCAGGACCTCCGCCGATTATAACTACATCATACATTTATGATTTTCCTCTCTCAAGTTACTATTTAATGCTGTCTGTGTATTTTTTGATTTCGGACATTCCGGCAAACTTCATAACCTTGCCATCCTTTTCAACAATCAGAGTGGGTGCCTGACGAACATCGTAGCCCTTTGAAGCCTCTGCATTGTCTTCAGCATCAACCTTAGTATAACCAATATTGTTCTTTTCAAGTACAGATGCTGCAGCTTTGCAGTTGGGACAAGTCTTGGTGGTGAACAGCATCACCTTTTCACCCTCGCCGCAAGCAACCGGAGTTGCCTCCATAACAGGAGTTTCCGCTACCTTTCCCTCTGCCTTTTTCTTAAGAACCGAGTTCTTTATATCGTACAGCTTGCGTTCCTTGTATTCCTGAGTCTTACCATCGTTCCAGTTGCCTACCGGACGGTAGTAGCCTGTGATACGGCTGTAAACCTCTGTTCTGCCGCCACAAACAGGACAAACCTTCTGTTCGCCGGCCAGATAGCCGTGGTTCTTACATACAGAGTATGTGGGAGACAGTGTGTAATACGGAAGCTCGTAGTTCTCTGCAATCTTTCTGACAAGGCTTGCCGCTGCACTCCAGTCGGGAAGCTTTTCACCAATAAATGCGTGGAATACTGTACCCGATGTATACAGAGTCTGGAGCTCATCCTGAATATCAAGGGCATCAAACACATCGCTTGTGTAGCTTACGGGAAGATGTGAGCTGTTGGTGTAGTAAGGTGTTCCGCCTTCTTCTGCCGCTGTAATAATTTCGGGGTATCTCTTTACATCGTGCTTTGCAAAGCGGTAAGTTGTTGATTCCGCTGGAGTTGCTTCAAGGTTATAGAGGTCACCGTATTTTTCCTGATAGTCAGAAAGTCTTTCACGCATATGGTTGAGAACCTTTTTGGTGAATTCCTGAGTTTCCTTGGCGGTCATATCCTTGCCGAGCCATTTTGCATTGAGACCCACTTCGTTCATACCGATAAGACCGATTGTTGAGAAGTGGTTTTCAAATGAGCCGAGGTAACGCTTGGTGTATGGGTACAGACCCTCGTCAAGAAGCTTTGTGATAACCGACCTCTTGATGCTGAGCGAGCGTGCTGAAATGTCCATAAGCTTATTGAGTCGTCTGAAGAAGTCAGCCTCGTCTGCTGCAAGGTATGCAATTCTCGGCATATTAATTGTAACAACGCCCACCGAGCCGGTGCTCTCACCGCTACCGAAGAAGCCGCCGGTCTTCTTTCTGAGTTCACGGAGGTCAAGTCTTAAACGGCAGCACATACTTCTGATATCGCTGGGTTCCATATCGCTGTTAATGTAGTTTGAGAAGTACGGTGTACCGTATTTTGAAGTCATTTCAAAGAGAAGCTTGTTGTTCTCTGTCTCTGACCAATCAAAGTCCTTGGTAATTGAATATGTGGGGATAGGATACTGGAAGCCGCGGCCGTTTGCGTCACCCTCAATCATAACCTCGATGAACGCCTTGTTGACCATATCCATTTCCTTTTTACAATCCTTGTACTTAAAGTCCATTTCCTTGCCGCCAACGATTGCAGGAAGCTCTGCGAGGTCAGCCGGAACTGTCCAGTCAAGGGTGATATTGGAGAACGGAGCCTGAGTACCCCAACGCGAAGGAGTATTTACGCCGTAAATGAATGATTCGATACATTTTTTAACCTGATCGTAGCTGAGGTTATCCACCTTAACAAACGGAGCAAGGTATGTGTCAAATGAGCTGAACGCCTGAGCACCCGCCCATTCGTTCTGCATAATACCAAGGAAGTTAACCATCTGGTTACAGAGGGTCGCAAGATGACTTGCAGGAGCAGAGGTAATCTTGCCTTCAACGCCGCCGAGGCCTTCCTGAATAAGCTGCTTAAGCGACCAACCAGCGCAGTAACCGGTCAGCATTGAGAGGTCGTGGATATGGATATCCGCGTCACGATGAGCGCTTGCAATTTCTTCATCATAAATCTCGCTGAGCCAGTAGTTTGCAGTTATAGCACCGGAGTTTGAAAGGATAAGACCGCCAACAGAATATGTAACTGTTGAGTTCTCCTTCACACGCCAGTCGTTAATCTTGAGGTAGTTATCAACAACCTGCTGATAGTCGAGCACGGTTGACTGCATATTACGCATCTTTTCATGCAGTTTTCTGTAAAGAATGTATGCCTTTGCAACATCCGCATAGCCTGCCTGAACAAGAATTTCTTCAACACTGTCCTGAATTGCTTCGACAGCAATAGCTTCATTCTCAACCTTGGGTTCAAAATGTGCTGTAACTTTCAGTGCCAGCAAATCAATTATGTCAGAATTATACTGTCTGTTCTGTGCTTCAAAAGCCTGGGTTATGGCATCGCTGATTCGTGCCAGTTGAAAATCTACAAGCTTATTGTCTCTTTTCCTTACCTTATACATATCGTTCTCCTCCGTTATTAAAAATTCCAAAATTTATATTCCTCTCAAAACAGCATCAGGAACATTCCGTTGTGCAATTTTGAGTAAATTTTCAAGCTCGTCCTTTGTGTACTCCTCAAGAGAACCGTCCAGAACCCGGTCGCTTTGGATAAATGCCTGAAGAAAATACTTTTTCTCTCCCTTTAAAAGGAGCGAAAGCTTCTCTATACTTTCTTCCGTATGCAAACCCTTGACCACCGTTGTTCTGAACTCGTGGTCAATTCCGCTGGTCTTTAAAAGCTCGATGCTTTTTTCAATTCCGTTTGTATCAAAATCTTCAACGCCAACAGTTTTTGCATATTCGCCCAATGAATTTTTAACATCCATTGCAACATAGTCACAAACGCCTGCCTCAAGCACTTCTTTAAGCCGTTCAGGAAAACATCCGTTAGTGTCAAGTTTTACTGCGTAATCTTTTTCCTTTATTTTTTTCAAAAAAGAAATAATCCCGTCATTCAGCAGCGGTTCACCGCCGGAAACACATACACCGTCGAGCATCCCCTTGCGCTTTTCAAGGAATTTGAAAAACTCTTCCTCGGAAATTTCGTCACCGCAGCTCTCAAATGCAAGCTCTGCATTGTGGCAAAACTGGCATCTAAGATTGCATCCTCCAAGAAAAACTGTGCAGCCTACCTTACCCGGAAAATCCAGAAGGGTCAGCTTCATAAGTCCGCAAATTTTCATGTCCAAACCCTCCAATTCCCAGTGCATCAAGGCTTTGAGGCCCTTGTGTCTGAATTCTGCCAAAACCACAATATATTGGGTTGCGTTTTTTGCGAATTGCACTATATATGCTATTATATCTTAGACAGATTTCTTTGTCAATACGGTTTCCGAACAAGTTTTTGCTTACATTTATTTCCATATCCGGCAAACCCTTGTTGGTATTGGCCTTGCCAAGTTTAGCTAAAAAGACACTAAAATTTTTTCGACCTTTTTCACAAATTTTAGGCATTCTTTTTGTAAATCTTTTTATGAAATAATATAAAAAATGTCGCTCAAACACAATATATTGTATTTAAGCAACACAACCTCATCAATATATTCAACTATAGCAAAAAAAATATCCACTCCATAAGGAGTGGATATTTTAGTTAGCGTAAATTTAAATTACTCAACGATTTCAGTAACAACGCCTGAACCAACTGTACGGCCACCTTCACGGATAGCGAAACGAAGACCTTCTTCGATAGCGATCTGTGTTGTGAGCTCAACAGTCATAGTTACGTTATCACCAGGCATACACATTTCTGTGCCTTCAGGAAGGTTAACAACACCTGTAACGTCAGTTGTTCTGAAATAGAACTGAGGTCTGTAGTTTGTGAAGAACGGTGTATGACGACCGCCTTCTTCCTTGGTCAGAACGTAAACCTCACCCTTGAACTTTGTGTGGGGGTTGATTGAACCGGGCTTTGCAAGAACCTGTCCTCTTTCGATTTCGTTTCTCTGAACACCACGGAGAAGAGCACCTACGTTATCACCAGCTTCAGCTTCGTCGAGGAGCTTTCTGAACATTTCAAGACCTGTAATAACAACTTTTCTTGATTCGTCTGAAAGACCAACGATTTCAACTTCGTCACCAACGTGAGCAACACCTCTCTCAACTCTACCAGTAGCAACTGTACCACGGCCTGTGATTGAGAATACGTCCTCAACGGGCATAAGGAAGGGCTTGTCTGTTGCTCTTTCAGGAGCAGGAATGTAGCTGTCAACTGCAGCCATAAGCTCATGGATACATGCATATTCAGGAGCGTTGGGATCTGTTGAAGTACATTCAAGAACGCCAAGACCTGTACCCTTAACGATAGGTGTATCATCGCCCGGGAATTCATACTCTGTGAGGAGTTCTCTGATTTCCATTTCAACGAGCTCGAGAAGTTCGGGATCGTCAACCTGGTCAACCTTGTTCATAAATACTACGATATAGGGAACGCCAACCTGTCTTGAAAGAAGGATGTGTTCTCTTGTCTGAGGCATAGGACCATCAGCAGAAGAAACAACGAGGATAGCACCGTCCATCTGAGCAGCACCGGTGATCATGTTCTTAACGTAGTCAGCATGTCCGGGGCAGTCAACGTGAGCGTAGTGACGGTTGTCTGTCTCATACTCAACGTGTGCTGTAGAAATTGTGATACCTCTTTCTCTTTCTTCGGGAGCCTTATCGATCATATCGTAAGCTTCGAACTGAGCCTTACCTGAAAGTGAAAGCACCTTTGTGATTGCTGCAGTAAGAGTTGTCTTACCATGGTCAACGTGACCGATTGTACCGATGTTAACATGCGGTTTGGTTTTTTCGTATTTAGCTTTTGCCATTTTAATTTCCTCCTAACTTATATAAGTTAATTGTTTACTAATTATTTTACTACATTCAAAGCTACTTTTCAATAGCTTTTTAAAAATTATCTTACAAAAGATTTCAGAAATCTGAAAAATTACTCGGATTTTGATCTTTCGCTGATAATCTTTTCCTGAACAGACTTCGGAACTTCGCTGTAGTGTGAGGGTTCCATTGAGTACTGTCCACGGCCCTGTGTTCCACTACGGAGAACGGTTGCATAACCGAACATTTCTGAAAGCGGAACATCAGCTGTAACCTGAGTTACACCGCCAGATCTGGATTCCTGGCACTTAATCATACCGCGTCTTGAGCTAAGGTCGCCGATAACGAAACCAAGGTAATCATCAGGTGTAATTACGTTAACAAGCATAATGGGTTCTTTCAGAACAGGGTTTGACTTTCTCATACCTTCCTTGAATGCCATTGAAGCAGCAATCTTAAATGCCATTTCAGAAGAGTCAACTTCGTGGTATGAACCATCGTAAAGTGTAGCCTTCAGGTCAACTACGTTGTAGCCTGCGAGTACACCATTGAGCATTGCGCTCTGGATACCTGCATCAACAGCGGGAATGTATTCCTTAGGAATAGCACCGCCGACAACCTTGTTCTCGAATACATAGCCTTCGCCTTCTTCGAGGGGCTCAAACTTAACAAGTACATGACCATACTGACCCTTACCACCTGACTGACGAGCATACTTATGCTCAATGTCAACTGCGTTTTTGAATGCTTCACGGTAAGATACCTGAGGAGCACCAACATTTGCTTCAACCTTAAATTCACGCAAGAGACGGTCAACGATAATCTCAAGGTGAAGCTCACCCATACCTGCGATAATTGTCTGACCTGTTTCCTCATCTGTATAAGTTTTGAAGGTCGGGTCTTCTTCAGCGAGCTTTGCAAGAGCAATGCCCATCTTTTCCTGACCAGCCTTTGTCTTAGGCTCGATAGCAACACGGATAACCGGTTCAGGGAAGTTCATTGATTCGAGAATAATAGGATGCTTCTCGTCACAAAGAGTTTCACCTGTGGTTGTGTTCTGGAGACCAACAGCTGCTGCAATATCACCGGAGTAAACGATATCAAGGTCTTCTCTGTGGTTTGCATGCATCTGAAGAATTCTACCGATACGTTCACGCTTGCCCTTGCAAGAGTTGAGCACGTGTGAACCCTTTTCAAGTGTACCTGAATATACACGGAAGAAGCAAATCTTACCAACAAACGGGTCAGTTGCAATCTTAAATGCAAGTGCTGCGAAAGGTGCATCGTCTGATGACGGTCTTTCATCAGCTTCGTCTGTTTCGGGATTTACGCCCTGGATATTGGGTACATCTGTGGGAGCCGGCATATACTCGATAACTGCATCGAGAAGAAGCTGAACACCCTTATTTCTGTACGCTGTTCCGCAAAGAACAGGTACGATTTCGTTGTTGATTGTTGCACGACGAAGTGCAGCCTTGAGTTCATCAACAGTGATTTCCTCACCGCCGAAGTACTTCTCAAGAAGTTCTTCATCTGTTTCGCAAATAGACTCAACCATCTTGTCGTGATATTCCTGTGCCTTTTCAAGCATATCTGCAGGAATTGCATCCTTATGGTATGTGTTACCGAGTTCATCATCATAAATCTCAGCTTCCATATTCATAAGGTCGATAATACCAACGAAAGTTTCCTCAGCACCGATAGGAAGCTGAATCGGAACACCGTTAGCATTAAGTCTTTCGTGAATCATATTCACAACATTGTAGAAGTCAGCACCCATAATATCCATCTTATTGACAAATATCATACGGGGTACTTTATATTCGTCAGCCTGACGCCAAACTGTTTCTGACTGGGGTTCTACGCCGCCCTTAGCACACATAACTGTAACCGAACCGTCAAGAACTCTGAGAGATCTCTGAACTTCAACTGTGAAGTCAACGTGTCCGGGAGTATCAATAATGTTTACTCTGTGCTTTTTGCCGGCATAAGGACCTTCCTTGGGTTCCCAGAAACATGTTGTAGCAGCTGAGGTAATTGTAATACCACGCTCCTGCTCCTGAGCCATCCAGTCCATTGTAGCGCCGCCTTCGTGGGTTTCACCAAGCTTATGGTTAATACCTGTATAATACAAGATACGTTCTGTAGTAGTAGTCTTACCGGCATCGATGTGAGCCATGATACCGATGTTTCTTGTTCTTTCAAGTGAATACGCTCTACCCATAACATTCTCTCCTTTCGTAATAAAAGTAAAGTAAATCAAAAATTGGCTTTATTCCGCATTGGTTTTACGAAAAAGTCGTAGTGCAAAGAAAATTGCTTTAGGTTTGGCAGATGTGAGGTGCGAAAAAGCGGAGCATATATGATATATGTGAGCATTTTTCGTCACCGAGCAACGCTGCCAAAGATGAAGTAATTTTCAAAGCAAAATCTTATCTCGCGCAAAAAATCGTTTTAGATTTGGTGAATGCGAAACTGAAAAAAGCGGAGCATATATGGTATATGTGAGCATTTTTTCATGTTGAGCACATTCGCCGAAGATGAAATGATTTTTAAAGCGAGATTACCAGCGGAAGTGTGCGAATGCCTTATTCGCTTCAGCCATCTTGTGTGTGTCTTCTTTCTTCTTGAATGCTCCGCCTGTGCTGTTTGTAGCATCCATCAGCTCGTTTGCAAGTCTTTCAGCCATTGTTCTTTCGCTTCTCTGTCTTGCATAAAGAGTGATCCATCTGAGGCCGAGAGTCTCTCTTCTTTCTGCTCTAACCTCAATCGGAACCTGATAGTTAGCACCACCAACACGTCTTGCCTTAACTTCAAGTACAGGCATAACGGCATTCATAGCTTCCTCAAACACTTCAACAGGGTCCTTACCTGTCTTTTCCTTTATGATTTCAAATGCATCATAAACAATTGCCTGAGCAACACCCTTTTTACCGTCGAGCATGATATTGTTGATAAGACGTGTAACAGTTTTGCTGTTATACATAGGATCCGGCAGCACATCACGGCGTGCAATATGTCCTTTTCTTGGCACTGTTCTTCCCTCCATTCTTTGTGGTAAATGTTATCCACAGGTACTCAATACCCACTTTGGATACTGTTAGTGCTGTATTGACTATCGCATCCGAGACGGCTGTCTCATATATATTAAATAGTAATACGCACTATAAACTAAGTTTCTAACTGATTTTTTGTCTTACACTAAGCCTTAGGTCTCTTTGCACCGTACTTAGATCTGGACTGGTTTCTCTTCTGAACACCCTGTGTATCAAGTGTACCGCGGATAATGTGGTAACGAACACCAGGGAGGTCCTTTACTCTACCGCCACGGATAAGCACAACGCTATGCTCCTGCAGGTTGTGACCGATACCGGGGATGTAAGCTGAAACCTCAATACCGTTTGTAAGACGAACTCTGGCAACCTTACGGAGAGCCGAATTAGGCTTTTTAGGTGTCATTGTTCTAACTGAAGTACAAACACCTCTCTTCTGAGGAGAAGCCTGAACCGTATGCTTTTTCTTAATGGTATTGAAACCATCCAAGAGAGCCGGTGCGGTAGACTTTTTCTCAGCAGTCTTTCTGCCCTTCTTAACTAACTGGTTAAATGTTGGCAACGAATCTCACCTCCTATATATAATTTAGCAGAAGCCGAAGCTTCCTATATAAAAACGCCTAAGCGTCTTTAACAATTGTAGCAACCGCAGTGGGAACATCAATATGGCAAGCCTTGCCGAGTTCTTTCATATTATCCACATACACCACTTCGGTTTTTTTAACCTCACAGAGTTTCTCCAGAGGAATCACCACATGCGCATCAGCGTCCCTTGCGATAAACACAAGTTCTGCCAAACCCGCTTCCAGTGCTTTTTTGGTTTGTTTGAGACCAACCACATGAGTGCTTGTCTTTATTCTTTCCATTTTTCCACCTTTGCATTTTTAATGCCACGGGATGCGTGAAACCCCACACTATCCCAATATTAAAAATCTTATTTATTGTACCAACAAATTCTTATTTTGTCAAGTACTATATATATGATTTTTTCTAAAATTTTATACATAAATATTGTAAAAACTCTCCGGGTTGTGAAGCAGAGTAACCAAACCCTTCCTTACCCTTCTGCGAGAGCTGCTTTAATAGCCTGGGCAAGCTGGTCGGGGCAGGAAGTTCCTTTACCTCCGCAGTTAATGCCCTCAAGCCTTGAAACTGCGTCTTCGGCGTCCATCCCTTCAACAAGCTTTGAAATGCCCAGAGTATTTCCCTGACAACCCATTACGAACTGAACATTTTTTACAACCTTTCCGTCAAGGTCAAATCTTATTTCTCGAGAACAAGTGCCACGGGTTCTGTACGAAAAACTTTTCATTTTATTCAATCCTTTCAGTTATATATACTTATATAATTACAACGAAAAAAGGAACGCCTTAAGGCGTTCCTTTAAGAGCTTAGCTTAAGCTATTATTTATTGATGAGATCCTTAAGTGCCTTACCTGCCTTGAAAGCGGGAACCTTAGCTGCAGCAATCTTCATCTCAGCACCTGTCTGAGGATTTCTGCCTGTTCTTGCTGCTCTTTCTCTAACTTCGAAGCCGCCAAAGCCTACGAGCTGAACCTTGTCGCCCTTAGCGAGTGCGCCTTCAACTGCACAAACAAAAGCGTTCAGAGCTGCCTCTGCATCCTTCTTAGACAGATTTGCCTTTTCAGCCATTGCTGAAATCAATTCCTGTTTATTCATTCTTAAAACTCCTTTTCTTTAAATATTGTTTTTTTTAGAATGCTTTTTTCATAACGTTAAGATTATTTTACTACATTATTTTTGAAATTTCCATAGTTTTCTGTATTTTTTCCTAAATTCGTGAGTTTGCACAAAATTTAATAAATGCTTTTATGCTAAATACGCAATAAATAGGCTGTTTTGAGCAGTTTTTCACTAATCCGGGTTGTTCATAAGCATCTCGTTCAGCTCGTTGCGGGTTATAAGAACCTGTCTCGGCTTGGTTCCCTCGTAAGGACCTATGATGCGGTTTTCCTCAAGCTGGTCAATAATCCGCGCTGCACGCTGATACCCGATTTTATACCTACGCTGAAGCATTGCCACCGACGCCTGACCGGACTCGAACACAAGTTCTGCCGCCTTTACAAACAGCTCGTCCTTGTCGCCGCTCCGGGTATGGCTGTCATCCTCTGCTGCAGCATTTTGGGCCTCCTGAGCATTTTCGATATGCTCAAGTATGGATTCATCGTACTCGGCTTCGTACTGCTTTTTAACAAAATTAATTACATTTTCAATTTCGTTGTCAGAAATGAAGTTGCCCTGAATTCTGATGGACTTGCTTTCGCCCCGGGGTGCATACAGCATATCACCCTTACCAAGAAGCTTTTCCGCACCCATCGCATCAAGGATGGTACGGCTATCAACCTGCGACGAAACCGCAAATGCTATTCTGGACGGCACATTTGCCTTAATTACACCGGTAATTACATCAACAGAAGGTCTCTGAGTCGCAATTACAAGATACATACCCGCCGCTCTCGCAAGGGCTGCAAGACGGTTTATCGCGTCCTCAACCTCGTTCTTGGCTGCAAGCATAAGGTCCGCAAGCTCGTCAATGATTATCACAATTTCGGGAAGCTTGTTCTCAGGAGTTCCCTGTTCCTCCATCAGCATATTATACCCCTGAAGGTTGCGCACCTTGTTATCCTTCATCAGCTGATAACGGTTCTGCATCTCTGCAACCGCCCAGTTGAGTGCCCCTGCTGCGTGCTTCGGGTCGGTAACAACCGGGATGAGCAGATGCGGAATTCCGTTATACACACCAAGCTCAACCATTTTGGGGTCAACCATTATCATCTTGACCTCGTTGGGTTTCGCTTTATAAAGTATACTCGTAATCAGAGAGTTTATACATACACTCTTACCCGAACCGGTGGCGCCGGCAATCAGGACATGGGGGAACTTTGCAACATCGGCAATTACACCTTTGCCGCTGATATCCTTACCGAGAGCAAATGCCGTTTTTGACTTGAATTCCCTGAATTCATCAGAATCAATAACTTCACGAATGGGAACAGAGCTTGCCTCCTCATTCGGGATTTCGATACCGATTGCAGCCTTTCCGGGAATAGGTGCTTCAATACGCACACCCGATGCCGCAAGGCTGAGCGCAATGTCATCGGCAAGGTTTGTTATCTTGGAAACCTTGACCCCAAAACCCGGCTGAAGCTCAAATCTTGTAACTGTGGGGCCCTGAGTGATATTAAGAATATCCGCCTCCACCTTAAAGCTTGCGAGTGTTTCAAGAAGCTTGTTTGCTTTGTTTTCAAGCTCGCGCTTTATCTCGGCACGGCTTTTTGCTTTTGCCTTCGGTTTTGCAAGCAGAGATACCGAGGGTAGCTTGTAGTTTATAATCTTTGTTGCCTCGATATTCTCTTTGGCCATTATATTTATGCTGTTTGCCGCCTGCTGGGCTTCCTCGTGTTTTATACGTTTTCCCGCTTCAACAGCACGGTCAAAGGATATTCCCTCGTCTAAAGCCGCCTGAGTCATCGGGTCAACCTTTTCCTGCATCTGCACAAGGCTGGGCGGTTCAAACTCGTCATCATCTGTTTTGAAATTGCCGTTTTCGTCCGGAAGCTGGGTGAGGACACCCGAATTTTCTTCGGTTATCTTAAACTTAGGTTTTGCTGTGCCGGCTTGTTCACGGATTACCTCGGATGCAACCTCGGCAATGTCAACCGCATCTGCAGGTTCGTCCTCTCCAACATCAAACTTAAATGTTTTTCTTGCTGTTTCTTTAGTTTTCCCTGCAATCTCGGCAAGAGCATCATTCTTGAAGTATACATCAAAGTAGTCACTGTTGGGGGTATGCCCTGCTGCTTCGCCCGGACTTCTCGGTACCTGCTGAGTTGTTACCTTTTCCTTCTTTTTCCTGCCACGCTCCTTTTCTTCACGGGGCTTTTCTTCTATATCCAGCTCCACTTCTTCATCAAGTGCCGCTGCCATATCATCTTTGTTGCGTTTTATGTATGCTGAAATTGATTTAAAGAGCTTTTCGAGAGATACCTCGGTGAGTATCAGCAGTAAAATCATTGCCGCAGCAATGGATAATATGGTTGTTCCAACTGTCCCGAGGCACTTCACAAGGCCTATGCAAAGCAGCGTTCCTATAACGCCGCCTGAACTGCCGTCCTTGCCCCAGTCGTACATACTGCGGATTGCACTTAAAAAGTCAGGGTAATTCCACGCTGTATCCTCGTGCCAGAGTGCCCAAATAACCGATGTGACCATCATAAGTGCAAGGAGCACCCATATTTTGTAACCCGTATTCTCTTTGCGTTTTTCAATGAACATATTTATACCTGTCCATATAATGAACACAAAGAAAATCACAGCCGCACCGCCAAAGAGTCCCATCAGAATTCCCCGGAATATCTCACCTACAATCCCCGTTGCGCCTTCCCAGAAGGAAAGTGCAACAAAGATACCGAGAGCAATGAGGACTATTCCCTTGATTTCGGCACTGCGTTTTTTTGTTTTCTGATTCTGCGCCCGGGTAGTTCTGCCTTTTGCAGAAGTGCTCCGAGTGGTACGCGAAGTCGTGCGTCTTCCCGTAGTAGTTCTTTTTCTTTCAGCCATAATATCTCCCTTTTCGTCGGTATTTTAAAATTATCAGATAAGTACAAAATATAAAATCACAACTATACCAAGAATTATTCTGTATACACCAAATGCCTTGAAGTCGTGCTTTCTTACATAATTCATAAGGAATTTAATCGACAGCATTGACACAATATATGCAACCGCCATACCGGAAAGTAAAACAATTGCATCCTGAGCATTCATCACAAGTCCGTACTTGAGAATTTTTAAAAGACTTACCCCAAACATAACCGGAATTGCAAGGAAGAACGAAAATTCCGCCGCAACGCTCCGCGAACAGCCGAGAAGCATCGCACCAAGTATGGTCGAGCCCGACCTTGAGGTTCCCGGGATAATTGACAGAACCTGAAACGCACCGATTAGAAGAGCCGTTTTGTAGTTCATATCGTCCATTGTAAGAACTGTTGTTTTTTTATTTATTCTTTCAGTTAATATAAAGGCAACACCGTATATTATCAGTGTAGCCGACACAACCTGCCAATTCTCAAACTTTTCCATCAACGGGTCAATCAAAAGTCCGATAACCGCCGCCGGAATGCAGGCAACAATAACCTTGCCCCACATATTCCAGGTTCCGATTTTCTCCGCTCCGGACTTTGACGGAGCAAAAGGATTGAGCTTTCTGAAATAAAGTGTTACCACGGCAAGTATTGCACCAAGCTGAATAACATAAAGGTATAAATCCGACGAAGTAAAGCTGTTTTCGTTGCGTAAGAATTCATTTACAAGTATCATATGCCCGGTGGAGCTTATGGGAAGCCACTCCGTAACACCTTCAACAATGCCTAAAATAAATGTCCTAATCATTTCAATTATAAACATCAGCTGACCTCCATACCTCATTTGCTACATCTTTATTCACTTATGCACATAGCTATACATATTAAACATTTTATCACATTTTTTCAGCAGTTACAATAGTTTTTTTAAAAAAACACCGAAGAAGTCTATGCTCCTTCGGTGTTTTTCTTAAGCCGTGGGGAGACGAGCCCACGGCTTAATTCAGGTATTCTTTTGGATTTTTGTATTCTCCGTTTTTTATCAACTCAAAATGCAGATGCGGCTCTGTCTTTGCCTCAAGCGCACCTGGCTCGCCGACACCGCCGATTATATCGCCGGCTTTGACCTCTGTTCCGGTCTTTATAAAATCCGCACTCTGCAGATTTCCGTAAAGTGACGAAATCCCATCGCCGTGGTCCAGAACAACCACAACTCCCAAAAGGTCATCCGTATAAACTTTGGATACTACACCCGTTGCAGCAGCTTTTACCTGGTCACCCAAGGCTGCGGCTATATCCATACCATTGTGTGTTCGCCAATCGTCCATCGTGTCACAGTACACCAGCTCGTCCACCGAACACTCCGCAACCACCGGACCGCTGCACGGTAGCTGAATTGAAAACTTTGGAACCTCGGTTCTTTGTTCGGGCTTTGCCGAGGTTGGCACTGCCGTCTCGGGAGATTCCGCCTTGGGCGTAGCTTCAACCGTTTCTTTTTCCGGCTCAAGCTTTGGCGCCTCCACTGCATCGTCCACATTCACAATCTGAAATCCGCTGTCCTCAACAGCCTCTTTCCACGCCTCGTCGTCAAAGGATGCAACCTGGCTCTGCAAATCAACCTGCATTCGTCTTGCATAAACTGTAAATCCCACTATCACAGCCAGTGAAGCCACGGCTATGTAAAAGCCCCGGCTTTTAACCGCCTTCTGGATAAAGTTTGTCTTTTTCTTTACTTCTTTTTTCGTTTTTTTCAAATTCAACACCTCCACAACCGGAAGTATTGACCAAATTAAGAATTTTATACCGCACTCTCTAAATTCTTTGGAATTTTTATCGTATACTCAATATATTCATCATTTTCGGTTCTGTTTGATTCCGCGGCAATACCTGACCGTTTCATCATATCAACCGCTTGACTTATTGTGTTTGAAAATATCCGGACATCCCTGAACGCCCTGATGTTTTTCACCGTTTCGGGCGCTTTGGGAGCACCGTCCTGATTAAGCATCCTCGAAATCAGCTCCTCGGACTTTTCAACATTCAGCCCCTTGCTCACTATTACATTAAGTGCACGGAGTTTTGTCTTTTCATCAGGAATCCGGAGAAGAGCCCTTGCATGACGCTCGCTCAGACTATTTTCTTTCAGAATCCGCCGTATTTCCGGCGAAAGCTTCAAAATCCTTATTTTGTTTGCGACTGTTGACTGAGTTTTACCCAGTCTTTCCGCAAGCTCCTCCTGCGTCAGCCCGTGTTCCGAAAGAAGCGTGCAAAACGCCTCTGCTTCCTCTATGTAACCTAAGTTTTCTCTTTGTATATTTTCGATAAGTGCCATAACCGCGCTGTCTGTTCCACCTGCGCGTATCACAACCGCCGGAATTTCACGCATATCAGCCATACGGCACGCGCGGAGCCGCCGTTCACCTGCAATTAACTCAAAATCCCTGTCATTAATCTGCCTTACCACCACCGGCTGCATAAGTCCATACTGACGAATTGATTTGGCAAGCTCCTCAAGTGCTGCCCGCTCCATCTCCCTCCTCGGCTGATACGGATTGGGTCTTATAGAATCTACCGGCAGGTACAAAACCTGTGTGCTTCTCTTTTCTTCAAACATTATTCATCTCACCTTTCTTTTGTAAGTCTTTTACATATTTTACCATATATAATTTAGAAATACAAATTTTTCGATATGCAAAAGGTGAGGAATTAACCAAGTTTCAGCAAAATACAGACCATAGTCCCAACGCTTTCTGTTTTTGCGACAAAAAAATTCGAGCAAACTTTTTTTGCTCGAATTTTTAATTTCTATAATTCTGCCAGACTCTCGGCAACACCCATTATTATAATACCTCCAACAACTGCCACAAGTGATGCGTAGTGCTTCCACGAAAGTCGTTCTTTCAAGAATATTGAGCTCCAAACCGACGAAACCACGCAGTATGCACAGATAATCGGTGCAGCTCCCACAGAGTTTGCAGCTAAGGCATATACATAAGCGAACTGACCTGCAGTTTCGCAGATTGCGCCAAGGCCCTTTGGCCCCTCTTCCTTAAAGCTAAGTGCAGAAAGCTTTTGTTTTTTGATAACAAACACATATATAAATGCAACAACCGCCATAAATAGGAATGTAAGCTCGTAAGCTACATTTGCAACATCCTCGTCAAGGTAGTGGAATACATTTGTCATAAATGTATTTCCCTCTTCAAGAATTACAGCATCAAAGAATGTGCCAAGGGCATCAATGATACAGTAGAGAATTGGGAGCAGGATTGCAAGAACGCTTTTGGTATACTTGCGGTTTGCCTTAAGCTGGCGTTTCATCTTTGCCTCGTCGTCCTCGGTATATTCGGCAATACCTAAGAAAATAACACCGGCAGAAACAATCACTATACCAATAGTAGAAAGGCTGTCAACCGTCTGTCCGAGAACAAGGAAGCATAGAATTGCCGCAATTGCACCTGACGAATTGCAGATAGGCGATGATACCGAAAGCTCGATGTATCTTAGCGATACATAGCCGAATATCATTGAAAGTATGTACATTGAAGATGCCGGCATATAATAGATTATATCCTGCATTGTAACCTTTGTCCCTGTTGCCATTTCATAAAACGCATGGATACCCATAACCACACCGACAGCAATTACCATCTTCCAATGACTGTACTTGTCAGATGGCTTTGAACCGAGCTTACTGAAGAAGTCCGAGCCACTCCAGCAAAGCATTGCAACAATCGCTAAAACTAACCACATTTTTACATCTCTCCTTTGAATTTTGTCTTATCTATCAAACCCTCGTCAAGCATTGCCTGAACGGACTTTAATATTCCAAGCTTTGCATGATACCATGTTATGCCGCCCTGAAAATAAACAGCATAAGGTTCACGCAGCGGTGCGTCAGCACTAAGCTCAATCGACGAGCCTTGAACAAATGCGCCTGCCGCCATAATAACCTGAGACTCATAGCCGGGCATATCCCCCGGCACAGGTGTCACATAACTGTCAACCGGAGCTGCCGCCTGAATTCCCTTGCAAAACGCAATCAACCGCTCAGGGCTGCCAAGCTCCACCGCCTGAATTATATCGTGTCGGCTTTCGGTTGCGTTAGGTACACATTTAAAGCCAAGTCTTTCATAGATATTCGCCGCAAAAATTGCACCTTTAAGCGCACCGGAAACAACGGTTGGCGCCATAAAAAGCCCCTGATAGAACTGACGCATAAGTCCCATATTTGTTCCGACCTCCTTGCCGAGTCCGGGGGCGGTAAGACGATATCCGCAGTTTTCAATACAATCCTTTGTGCCGCAAATATAACCTCCGGACGGTGCAAGACCACCACCAAGATTTTTAATAAGCGAGCCTACAATCATATCTGCGCCAAAATTTGACGGTTCAATTTTTTCAACAAATTCGCCGTAACAATTATCAACCATCACAAGGACATCCGGCTTGATTTCTTTAACAAACTTTATCAGCTTGGCAATCTTTTCAACCGAAAAAGTTTCTCTTGTCTGATAGCCCTTTGAACGCTGGATAGTGACAAGCCGAGTTTTTTCGTTTATAGCCTCACGGATTTTGTCATAGTCGAAGCTGTCGTCGGGGAGCAAATCAACCTGACGGTAGGTAACTCCATATTCCGCAAGCGAGCCTTTCTGGGGACGGATTCCTATTACCCCCTCCAATGTGTCGTAGGGTTTTCCGGCAGGCGAAAGCAACTCGTCGCCGGGTCTTAAATTTGCACTCAAGGCAAGGGCAAGGGCGTGAGTTCCGCAGGTTATCTGAGGTCTTACAAGAGCGTCCTCTGTGCCGAAGCAATCGGCGTACACCCTCTCCAAAGTGTCGCGGCCCATATCGTCGTAGCCATAGCCTGTGGATTCTGCAAAGCACGCCGCATCTACACGGTTTTTCTGCAGGGCTTTTATAACCTTTATCTGGTTGAACTCTGCCGTTTCATCAATCTTCTTAAATCTCTCGTCTAAAGCTTTTATAATATTTTCGCCGAACTCAAACAGCTCGTCCGAGATACCCATTTGGCTGTATATATTTTTGCTGGTCATAGATTTTTCCTCCAATATTACAAAATTATATAACAAAACCTTAATTTAGTCAATAAAAGGTATGGTATTTTTTTGTAAAATATGATATACTGAATTATCCCCGAATTTCGAGGAGGATATCGTGAAAGTTCCTTTCCCGTTAAGTCTCCGGCGGATTTGGTTGTCCGTTCAAAATTTTCCTCGCATAAATGCTTGGAAATGCACATGGACGTGATAATCTCTTATCATTCCTTGCTCTGCGGATAAGAGAAATTTCATAACTATTTATGCCGACGCAGAGCGGCGGAATGGAGATTATTATGAAAATTTGCGTATACGGTGCATCAAGCAATGCAATAGATAAAGATTACATTCTTGCCGGTGAAGCTCTGGGTGAGG
>SVJR01000028.1 GCA_015068845.1 Oscillospiraceae bacterium
TTTGATTTAACCATTTCAGCAACCTGGGCAATATTGGCTTCAATATCAATATAGGGGTCTGATTCCACATATTTCACACCATAGCCGCCGCCAAGGTTGAGAATTTCAGCTGTAAAGTCAAACTTTTCACTCATATCCTTTATAAACTCGAGCATAATATCCGAGCTTTTGAAGAATACATCCGAGTCAAAAACCTGCGAGCCGACATGGCAATGAAAGCCGCGTAAGGAAATATTCTTTTTTTCAAGAGCGTATTTTGTTATTTCTTCTGCAGCACCGGTTTCGATTGCAGAGCCAAACTTTGAATCAACCTTACCCGTTGCAACTGCATCGTATGTGTGGGGATCAATACCGGGAGTTATACGGAGCAGAACCTTCTGGCAGACGCCCTTTTCGCCGGCTATTCTGTCAATAGCATCAAGTTCCTCATGGCTGTCGGCAACAAAGTAGCCAAGACCGCAATCAATGGCATATTCGATGTCGAAATCTGTTTTGTTATTGCCGTGGAAATATGCGTTTTCCATTGCAAAGCCTGCATTTTTTGCGGTATACATTTCACCACAGGAGACAACATCGACGCCCATTCCTTCCTCCATCACTATTTTATAAACAGCTTTGAAGGATGCAGCCTTACTTGCAAACAGAGGCAGGGCTGTCTCGCCGAAATGCTTCTTCATTGCGTTTACATATACTCTGCAGTTATGCCGTATACGCTCCTCGTCCATTAAATAAAGGGGCGTTCCGTATTCTTTTGCAAGCTCTACGGTATCTCTGCCGGCAAAGGTCAGCACCCCGTCTTTATTTATTCCAAGGTTTTCACAAATCATTGGTAAGATATCCTTTCAAATCAGTCAATGTTTATTCCGTTTTCCTTCATAAGCCGGAACATATTGTTAGCATGGGCTTCCTCCATAGGGGTGAGGGGAAGTCTAAGGTAGTTTTCGCCAAAGCCCATTGCCGCAGTTGCCGCCTTTACAGGGATGGGGTTAACCTCGCAGAAAAGTGCGTCAATGAGTTCAAGGTACTGAAGCTGGAGCTTTGTGCTTTCTGCAATATTTCCCTCAAAAAAGCTGTCGCACATTCTGACAGTGTCCTTGGGAGCAATATTAGAGAGAACAGATATAACACCCTTGCCGCCAAGTGACATTATGGGAACTATCTGGTCGTCGTTGCCTGAGTAAATAGCAAAATCTTCGTCAACTAAAGATGCAACCTTGGCAATCTGGGAAATGTTTCCACTTGCTTCCTTTATACCCACGATATTGGGGTGCTTTGCAAGCTCAGCACAGGTTTCGGGCGTAATATTGCAGCCGGTTCTGGATGGTACATTATAAAGAATAACCGGTTTTGTGCTTGCATCAGCAATTGCCGTAAACGACTTGATAAGGCCGTTTTGGGTTGCCTTATTATAGTAAGGTGTAACAACCAGCATTGCGTCAGCACCAACCTCACACGCAAATTTTGTGAGTTCAATTGCATACTTTATATCATTGGAGCCGGTACCCGCAATAACCGGAACTCTGCCGTTTACCTGTTCAATCGCAAATTTAAGTACTGCCTTATGTTCCTCATCCGTAAGAGTTGAGCCTTCACCTGTTGTACCTGCAACAACAAGTGCGTTAATACCCTCTTCAATTTGCCATTCGATCAGGCGGGCAAAGCTTTCGTAATCAACGCCCTGTTCGGTAAGAGGGGTAACAATGGCAGTTGCAACACCGGTAAATACAGTATTCTTCATAGTAAAAACTCCTTTACTTTTATATTATCCGAATTTTCCGCAAAAAAAATGATAGCTGAATTTTCAGCTATCATAAAATATGCATGGACATCAGACAAACCTTTGACACATATAGTATGATAGCTCTCCGCACTTGTGCGACAACAATCAAGATATTATTCCCGATTGCCAGACCGGCCTTTTACCATAGACCAACTTCGGCATCTGCCCCTTTCGGCAAGCCCCGCTTTGGCAAAGCGTTGAAAGGTTTGCTTAATGATGACACAATGCGCCTCTATCTAACATCTGTAATTATACTTTAATCTTTTGTGTTTGTCAATACTTTATCAGATTTTTTTATGTTTCTATGCTTTTGCTTTGAGTATGGGGCTTATATGCTTGTAAAGAACCGTGGTCAGCACCGACACAAGGATAACCTTTATCGCATTAAACGGTGCAACGCACAAAAGAACCATCTTCCAGAGTGAATCTATCGACGGATAAATTGCCGCTGCCATTTTGACAAAGGCGGATGTCTCCAGTCCCATTGCAGCACCATATACAGGAATCAGAATATAGGAATTAACAAAACAGGAGATTATAACCATCAATGTCCCCCCGACCGTCATTCCGAAGGCGGCTGTTTTTTTAGTCTTATTCCGCTTATAAATAATTCCGGCAGGCAGAATAAACGATACGCCAACGAGGAAGTTGGCCGCCTCACCTACTCCTCCGGTGATTGTTCCGTTAATAAGAAGATTCAGGAGAACCTTTATCGCCTCAATCACAACTCCGGCAACCGGGCCAAGTGCAAAGACACCCACGAGAACCGGAATTTCGCTGAAGTCAAGCTCGTAAAACGGTGGTGCAATAAACGGCAAGGGGAATTCCAACAGCATCAGAACAACCGCTACTGCGGAAAGCATTGCCACCTTTACCATCCATTTTGTTTTGTTTTTTCGCATACTGAACATCTCCCAAAAATAAGTCCCGATTGCACAGAGTACAATCGGGACATAATGCTTTTATCTTGTAAAGCAATTCTTCTCTCATCCAGACTTTACTGTCGGTTTTGGAATTTCACCAAATCAACCCGAAGGCTCGCGGACTTTGACCGCCGGTAGGGAATTTCACCCTGCCCCGAAGAACAATTATTAAATTTTCTATTTGAGTATAGCACCGCTTGCAAATTTTGTCAACAATCCATTTGACTATTTAACAAAAAATCTGTATTCTGCAGCGCCGTTTTCGGCATCATACGAAATCAATTCAAAACCGTAGCCGCTTTCTTCGGCAATGACAGCATTTACCGTACGGGTATCTTCAATATACCACTGTGACGGTTCATAGCCGCTTTCCTTCATATACTTGACACCGGGACATTCACTTACGGTAACATAAAGTTCGTTGTCGGTCAGAGTGCATTTTACATTTTCGGGAGCTTTTTCAACCTCATAGATTTCTTCGATATGCGCTTTCATTTCAGCAAGTCCGTTTTCCTTTATTTTGGCAATAAGCGGGCTGTAATATGCTTTTGCAAACTGTGTAAGATATGCAACAACATCTGCGTCTCCGTACTTTTCGCCCACATATCTGAGGCCACGCTCACCTGAAATATGGAAGTCACGATGGAAGTATTCGTTATCTGCCGCTTTAACATCCATAACCAGCTTTTCGCCCTTGCAGTCAGCCGGGATAAATTCCTTTTTTATTCTGTAACGCTCAAAGCACTGTGCCTTGTCGACATTTGACATATCAAACACTTCATTTACTATACCGTATTTTTCGAGCTGTCTTGCATAAAGAAGCGCACAGTGTCCGCAGTAATCATAATACGGTTCCATATGTTCATACGCATTAAGTCTGCCGCGGGAAGGACAGTATCTCATATCAATACTGAATGTGCCTTCCTTCTCGTCCAGCTCCATTTTGAAATCGCAAGCCTCTTCATTAAGCGACTTTGACCAGTAGTCCCAGCAGCCACGGATACCCTTGCCGGCAACCTCTGTGCCGAGAAGGTCTGCAACATATGTATCGGAAATATATTCCCAGTATCTTACTACTTCGTCGTGACCGCCTTTGTCCTCAAGATACTTAAAAAGTTCGCTGTAAACAGGTATAAATTCTGTGCAAGAAATCATAATTTTTCTCCTTTATTTAATTTCATTGAGAAGTTCTATCGTTCCCTCAACAATTATATTATCCGCACCCTTTTTAAGACGGGCAGTTCTTGCCTCGTATCCACCTTCCTCATAGGCACGGCTTGTGGGGAAGTATGAATCGCCGCCGTTTGTAAGGCAGCAGAGAATTGTTGTTTCAAATGGTGATGCCTCGTAAATTCTGTTTGCAATTTCGGTAAACGGCTCGCCGGGAATTCCCATAAACGCTAAATCGCCGATTTTGATTGCCGAAAGTGTAAATGAGTAGCTTTCGGGGCCGTGTTCAAGCTCTACAATGCGTGTAGCCTCTGCAACAACTGTGGTAAGCTCCATTTCCTTGTAGGGAAGCTCTGCATCTCTTCCACTTTCGTGAAGTTCAACAATCTTCCGTGCTTCGTCAAGTCGGTCGTTCTCCTGATTTGAGGGGGTATGTACTGTTTTGCAAGAAAACTCAATGCTGTCCGCTTCGATTTCAGGAGCTTTATCGCAAATCTGCAGAACAGCACCGGCAACAACTCTACCCATATGTATAGCGTGGTCATAGCCTCTGGGACAACCGTCAAATGTGTCGTGGAGACCTATTTCTTCCCCCTTTTTAGGATTGGGGTTTATGTGGTTTACATCGCCCTGGGGTGCAAGAAGGAACATACATTTTGTATCCGGAATTGCATCCTCGATAGTTGAGCAAACAAATCCAGGCCAGTCGGCACTGATTTCCTCGCCGCCGATTGTATCGGGGTGTGTGCCAAAGTTAACAATAAAGATGTCCTCTGCATCTTCTCTTACAATCTTAACAAGCTTTACAGTCTCGTTGGGCTCACCAAGGGCATGGTCGATATTGGGGTTTCCAACACCGGGGTTGGTCTGAACACTGCCGTCTTTCATTCTGAAGCGGCGGATAAACGAAATTCTTTCCGCCTTGCTTTCTGCCGCATAGAACTTTGAGGGACACAAGTCCTGAAGAGCGTATGCTGCCGCATCACGCATCTGGATGCCCATATATTCCTCATATGCAGGAAGACCGCAGAGGTCGGACGCAAAGTCCTTGCCAATCATAGGGCCGGTATGGGTATGTGAACAGTTAATAAATATTGATTCCATAGGAAGATTGCAGTAGTCTGCAATAATTTTTTTGTATCCGTCGCACTGTTCCTGCGAGAGCATAATTATATCAAGAGCAATAATAACCGACTGTTTCTTTCCATCATCAAACGCAACAGCTGTTGCATAAAGGTCATCTAAAACACCCTTTGTAAAGCGTGCCTCGTAGTAACCGGAAATCGGTGTTCCCAGCGGCGGTGTAATACACATTCTTGAAAATCCTGTTTGAATTGCCATAGTTTTAAATCTCCTTTATATAGATAAATTATTTACTTGTTTTTATCTGTCGGAATCCCGCTTTTTTTATCCCAGTCGGGATGAGCTTTTCGGTATTCCGTAGGCAGACAGTTATAATGTTTTTTAAACGCAGAGTAAAAACCCTTAATAGAGTTATATCCAACATGCGCAGATATCTCGAGCACTGTCATTTCGGTGGAAAGCAGTAGCTCTGCCGCAACCCTCATACGCATCTGAGTCACAAGCTCGCGGTAGCTACAGCCGTAATACTGCTGAATAACACGGCTTGCCTGCCTTGTACTGAGGTAGAGCTTCTTTGCAATATATTCAAGGGAAATATCCTGCATATAACATTTAAATATAACCTGCTGCAGTTTATACATTCTGAGCATACTGCTGTCAGACAGTGTCGATGCCGGTTGGGGCATAACCGCATACATATCTGTTTTGCTTAAAATATTGACAATCAGCTCGTGGAAATTAAGACATAAATTCATCTTATCAGCACTTAAAATACTACTGACTGTTTTTTTGATGATCGGACGGACATCCGGACAGTTACTAAAATGCAGATACGGCTGGGCAAGTGCCTTGCTTAGTGCATCATAAAGTGAAATTTCCGTTTTGACCGAGCTCTTCTCCATCAGGAAGTTTATGTTATATCTGGAAATCCCCGAATTGGGGACAAGTGTTCGGTGATTAATTCCGGGAGAAACAATAATCATATCGTCTTTTTGGAACTGTTCCTCCTTGTCCTCGAACTTAATTGCAAAATTTCCGCTGTTTACATAAAACAATTCAAAATACGAATGGAAGTGAAGCTGGACATAGCTTTCCTTCTGCGGGTCAATCCCCGCACGCTCTGTCCCTCTGTCAGACAAAATTGTAAATTTTACATTTTCGATATGGAACTTGAACTCGCTGAAAACCTCAGTGCTCAAATCCCTCATTTCAGGTGTTTTCATAATTTTTCACCTCTTAAGACTTGCGGGGCTTGACTCCCCACGGCTTAAATTAATTTTAAAACAGGACAGGTAAAAAGTCAATATATTTTTTGTACTAAAGTGACATACAAAAGTTTTTTTGTCACATTTAACATAGACAAAAAATTTTATATGCGGTTTAATATAAGTGGAAATAATATGCTCTAAATTAAACTTTTATAAAAGAAAGGTGATTTTTTTATGGAAAAGCTTAAAAAAGGTTTTTATACCGCGCTGGGCACACCCCTCGACAAGAATGGCGACCTCATCGCTGATTCTTTGGTAAAAGAAATCAATATGCAGATTGAAGCAGGCGCAAGCGGTCTTCTTCTGATGGGTAGTATGGGTATCGAAGCTACAATCAAAAATACTGCATACAAAGAAACTGTAAGAGTTGCAGCAGATGCAGTTGCCGGCAGAGTTCCGCTTTTTGTTGGTGCTATGGATAACTCTGTAGAACGCGTTAAAGAAAGAATCGATATGATTAAGGAATACAACTTTGACGGTGTTGTTCTTACAACTCCCTTCTACGGCACAGCACCTGACGACCAGCTTATTAGATTTTTTGAAAGAGTTGCTGACTACTCACCAAAGCCTCTCTTCCTTTACGACCTCGCTGTTGTTACAAAGCAGAAGATTACATATCCTATGCTTGAAAAGCTTGCTAAGCATCCCAACATTGCAGGTATCAAGTCCGGTGATATCGTTCTTGCCCGTCAGGTTAAGCTCAATATGCCCGACTTTGAATTTCTCTTCAGCAACATCGATATATTTGATGTAGCTCTCTCTTACGGAATTGATAAGGTTCTCGACGGTATGTTCAGTGCAACTCCCAAGAATGCTGAAAAGTTCATCAAAGCTGCTTGGGACGGCAATATGGCTGACTGCTCAAAATATCTTGACAACATTCTTAAGCTCCGTGACTTCTGGATCGTAAACGGACCTCTTATGTTTGCTTTCACACAGGCTATGAACCTCCTTGGTATGGACGGTATCTACTGCAACGACTACACCTATGTTGCTGAAAATCCTGAACTTAAGGCCGCTGTTGAAGGTTGCATGAAGAAAATCGGCGAACTTTAATCGTCAATTACATAATTAAACAAAAAAGAACGAAACCTTAGTTTCGTTCTTTTTTTAATTTAGCCGTGGCGAACTTCCCACATCCAGGGAGAAATTACAAACGGGTCAACATCCTTAAATTCGTTAAGAATTTTTGAAAGTATGTCCTCAGAAATTGTAGGCTGATTAAACATTTCAAGATTGCTCTTTACCTGTTCGGGGGTTTCGCTACCTACAACCAATGAATCAACGCCGTATGTATCCTTGATAAACGACATAGCAAGCTGTGCAACCGATATATTGAGTTCATCTGCAAATTCACGAACTCTCTCAATAACCGGAAGAACCTTTTCGTTCATTTCCTGAAGTTTAAGTTCGGGAGCGTTGGGATTCTGAACAAGGAAGTCTTCTTTCTTTCTGAAAAACAGGCCCTGGAGATATACGCTTCTTACAAACACAGCGATACCTGCATCAGACGCTTTTCTTACAAGACCGCATTGAATTTCCTTGTTGTCAAGAATATTGAGCGGAATCTGTACCGCATCAAAGCCGCCGCAATCAATTATTTTTTCAAACTCAGCCTTGTTTGACAAAGAAATTGCTGAGTTAGTAATTATTCCCTCTTTTTTCAGTTCATTTAACGCATCAACCAGCTTGTCACCATAATCTATGTAGTTCTTTTCTGTATGGCTCATAAATATAGGAATTCTGCCAATTGCAAGTTTCTGACAGGATTTGAGTGCAAAATCCTTGAGCGAACCGTATATATCCTTTGCTGTCTCTTCCGTAACCTTGAACTTGGTGCAGATTTCAAAGTGCTTATCGGGATTTTCACGAAGGTAATCACCAATTACCTCTTCACTTTTGCCGTAATCATCCGAAGTGTCAAGAACTGTTACACCGCCGTCGAACGCCGCATCAAGGATTGCAAAGCTGCGTTCCTTGGTGGGCATACCTGCGGTATTGTTCACGCCGTAGCTTAACCCGAGCTGAACTGTACCAAGAGTCATTTTTGAAATTTTTACATTATTTTTTTCTATAACCTGCATATTTCTCCTCCTTATTTCGCTGTATAGCCGCCGTCAACAGGGATTACAGCACCGGTTATATATGCTGATGCATCAGATGCCAAAAAGATTATTGAACCCATAATATCTGTTTCATTTGCCATTCTGCCAAGGCAGGTTGACTTACTGTATCTTTCAACGAAAGCATCAGGCTGGCTTCCGTCATAAAATCCGCCAAGTTCTAAAACATTACAACGAACACCATATCTTCCGTAGTGACTTGCTGTATATCTTGTATAATTTGTCATACCGCCTTTGTGGAAGAAATAATCCGGTACAGCACCATCCTTATTCATCTCCGTTCCTTCATAGAGGGAGTAATCGGGACCCAGCATTCCCATATATGAGCCGATATTGATAATTGAACCCTTGCCGGCTTTGCACATTTCATTTCCAAACGCACGGGTTATAAGGAATAAACCTGTGGCATTAATAGACATACTCTTTTCAAAGCTTTCTTTAGTGTCAGAATAACCTTTCATCGTACGAAGAACAGAGTTATTTACTAAAATATCAACCTTGCCCTCTTTTGCATAAATCTCATCACGAAGTTTCAGAATACTATCTTCGTCGCCCAAATCAAGATATGCGACCTTTACATCATAGCCTTCGTTATTCAGTTCATCTGCAACCACTTGATTTTTGTCTGTGTTTCTTGATGCCATATAAACTCTGGCACCTGCCATAGCTAGGGCTCTTACCATCTGCTTGCCGTAAAGACCTGCACCGCCGCTGATAACTGCTACCTTACCTTTTAACGAGAACATTTCCATAATTTTTCACCTCAATGAAATTTTCATTTTTTTCTTGATTGTAGCATCCGAATACTATTCATACAATAAACCGAGCGGACACTCTTTGACATTTTTGTCCTCTCAAAGCAAAAAACAAGCCTCAAACTAAATTGAAGCTTGTTTTACTTATTATACTCTTGGGTCAACATCCATTCCCAATGCCGCACGCCTTGCCATTTCAAGGGCAATCATTGCCGTTTGCTGACGCACAGCATTTCTGTCGCCTTTGAATAAGAACTTAATTGCTTTATGCACCGAATTACTACAAACACCAATCCATACGGTACCAACTGGTTTTTCAGGCGTTCCTCCGCCTGGACCTGCTATACCCGTCACGGATATTGCTATATCCGCACCGGAAATATTCTTTGATCCTTTACACATTTCAAGAGCGGTTTGTTCTGATACAGCACCGTATTCCTCCAAGGTTTTATGGTTTACGCCCAGAAGCTTTTCTTTTTGTTCGTTTGAATAGGTCACAACACCGCAATCAAAGCATTCCGATGCACCGGGAACAGCTGTAATTTTCGCCGCAATCATTCCGCCGGTACAGCTTTCTGCTGTTGAGACTTTCATTCCCTTTTCAATCAGGGTATTGCACAAAAGTACTTCGGGACTTCTGAACATAATATTATTTGCTTTGCTTTCCATAATTGACACCCTACTTGATAATAAGAACTTCCTCTTCGGAAATTGCCTGGTCTATCATTTCTTCAATATTTTCCAAAGCCTTTTCTGCCTCAATTATTTCATTAAGCTGGGGCTTGGTTTTGGGATGTTTGGGAACAAAGATAGTACAGCAATCCTCGTAGGGAAGAATTGATGTTTCATAAGTGCCGATTTTTTTGGAGATGGTTACAATCTCCTCTTTATCCATACCGATAAGAGGTCTGAAAACCGGAATATTCACTGCATTGTCGGTGCATACAAGGCTTTCCATTGTCTGGCTTGCAACCTGACCAATGCTTTCACCCGTAATAAGTGCCGCAGAACCTACGCGGTTTGACACCTTTTCGGCAATACGCATCATAATTCTGCGCATTATTACTGTCAGGTAGTTTTCAGGGCATTTTTCGATAATATCCAGCTGAATTTGCGTAAAGGGAACGATATGCAATCTGATTTTACCGCAGTACTGAGCCATTTCACGGGCGAGGTCGATTACCTTTTCCTTTGCACGGTCGCTTGTATAAGGATGGCTGTGGAAATGCACTGCCTCAAGCTCGACTCCTCGTTTTGCAATCATATATCCTGCCACAGGGCTGTCTATACCACCCGAAAGAAGAATGGTGGACTTGCCGTTTGTTCCAACAGGCATACCTCCTGCACCTTTCAGTTTTTGAGTATAAACATACGCTTCCTGTCTTACTTCAACATTAACTGTGATTTCAGGGTTGTGAACATCTACCGATAGGCCCAAAGCAGCATCAAGAATTCTACCGCCCAGCTCCATACAAATCTGCGGAGAGTTAAGCGGGAACTTTTTATCCTCGCGTTTAGCTTCAACCTTAAAGGTTTTGCCCGCTGTATCCAGACTTTCAAGACATTCAACTGCGGTTTTTGCAATACTGTCCATATCCTTTGCGCACTTGACAACAGGGCATATATTAACAATACCAAATATCTTTTCAAGAACCTTAAGTGCCTCCTGCATATCTGCCGTTTCATCAAGAGGTTCAACATAAACTGTTGACTGTGCCCGTCTTACGCTGAATTTTCCCACTTTGTCTAACCGGCTTTTGATGTTGTCAAGCAGCTTTCGTTCAAAAAGCGGTTTATTAAGACCCTTTAGTGCTATCTCTCCGTATTTTAATAAAATCAAATCTATCTTTTGCATAGTTTTTTCTCCCTTTAACTATCTTTTCATCAGTCGTCTTATTTTTTTAACATTATCTACAACCCGTTCAATCGTGTAGTCAATATCTTCTTCTGTAATAAACTCGGATAAACTGAAACGGATACTTCCGTCAATCATTTTACGGTCGGTGCCTATTGCCGTCAGCACATAGCTGGGGCCTTTTTTATGGCTTGAACACGCAGACCCCGACGAGACATAAATGCCGTCTGTTTCAAGTGAATGGAGCAATACCTCAGACTTGACATATCCAAACGAAACATTCAGGATATGCGGTGCAGAATCATTAGCCGGAGTATTAACCACCACATCATCAAGATTTGAGAGAATCCCCTCTTTAAGCCGTTCCTTGAGCATTTGCATCTTGTTGCCGTTTTCTGAGACTTTCGAGCACGACTTTTCTGCAGCCAGACCAAACGCCGCAATTCCGGGAACATTTTCCGTTCCGGGTCGAATATTATTCTGCTGACCTCCACCAAAAATTATTGGAGCAAGCTTTGCCTTGTTTTTTACATATAATGCACCTACGCCCTTTGGTCCGTGGATTTTATGGCTGCTGAGCGAGATAAAGTCTGCACCCGTTGATGCAGCCGTAAAAGGAATTTTTCCGTAAGCCTGAACCGCATCAATATGAAATGCCGTATTCGGATTTACCGATTTAACTATCTTGCCAATCTTTTCGACAGGCTCGATTGTTCCTATCTCGTTGTTCACATACATAACCGAAACCAATGCGGTATCCTTGCGAATTTTTGAGGCCAGCTTTTCTACATTCACTTTTCCGTCCTTGCCGACCGGAATCAATTCCACCTCATAGCCCTTTTTTTCCAGATGCTGCAAGGTATTCAAAACCGCAGGATGTTCGATGTTGGTACTGAGAATATGCCTGCCCCTGCTCATACGGCAGCCACCTATAATTGCAAGGTTATCAGATTCCGTTCCGCCCGATGTGAAATAAATTTCTGACGGGTTGGCTTTAAGGCTGTCGGCAATCTGTTCCTTTGCCCGTTTTATCAATTTTTCCGCTTCTATACCTTTTCTATGCAACGATGACGGATTTCCGTAAAGATTATACATTATATCAGCCGCAAGCTCAGCCCCCTCTTTATATACACGGGTGGTGGAGCTGTTGTCTAAATATACTGTTTTCAATGCTATCATCGCCTTTCTTTCCGCTCATTTACTGAAAATAACGCTTATCGGCAGAATCGGATAAGCGTATTTATATGAGGTAGTATTCTCACAATACTACCTCTTTTATATTATGTATTAAATTTTATATTTGTGCAATTTAAACCTTATGGGGTTCGACTCCCCACGGCTTAAGGAATTAATCATTAAGTGATTCAACAATATGGACGGGAATATCCCTTTCAACATCATTGAAGGCTTCAAGCTCGGAGCTTGTGTCTGCATAGCCCATAGCTGTATTTACATACGAGCGGCTGTTTTCGGTCATTCTGCCCACCTGACGCAGTTCCAGCTCGAATTTACGGATAGCCTCAATCGACGCTTCACGCATACGCTCAACCTCGCCGCGAATCTGGTCAATCTTTTTGTTCTCGTTCATATAATAGCTCTTTACCGCTCTGCGCTTAATCTCAATTTCACGGTTAACAATTTCCTTTTGTTCGCGAGCATAGTTTGCCGCATCCTCACGTATTTCCTCAGCCTGTTTACGCGCGTTGTCAACCATATCCTTTGCTTTCTCTTCTGCAACACGAAGGACACGCACAACAGACTCACGCTCGCTGCGAAGCTGCTCAATCTGGGCTTTAAGTTCTTCAATCTCCTTGTCTTTTTCAGCAAGCTTTGCTTCAGCCTTTTCGTCCATTTCACATATATAGCTGAACACATCCGCCTTCTTAAAACCAAAAAGACGGCTTCTTAACTTCTTTCCTGCCATAATAAATTCCTCCAAATATTACATAATATATCAAAATGCGGTTATACTTTTGCCATATTAACATTATACATATTTTTTCTGCCTTAGTCAACAGTTTTCTTAAACTTTGGAATAAAACAGACCTTGGAACACATATCCCTTAAATTCATATACTTCTAACAAAGGAGGTTATCTGTTTGATTATAGCAATTTTTACATTACTTATTCTCTTTACAATTTTTTGTCTTTTTTGCCGTCTAATTCTTTTAAATCTTTCAAAAAAGACAACCCTTGCAGAACAAATAAAGCCGCCTTATGCCGTACTTTCCGTAAAAAACTGTGAAGGCTGCATAGAGGCTTTGATACGCTCAATTGCACGCCAAATGAAATTCGGCGAATGCGTAAACAGTCTTGACACCTTAATCGTGACAGACCTGGGATCGGAAGACGATACCCCCATTATCCTTGAAAAGCTTGGTTTGGAATATCCTTTTATTTACTGTATGAGTCAGGAAGAATATAAGAAAACAGTCGATGGATAATATCCACCGACTGTTTTTTTGTTTTTCACTAGATAAGCATTGCAAGAACAAGTGCTCCTGTTATATTTCCGTCATCAACAAATGCTCCAATTGCAAGAACCGATACTATAAACGCAAATCTGAAAAATCTTCTTTTATTAAATCTAACCTTTGTCATAATTTTTTCTCCTTTTGGACTTTATATATTTCCGTTTTCGAAACTTTTATTTCGTTTTACGTTTCGTTTTTCTTAACTTTTCTCCATATTAGCACACTTTTGTTTCGTTGTCAATAACTTTTTCAAATTTTTTTTATTAATTCGAAACTTTTCTATTGCAATTTGGATAAATGTGTGTTATAATTTAGTTGTAATCGAAACAAAAGGGGTGATTTTGTGTATAATTTTGGCGATAAGCTTAAGGAATGCAGACGCGCAAAAAATATGACACTTGAAGAGCTTGCTCTTAAATATAACAGAAGGTTTGACGGAGGCCTCAGCAAAGGAACTCTTTCTAAATACGAAAACAACAAGCAGGAGCCATTGGTAAGTGTAGTTACCAACCTTACCGAAATACTTGATGTATCTTCCGATTATCTTTTAGGAAGGTCGGACAACCCTAATCCGGAGGACATCACCATTGCCTCAGTTGCCGATGAGAATGTTCATAACATACCCGTATTTAACAGCGTTTCAGCCGGACTTGGCAGACTTGCCGACAGCACACCGGATGATTTTGTTCCTACCTTCCTCCCTTACGGAGCAAATCCCGAAGAATATGTTCGCATTAATGTTTCGGGCGACAGTATGTCGCCGCTGATTGACGATGGAAGTCAAATTCTTGTACGGCTTCAGCCCAATGCCGACAATGGCTCGGTTGCGGTTGTTCTGGTTGACGGCGAAGAGGCATTTGTTAAACGACTCAACTATGGAATGAACTGGGTAGAGCTTGAATCAATCAATCCATACTACCCGGCACGGCGTTTTGAGAACACCGAAACTTCAAGAGTCAATGTTTTAGGTGTGGTTAAGGAAGTTACTAAGTATTTATAAAGCAAAAGAGCGAGTACCTTTGAGGTACTCGCTCATATTTTTTGATGTTATTCCGTTTCAATCAATCCGTAGTTGCCGTCTTTTCTGCGATATACTATGTTGTCCTTCCTCGTATCGGGATTTAGGAAGATAAAGAAGTCGTGACCCAACATATTCATTTGAAGCACTGCTTCCTCCGCGCTCATTGGCTTTGACTCAATCTGCTTCTTTTTGATTATTTTGAATTCAGATGCATCCTCTACCACTTCTTCCGCATTGTCGACAACCGATGCATACTCCTCAATCACCGGACGGTGCAGGTGTTTTGCAAGCTTTGTCTTATGCTTTCTGATTTGGCGGTCCAAATTCGACATACATTCATCAGCTGCCGCAATCAAATCTCTGTCCCTTGCCTCAGCACGAAGAATAAAGCCTTTGTTGAAAATCGTAATTTCCATAACGATTTCATTCTTCTGCTCTGCAACAAGAATTTTGCATTCGAGTTCTTCGTCAAAAAACTTGTCGAGCTTTTTGATTTTTCCCAAAAGCTTCTCTTTTCTGCTATCGGACAGTTCAACTTTTCTGCAAATTACATTGTACTTCATACACCTTGCCTCCGTTTCAACTTTAAACTCCGGAAGACTCTTCTTCCGTTAGCTTTATTATACACCATTTTTGTCTAAATTGCAAGTATTTTTATGAAGTTTATATATTGTTTTTGTCTATTTTTATTATTCGTAAATAAAATCAACATTTATGACCGCATTGAAGCGTTCATCTTTTTCGGTTAGCTTTTGGGTAATTTTGCCTTTCAAGCCATCAATATCCGAAAATTCAGGAGAAACCTCGACATCAAATATGAGATTCAGATTATTTGTTCCGTCGGTCATTCTGAAATCGTGAATATCCATTCCTGAATCAATTTCCTTAACCACGCTACGAACCAGTTCCCGTATTTCAGCAGTCTGTTCGCATCTCACCGAGATGGGGTCCATATGGACAACAATATGCACACCAAGTTCGTTTTCAATTCTTTTTTCAAGGTCGTCAATTACCTCGTGAATTTCCACAACATCGCAATCATCCGGAACTTCGGCGTGTACCGATGCCAGAATTCTACCAGGGCCGTAATCGTGAACAATAAGGTCGTGAACACCGGAAACACCGGGAGCATCAAGAACTCTTGAGCGAATTCCCTCTATCAGCTTTTTATCAGGAGCTGTACCCAACAGCAAGCCTATGGTATCCACAGAAATACGAAAGCCTGAATACATAATTATGATAGAAACTATCGCACCCACAATTCCGTCAAGGGGTGGAAAATTAACAAATTTACCAACAACCGCACTTAAGATAACCGCACCGGTTGCAATAACATCGTTTATGCTGTCTCGTGATGCCGCAAGAAGTGTACCCGAGCCAATTTTTCTGCCCAAGTATTTATTATAGCTGTACATCCAGAATTTAACGGGCAGAGACAGACATAAAATACTAAGCAGCACCGGACTGAGAGACACCGTAATCGGAGAAAAGATTTTGGAGACCGAACTCTTGAGAAGCTCGAAGCCAACCAGAATGATTATAAACGATACAATCAACGAAGAAATATACTCCACTCTGCCATGCCCGAACGGGTGCTCCTTATCTGGTTTTTTGCCACTAAGCTTTGCGCCGATAATCGCCACAACCGACGAACCCATATCCGAAAGGTTGTTAAACGCATCAGAAACAATAGCTATGCTCGACATAATGCTGCCAACAGTAAACTTAAGAGCAAACAGCACAAAATTGCACACTATACCCAACGCACCTGCAAAAACCGAATACTTAATTCGTTTTTCACCATCGCTAAGCTGTTCATTATTATGAACAAACAATTTTAACAAAAGATTTATCATAAAAACCCCTCCGCCAAAAATCATTATGTAATCAATTTAAAAAATATGACACAAAAAGAAATGCCGCAAACGGCATTTCTTTTATATTTACACAGTCTTCGCTGTACCCTCACCCAAGAGCTTTTCAATCTCGGCAACACATTTATCATCCGACACCCACATTGACTTCGGAGCCTGAACAGACTGTTTTGTGTCCTCGTAATAAATAATCACCGGAACACTTCCGTTTTTGCCCTTGAGGATATTTTTTACGCCCTCAAAGCCTGCTGTATCCGTAGATTTGAGCTTTACAAACAGTTTTTTGAAGTTTGGTATATCGTAAGCTTTGAGTGTTGCAACCGTCTCGAGTCGTATCTTGGTGGGTTTTTCTTCCTGAACATCAAGATTTCCCGAAAGCAGACAAAAACTGTCTTCTTTAAGAAGCGGCTCAAACTTACGGACCTGACCAGGGAACACAATGACCTCGATTTCGCCGGTCAAATCTTCAAATATCAGGTACATCATCAGTTCGCCGCGTTTTGTCAGCTGGTCACGGCGTTTTGAAATCATACCGCCAAGCTTGACCTTAGTATCGGAAACAAACTTTTCGTTCTCGTTCTCAACAATTTCAAGAACGGTTGCGCTTGAGACATTTTTTATCACATTTTCCATACCGTCAAGCGGATGACCGGAAACATAAACGCCCAGATATTCCTTTTCAAAGTTCAAAAGCTCGCGCTTGTCAAACTCGGGAACCTTGGGGAAGTTATCCTTTGTTACATCTGTTTCCTCAAACATACTGAAAAAGTCAAGCTGACCCGAAACTATGGTTTTTTGCTCCCTCACAGCCGAATCAATCGCTGTTTCATAAACCTGAAGAAGTGTTGCACGGGTGATGCCAAGGCTGTCAAAAACACCGCTTTTAATCATTGACTCAACAAGGCGTTTGTTCAGCTTTTTATCTGCCATTCTGTTACAAAAATCGGTAAACGACACAAACTCGCCGTTCTTCTCGCGTTCTGCAGTCATATCATCAATGAATGCCGCACCCACATTCTTTATCGCCGCAAGACCAAAACGTATATCCTTACCGTCGGGGACAAAGCTTGAATAACTTTTATTTATGTCCGGAGGCAGAAGGTTTATGCCCCGTTTTTTTGCTTCGGTTATATGCTTCGTTACCTTAGTTGCCTGACCGAGAACACTGGTGAGAAGTGCGGCATAGAACTCTGTCGGGTAGTGGCATTTGAGCCACGCTGTCTGATACGACACAAACGCATACGCTGCGGCGTGAGATTTGTTAAATGCATATTTTGCAAAATCCATCATCTCGTCAAAGATTGATATTGCAGTCTTTTCGTCGATGCCGCGGCTCATTGCGCCTTCAACCTCTACATTTCCGTTTTCGTCTTTAATGCCATAGACAAAATTCTTGCGTTCCTGCTCCATTACCTCGGTCTTTTTCTTTGACATAGCACGGCGAACCAAATCGGCACGGCCGAGCGAATATCCACCAAGCTCACGCACAATCTGCATTACCTGCTCCTGATACACTATACAGCCGTAGGTAACATCAAGAATATTTTCAAGCAGCGGATGCTTGTACTTTATGCTTCCGCTGTTTTTGTTTGCGATATACTGAGGGATGGAATCCATTGGACCCGGTCGGTAAAGGGAAATTCCGGCAATGATATCTT
>SVJR01000029.1 GCA_015068845.1 Oscillospiraceae bacterium
GTTGAACCCAACACCTTGGCAGCATGCCTCGTTCAGGCGGCAGACTCAATCTCTGCAGCCCGTACAGGTGCAAGACGCGAGAATATCGAGTCTTACATCAAACGCCTTCAGGCACTTGAAGAAATTGCAAACTCCTTCAACGGCGTTGAAAAGTCGTTTGCAATTCAGGCAGGCCGCGAAGTCAGAATTATGGTTAAGCCCGACAAGGTTAATGATGATGAAACAATACTCCTCGCAAAGGATATTGTTAAAAAGATTGAGAGCACAATGGAATATCCCGGCCAGATTAAGGTCAATGTTATTCGTGAGCTCAGAACAGTTGAATATGCGAAGTAAGGAGCCTACAGCTCCATGGAAAAGGCTGCTTTTGCAGCCTTTTTCTGTCAATTTGAAAGGTGAAGAATATGCGAATACTTACAGTTGGAGATATAGTTGCGTCCGACGGGCGCGAGTTTATATATAATAATCTGGGCAGGATAAAGAATAAATATAAAATAGACTACTGCGTTGCAAACGGCGAGAATGCCGCAAACACCAACGGCATCACGGTTGATATTGCCAACGCCCTTTTGCGGTGTGGCGTCGATGTGATTACAATGGGTAACCACACCTTTGCCAATAAGGAGTATGCCGATGTTCTCAATGATATTCCGCAGGTAATACGCCCTGCAAACTACCCGCCCGAAACCGAAGGTGCAGGTTACTACATTGACGATTTGGGCAGCGTAAAGGTGGCGGTTATCAATGCGATAGGCCGTATAAATATGGACGCTGTGGACTGCCCGTTCCGTGCAACCGAAAAATGTCTTATGGAAATCGGCGACAGCGCAGATATAAAAATTATTGACTTTCACGCCGAAACCACAAGTGAAAAGCTTGCCTTTGCGAATTACTTTGACGGCAAGGCTGATATAATTTTCGGCACACATACCCATGTCCAGACAGCAGACGAGCGTGTTTTGCCGGGCGGCACAGGGTATATAAGCGACTTGGGAATGACGGGGGTGCGCGACTCAATCCTTGGCGTAAAAAAAGAGATAATAATGGATATGTACTATTCCAGAAAGAAGTTCCGGTTCGAAAAGGCCGAGGGCGAGGTCTGGTTCAATGGTGCGGTGTTCGATTATGATGTAAAGGAACACAAAATTGCATCTATCGAACGCCTGAACTTTCCGGTGGCACATCTCCGTGAAACGAAATAGAGGGAAATAATGCAGACAGTAAAAATTGACGACCGAATATATTTCAAAAGCGAACTACTTGAAAATATGCAAGGTATAAGCCATTGCTTCACGGCAAAAAACGGCGGCGAAAGCCGGGGGAAATTTTCCGGACTTAACTTAGGCTTCCGGGTCGGTGACGATACTGCGGCAGTAACTGAAAACTACCGGCTTGTTGCCAAAAATTTCGACTTCCCGATAGAACGAATGACTGCGGCAAAGCAAACCCACTCAACGGCTATTACCGTTGTGACCGATAAAAATGCCGGTTGCGGAGTCAGCAGACTTTCTGAGACCTTTGAGGCTGATGGACTTGTGACAAATTTGTGTAATATCCCGGTCGGTGTTTTTTATGCCGATTGTGTCCCGATTCTGCTTGCGGACACTACGGCAAAAGTCGTTGCGGCAGTTCATTCCGGCTGGCGCGGAACTGTGGGCAAGATTGCAGAAAAAGCAATAAAGGTTATGTGTGATAAATTTGGTGCATCACCGCAGAATATAATTGCGGCAATCGGCCCGTCAATCGGACCTTGCTGTTTTGAAACCGGAGCTGAAGTTGCCGCCGAGTTTGATGACTCTTTGTGCAAAAGCCTTCCAAACGGAAAATTCAAGGTGGATTTGTGGGAGGCGAACCGAAGAATTTTGACTCGGTGCGGTGTTCTACCGGAGCATATTGATATTTTTGGTTTATGCACAGTATGCAGGAATGATATTCTGTATTCATACCGTACCCACAAGGACAAAACCGGACGGATGGGTGCATTTATAATGATTAAAAAGGAATGAAAGATATGATAAAAAGATTAATAGCTTTGCTCCTTACAATGGCGGTTCTGACCCTGAACGGTTGTCTTGGAACCCCGCAAAGCTCCTTTGAGGATGAGTCGGAACAAGCCGGTGAGGATATTTCTATTTTTTCATACAAGGCGGATACCTTTTGCCCTATTGCCAGCAACAACCAAGCCAATATCCGTATGCTCGGAATAGTTTACGAGGGTCTGGTGTCTCTTAACGATACACTTATGCCCGAGGCGTGTCTTGCCGAAAGCTGGAGCTCCTCGGCAAACTGTATGGAGTGGACCTTTAATCTTCGTAACAATGCATTATGGCACAGCGGCGACGAGTTCACAGCACAGGATGTTGTCTACACCGTTGAGCAGATAAAAAAAAGCGAGAAAAGTGCATATTCATACAATGTATCAAGTATAGCGGAAATAAAAGCACCGGACAGCCGTACGGTAAAAATAACACTTTTAAAACCGTTGGCAAACTTCGTTAATCTTATGTACTTTCCGGTGATTAAAAAAGGCGATGCTGAAATTGACTTGGCGGCGTTTAAGCCTGACGGAACAGGCCCGTATATGTTTGAGGACCGCGGCGAAGGCAATATATGCTATCTTGTCAGCAACAAAAACTGGTGGGGCGGCTACACCGTTGCAAAGACAATAAAGGTAAGAATGCTTCCCGGTGGCGAGACTGCACTTTATGCGTTCAGCTCGGGTGCGGTTGATCTTGCACCGACCGATAATATGGACTGGGGTAAATTTGTAGACCCGGTAACGGCATCTTATACCGAGACATCGACTCCGGTTTACAGCTTTCTTGGGATAAATCACGCTGATACTGTTTTGGGTGCTGTTGAAATCCGCGAAGCAATCTCAATGGCGATTGACCGCAATATGATAGTTGAAAAAACCGTGCTTGGCTATGCCGAGCCTGCAAATGCACCGGTGCGTGAAGAATGGTTTGTCCGCGGTAACCAGACCTTTGACCATAGCCAGAACACCAATGCTGCAAAAAAGCTTCTTGAAGAAAACGGCTGGAGATTTGACTCCAATGTCTACCGCAAATCAATCGACGGAGCGGTGCATCAGGCACAGTTTAATATATTAGTCAATGAAGAAAATACAACTCGTGAAAATATTGCAGGAATTATCAAGGATAATCTTGAAGTATTTGGTATAAAAGTCAGCATTACGAAACTTCCGTTTGAAGAATATACAAAACGAATTGAAAACGGCGAATACGATGCCTTCGTGGGCAGTATTGCCCTATCGCCCGAACTTGATTTCTCCGGATTTTTAGGTGAGGGAAACAGCTTTGGGTTTGAGGATGAGGAGATGCTGTCGGTAATGTCCGAAATGCAGAAGAAACATCTGCCTGAGGATATAAAAGCCGGTTATGCTGAATTTATCAATTTGTTTGAGCAGGTAAATCCGGTTGTTGGACTGTTCTTTGAAAATACAGTTATGATTTATTCAAAACGGATTAATGAAGATGATATAAAGCCCTCGTACTTTGATATGTACCGGGGGATTGAGACCATACACAAGAGAGAGGCGGAGTAGTTGAAGCGAACCATAATTCATGTGGATATGGATGCCTTTTTTGCGGCAGTTGAGGTGCGTGACAATCCTGAACTTCGTGGCAAACCTTTGATTATCGGTGCTCTTCCCCACGAACGCGGCGTTGTCTCAACCTGTAGCTATGAAGCACGAAAATTCGGCGTCCGCAGTGCGATGAGCATAAAGGAAGCCTACCGCAGATGTCCGCACGGAATCTTTATGCACGGCGATATGTCCAAATATGCCAAAGCCTCTGACGAGATACATAAGGTTATGCTGAAATTTACCGATGCGATAGAGTTTGTTGCTCTTGACGAGGGGTATATGGATGTTACCGGCTCGCTGAGAATTTTTGGTAGTGCTGAAGCAATAGGCCGACAGCTGAAAAAGGAAATCTTTGATGCTGTTGGTGTTACCTGCTCGGTCGGAATATCATATTCTATGATGGGTGCAAAGCTTGCAAGCGAGGAGAAAAAGCCTGACGGATTTTTTGTTATTCCGGATAAGGAATCACTTGTGGAGCTGATTAAAGACCGACCGGTAGGTGTGATTTCGGGAATTGGTGAAAAGACCGCGGAAAAGCTTAAAGCGATGGGGATTGTTACGGTGCAGAACCTGCTCGATACTCCGGAGGGGAATTTAAAAGTTCTGGGTGCAAACGGTGCGGCAATCAAACGGCTTGCCGAGGGTAACGATACAAGACAGGTGGTTGCGGAGGCTCCGGCAAAGTCAATAGGCCGTGAACACACTTTTCAAAATAATATAACTGATGCTAAGGTTCTCAAGGACGCACTTTTATTGCTTTCAAGAGATGTAAGTCTCCGCGCTAAACGAAACGAGATGTGGGGCAGAACTGTTACACTTAAGCTGAAGTTCAGTGATATGCACGGCATAACCCGTGCTCACAGTAGCGATGCAACCAACTCCTCCAGGGAGATTTATGACCAGGCGTGTAAATTGCTTGATGGACTCAGGCTGATTCAGCCGGTTCGGCTTGTTGGCGTTGCGCTCAGCAATTTGCAGGATTTCAAGGACGAACCGGAAATGCAGCTTTCGCTGTTCGATGAGCTTGAACCGGAAAAAGAGCGTTCAAAGCAAAAAGCGGAGGCTCTGGAAAACACAATATTTGACCTTCACAATAAGTACGGAAGAGGTATTTTAAAGACCGCCAAGGAACTTGAGGTCTGGAATAAAATAAACGATAAGGAAAACGAATAAAATACAAGCCGCAGCTGCGGCAGAACGGAGAGAATGTTATGAAATTATCAGAAGTAAAAGAGATTGTAGACGGCAAGGTGCTGACGGGCGAAGAATTTCTTGACCAGGAAGTTGAGTCGGCTTTCGGAAGTGACCTTATGAGCGATGTTTTGGCATTTGTTGACAAAAAGGTGTTACTTCTCACTGGCCTTGTAAATCCTCAGGTTGTGAGAACGGCTGAAATGATGGATATAACTGCGATAGTATTCGTTCGCGGCAAGTGCCCTGACGAGAATGTGATTGAACTGGCAAAGGCAAAGGATATGGTTATTATTACAACCGAGCATTCAATGTATGTTGCCAGCGGTAAGCTTTATTCAAACGGACTTACGGGAACGGCAAAGGAGGATTAGACCGGTGGCAGAAACTATGAAATTACACTATACGGTAGACGGTGACGACTTCACCCGTGCCGGCGAGACCTCAAGTAAGGTTAAGAAGACCCTCAACCAGCTTGGTTTTGCCCCCGGCGTGGTGAAAAAGGTCGCCATAGCAATGTATGAAGGCGAGATTAATATGGTTATCCACGCAAATGGCGGAACCATTGATGTTGATATTTCCCCGGAGGAAATAGTTATAATTATGCAGGATGTCGGCCCCGGAATTCCGGATATTGAAAAGGCGATGCAGGAGGGATTTTCAACTGCTGACCACAGTGTCCGTGAACTGGGATTTGGTGCCGGAATGGGACTTCCGAATATGAAGAGATATTCCGACGAAATGACCATTGATACCGAAGTGGGCAAGGGAACCTGCGTTAAGCTTGTGGTGAAAGCAAAGGAGTGAGTCGTATGGAAACATACTGGCATTCGGTAACCCTTGAACGGGATTTGTGCAAGGGTTGCACAAACTGCCTTAAGCACTGCCCCACTCAGGCAATACGAGTCCAGCAGGGCAAGGCAAAAATACTTAAAGAACGCTGTATAGACTGTGGTGAATGTATCAGGGTCTGTCCTTACCACGCCAAAAAAGCTGTTACCGACTCGTTTGATATGGTGAAAAATTACAAACACTCGGTGGCTTTAGTTGCTCCGGCGTTCTATGGACAGTTTTCAAAAACAGAGGATATCGACACGATACTCTCTGCGCTTATGGATATGGGCTTTGACGATGTGTTTGAGGTTGCACGGGGTGCTCAGGTGGTAACCCGAAAGACCAATGAACTGCTGGAATCAGGAGAACTTCTGAAGCCGTCAATTTCGTCTGCGTGTCCGGCTGTGCTGAGACTTATTGCGATTAAGTTCCCAAATCTTATAAGCAACATAGTTCCGCTTAAATCCCCGATGGAAATTTCAGCGATGCAGGCAAGGAATGAGGCGGTGAAAAAGACCGGACTTTCACCTGAGGATATAGGCATATTCTTCATCAGCCCATGTGCCGCTAAAGCGACATTCATAAAAGGCGGCTACACGGTAAATAAATCCAATGTTGACGGGGTAATCTCGATTAAGGATGTATGCATAAAAATGTCGCGCCTGTTCCAGAAGATTGAAAGTGTGCGCGAACTCAGAAGCGCCGGCAGCTCGGGTGTTATGTGGGCTGCAAGCGGAGGCGAAGCCGAGGCAACAAATGCGGCAAAATTTATTGCTGTTGACGGAATACATAATGTGATTGATGTGCTTGAAGCAATCGAGGACGGCAAGCTCTCCGATATAGAATATCTGGAGGCTCTGGCGTGCCCCGGCGGTTGTGTGGGTGGCCCTCTGACTGCCGAAAACAGTTTTGCGGCACGGGCAAAGATTCAGCGTATATGTAAAAGCATCGACGATGGCGAGACGCCGTTTGACGACGGCTTGAATATGTTCTGGGACCAGGCTATGGTCTATCGTCCGATAATGAATCTTGACAGCGATATCAATGAGGCAATGCGGAAAATGAACCGGATTGAAGAACTGTACGAGCAGTTCCCCAAACTGGATTGCGGCTCGTGCGGCTCGCCAAGCTGCAGAGCGTTGGCGGAGGACATAGTACGCGGCTATGCTAAAGAAACCGACTGTATATTCAAGTTAAGAGAAATGGCATCTGACATGCTTGAAAAGACAGTAGACGACAAAAACGAAAGCGAGGGAAATCTGTAATGACTGTAAAGGAAATTGCAAAAGAATTAAATCTCAAATTCTATACCTGTGAGGATGTAGCGCACCGGAAGGAAGCCCACGGCTGTTACATAGGCGACCTTTTAAGCTTTGCTATGTCTAAGGTGGAAATGAATAATGTGTGGATTACAATTCAGACAAATTTAAATATTGTTGCGGTTGCAACACTTTCTGAGGCTGCGTGCATTATTATCACCGACGGCTGTGTTCCGGACAAACTCACCATTGATAAAGCAAACGAGCAGGAAATGATAATTTTAGGCGGCGAAATATCGGCATACGAGGCTGCGGTAAAACTTGCGCAGCTGGGAATATGAGTGTTTTTTACGACCTGCATATTCATTCGGCACTCTCTCCTTGCGGGGATGAGGATATGACCCCCAACAATATAGTCAATATGTCTTGTCTTCTGGGCCTTGATATGATTGCACTTACCGACCATAACACTGCCGGTAATGTCAGAGCTGTGTGTAAGGCAGCGGAAGGCAAAATCAAGGTCATTCCGGGTATCGAAGTCACTACCGCAGAGGAAGTGCATACCGTTTGCTATTTTCCAAGCGTCGAGGCGGCGGAGGATATGGGGGCATTCCTGAAGGAAAATATGCAGGGGATAAAAAACCGCCCCGAAATATTCGGCAGACAGCTTTTTATGGACCATAATGACGAGATAACAGGCGAGGAGGAAGAACTCCTCGTCAGTGCGGTTAATCTGGATATTTATGAGATTGAAAAAGCAACCCACGAGCGTGGCGGAATGTTTGTGCCGGCACACATTGACAGGTCAAGCTACAGCGTTCTGGCAAACCTTGGTTTTCTTCCCCCCGACCTCAAGGTGGACGCGGTTGAGATAACCGAAGGCGGTCTTGAAAAATATGCAGAGCTTTACTCGGATTACCCCGTATTAACAAGCTCTGATGCCCATTATCTCGAAAATATTTCGGAAAAGGCCAGATGCTTTGACGAAACAGATAAAAACTCACAAAAAATAATTGAATTTTTGTGCAAGTTTTAGTCGACAAAATTAAATAAAATGTAGATTTTTAAAAGAAAATTTGCTATAATATTTATGTGCGTGAGAATGTTATTAAATTAACAATCGATAAAAACGCACGCTTTGCTATGTCTTTGTAGCGATAAAAATGCAAGTTATTAGGCTCTGGAAAGGGCTTTACAACATAAATCACAAGGTAGGAGGTTTAGTTACGAATGGAAAAGAAGACAATTCCATTTAATGGGACAAAGGAACAGGAAGAGCAGCTTATGGCTGTTATTGCGGAGCACAAGGATCAGGACGGTGCTGTAATTCCCGTACTTCACAAGGCACAGGAAATTTACGGTTATCTCCCCATCGAAGTTCAGGAAATGATTTCTGAGGGTCTTGATGTACCGCTTGCAGAAATTTACGGTATTGTAACATTCTATACCCAGTTTTCACTCAACCCCAAGGGTAAGTATCACATCGGTGTTTGCCTTGGTACAGCGTGCTATGTTAAGGGTTCAGGTGATATCTTAGACAAGATTAAGGAAATTTTAGGAATTGAAGTTGGTGAATGCACACCCGACGGTCTCTTCTCAATTGAAGCTACCCGTTGTATCGGTGCTTGCGGTCTGGCTCCGGTTCTTACAGTAAACGATGATGTTTACGGCCGTCTGGTTGTTGACGATGTTGCAGACATCATTAAAAAGTATCAGGAACAGTAATGCGCGAGATAGCACTGCATATCTTAGATATTGTCCAGAACTCGGTTGTTGCTGGAGCAACAGAAATCGGGGTGGATATCCGCGAAGACATACCGAAGGACACACTGACCGTTGTAATAAGTGACAATGGTTGCGGAATGTCGGAGGAGTTTTTGAAAAAGGTCGTTGACCCGTTCACCACAAAACGCACTACCCGGAAGGTCGGTCTTGGAATTCCGCTTTACAAAATGGCGGCTGAAAATACCGGCGGACACTTTGACATTCAGTCAGAGGAGGGTAAGGGTACTGTTGTTACAGCAGTATTCGGGCACAGTCACATTGACCGTCAGCCCCTTGGCGATATGGCAGAGACAATGCTCAGCCTTTTTACATCGTACGAGAATATTGATTTTTCGTACAAACACACAGTCAACCAAAACGAATTTGAGGTTGACACAAAAGAACTGAAAAAAGTGCTCGGGGACATTCCGTTCTCGGCACCGGATGTTTATCTGTGGCTTTCTGAATTTTTGAAGGAAGGCGAAGATGAACTCTATAAGTAAAAACTTAAACGGAGGTATAAACAATGAAAAGCTTAGCTGAACTTGAAGCAATCAGAAACAAAGCAAAAGGCTCTGTTAATTTAAGAAAAGACGATCACGCAGTTCGCGTTGTTGTAGGTATGGCTACCTGCGGTATCGCAGCAGGTGCAAGACCTGTAATGAGTGCTATTATGGACGAGGTTGCAAAAAGAAATCTCGAGCATGTTGCAGTTACTCAGACAGGTTGTATCGGCGTATGCCGTCTGGAACCCATCGTTGAGGTTATGGTTCCCGGCGAAGAAAAGGTTACCTATGTAAAGGTTGACCCCAAGAAGGCTGCTGAAATCGTAAGCGAGCATATCGTTAACGGTCGCGTAGTTACAAAGTATACAATTGGTGCAGCGCAGTAATTCCTGCCCGTGATAAAAATGAAATTAAGAAAGGATAGGTGTTAAGTTATGGATATGGTCAGAGGACATATTCTCTGCTGCGGTGGTACCGGTTGTACCTCTTCCGGCTGTGATGCAATCATCAAAGAGATGGAAGCACAGCTTGCGGCACATGATTTGGAAAAAGAGTTTAAAATTATAAAGACAGGTTGTTTCGGCCTTTGTGCGTTGGGACCCATTATGATCGTATATCCCGAGGGTGCATTCTACAGCAGAGTTACTCCCGAGGATGTTAAGGAAATCGTTGAAGAACATCTTGTAAAGGGTAGAGTTGTTAAAAGACTTCTCTATGCTGAAACAATCGAAGAAGACAACATCAAGAGCCTTAACGAAGTTGACTTCTATAAAAAGCAGATGCGTGTAGCACTCCGTAACTGTGGTGTTATCAACCCCGAGGATATCGAGGAATACATTGGTATCGATGGTTATCAGGCACTTGGTAAGGTTCTGACAGAAATGACTCCTCAGGAAGTTATTGATGTAATCAAGGAATCAGGCCTCCGTGGCCGTGGCGGCGGTGGCTTCCCCACAGGTATGAAGTGGCAGTTCACCTACAACTCACAGAGCGACCAGAAGTATGTTGCATGTAATGCCGACGAGGGCGACCCCGGTGCATTTATGGACAGAAGTATTTTGGAAGGTGACCCCCACGCAGTTATCGAAGCAATGGCTATTGCAGGTTATGCAGTAGGCGCAAACCAGGGTTATATCTACATCCGTGCAGAGTACCCCATCGCAGTTAAGCGTCTCGGTATTGCTATTGCACAGGCAAGAGAATACGGACTGCTCGGTAAGAACATTTTCGAATCAGGCTTTGACTTTGATTTGGAAATCCGTCTTGGTGCCGGCGCATTCGTTTGCGGTGAGGAAACTGCCCTCATCACATCAATCGAAGGTCACCGCGGCGAACCCCGTCCCCGTCCTCCGTTCCCTGCAGTTAAGGGTCTCTGGCAGAAACCTACACTCCTTAACAATGTTGAAACATACGCAAACATCGCTCAGATTATTCTGAACGGTGCTGAATGGTTTAAGGGCATTGGTACAGAAAAGAGCAAGGGTACAAAGGTATTCGCTCTTGGTGGTAAGATTAACAACACAGGTCTTGTTGAAGTTCCTATGGGTACAACCCTCCGCGAAATCGTTGAAGAAATCGGTGGTGGTATCCCGAACGGCAAAAAGTTCAAGGCTGCACAGACCGGCGGTCCTTCAGGCGGATGTATTCCCCAGCACCTCATTGACACACCTATCGACTACGATTCACTTATGGCAATCGGCTCAATGATGGGCAGCGGTGGTCTTATCGTTATGGACGAAGACAACTGTATGGTTGATATTGCTAAGTTCTTCCTTGAATTCACAGTTGACGAATCCTGCGGTAAGTGTACTCCCTGCCGTGTAGGTACAAAGAGGCTTTACGAAATCTTAGAAAAGATTACATCAGGTAACGGAACAATGGAAGACCTTGACAAGATGGAAGAGCTCTGCTACAGCATCAAGGCAACAGCTCTCTGCGGTCTCGGTCAGACAGCTCCCAACCCTGTTCTCAGTACTCTCAAGTATTTCCGTGACGAGTATGAAGCGCATGTTCGTGACAAGGTTTGTCCTGCAGGTGTATGTAAGAAGCTCGTTAAGTACGAAATCGTTGCAGATAAGTGTAAGGGCTGCAGCCTTTGTGCTAAGAAGTGTCCTGTTGGTGCAATCACAGGCGAAATCAAGTCACCCTTCACAATTGATTCTGAGAAGTGCGTTAAGTGCGGCGTTTGTATGGATAGCTGTAAATTTGGCGCAATCATTAAAAAATAAGGAAAGGGAGAGTGAATAACATGGAAATGGTTAATATTAAAATAAACGGTCAGAGCCTTAGTGTTCCTGCAAACTACACTGTTCTGGAAGCTGCCCGTAGTGCAAATATCGAAATACCTACCCTTTGCTATCTGAAGGATGTAAGCCAGACCGGTTCTTGCAGAATGTGTATAGTTGAGGTTGTAGGCGCGAGAAATCTTCAGGCTGCCTGTGTATACCCCGTATCAGAGGGTATGGAAGTTCTCACAAATACACAGAAAGTAAGAGATGCAAGAAAAGTTAATCTTGAACTTTTGCTTTCAAACCACGACCGCAAGTGCTTGACTTGTGCTCGTAACCAGAATTGTGAGCTCCAGAAGCTGGCAGACGAACTCGGTGTTACAGACATCACATATATGGGCGAGAGAAACGAATACGATATCGACGAGGTTTCACCGTCAATCGTAAGAGACAACAACAAGTGCGTTCTCTGCCGTCGTTGCGTAAGTGCTTGTAAGACAATCCAGACTGTTTCAGTTATCGATGCAACTGAAAGAGGCTTCAAAACAATAATTGCATCACCCTTCAACAAGTCACTTGGCGAAGTTCCCTGCGTAAACTGCGGTCAGTGTATCGTAGCTTGCCCCACAGGCGCACTCCGTGAAAAGGACAACACAGACGAGGTTTGGGCGGCTATTAACGACCCTGAAAAATATGTTGTTGTTCAGACTGCTCCTGCAGTAAGAGTTGGCCTTGGTGAAGAATTCGGTTACGAAATCGGTACACCCGTTACAGGTAAAATGGCTGCAGCTCTCAGAAGAATGGGATTTGACGGCGTATTTGATACCGATACAGGTGCTGACCTGACAATTATGGAAGAAGGAACAGAGTTTATTGAAAGACTTCAGAATGGTGGCAAGCTCCCGATGATTACATCCTGCAGCCCCGGTTGGATTAAGTTCTGTGAACACAACTTCCCTGACTTCCTCGACAATCTTTCAACATGTAAGTCACCTCACCAGATGTTTGGTGCAATCCTTAAGACTTACTATGCTGAAAAGATGGGTATCGACCCCGCTAAGATGTTTGTAGTTTCAGTTATGCCCTGTGTTGCTAAGAAGTTCGAAGCAGGCCGTCCTGAAATGGAAGTAAACAAGCTCCGTGATGTTGATGCAGTTATCTCAACACGCGAACTTGCAAAGATGATTAAGCAGTCAGGTATCCTCTTCAACAAGCTTCCTGACGAAAAGTTTGACAACCCGTTTGAAGAAGCAAGTGGTGCCGGCGTTATCTTCGGTGCAACAGGCGGTGTTATGGAAGCGGCACTCAGAACAGTTGTTGAAGTTCTCGAAGGCAAGTCCTTTGATAAGCTTGACTACGAAGCAGTAAGAGGTACAGACGGTATCAAGGAAGCAACCCTCACAGTTGCAGGTACCGAGGTTAAGGTTGCTGTTGTCAGCGGTCTTGGCAATGCAAGAAAGGTTCTCAATGATGTTAGAGACGGCAAGGCAAACTATCACTTCATCGAGGTTATGGCTTGCCCCGGCGGCTGTGTAACAGGCGGCGGACAGCCTATCGTTGATTCAGCAATTCGTATGGACATCGACCTCAAGGCAAAGCGTGCAGCAGGTCTTTATGCAGAAGATGCATCACTTCCTATTCGCAAGAGCCACGAGAACCCCGATATCAAGCTTCTCTACTCAGAATTCCTTGAAAAACCGGGTAGCCACAAATCGCACGAACTCTTGCATACACACTACATTGCAAGACCCAAGTTCTAATTTAAGATTTTTAAAAACCGCAAGGCGTGAGCCTTGCGGTTTTCTCGTATAAAAAAAGGTGTAAAATTTTTGCAAATGTGGCAATAATAAGATTGACATACTATTTCATAAATGTTAAAATGAAAGAGAATATAAACGCTTTTTAACAAGCCTCCAAATAATCAAAAGGATGTGATATCTTGACAACTGAAACAATTGAAAAAATCCGTAATGCAGAGCTTTCAGCGGAGAAAACCGAAAAATCAGCTGAAAAATCGGCGGAGCTTATTCTTGAAAAGGCAAAAGTAGAGGCCGCGGAAATAATTGAAAAGGCAAAATCAGCAGGAGAAGCCTTTTTAAATGAGAAATCAGCCGAAGCCCGGAATTTTACGGAAGAGCAAAGTGCAGAAAATCAAAAGAAGATTGATAGCGAGATTAAAGCTATGGAAGAGGCTGTGTCGGCAAAATACAGCGAGGCGATAGCAAAAATCAAGAAAATGCTCATTAAGCCGTGGGGAGACAAACACCATAAGGTTTAAAAACACAAATTTTGCGTAATACTGCGGAAAAATCCGCAAATATACGCCAGCCTTTCGAGGACGACAAGTTGAAAGAGTGCAAATTAATCAAGTTTAAGGCTTGTAGGGTTCGACTCCCCACGGCTTAACTAAAAAAGAGGTGACAGATATGGCAGTTATGCCAATGTCTAAAATCAGTATTTTCGGGCTCAGGAAGGACCGCAAAAAAATCCTTGAAGCCATTCAGCGTATGGGTATGGTCGATGTGCGAACCTTTGAAAAAACTGATACCGGCTTTGAAGGAATGGATACCCTGAATTCTCGTTCACTGTTCCAAAAAGCCAAAAACGATTGTGAGGCAGCGCTTGATATCCTTGATAGCTATAAGCCGGAATCAAAATCGCTTTTTGCGTCTTTTAACGGCAGGGAACAGCTTAGTCGTGAAGTCTATGACGAAAAGCTTACAGAAAAAGACAGAATTTCAGATGCGGTATCAAAAATAACAAAGCTCGAAAAAGAGATATCAGACAAAAAAATAAAAATTATTAGGCTTACCGGTGATATAGAGGCACTTACCCCATGGGAGGGGCTTCCGATTTCGATGAAATACCGAGGAACAAGCAAAACGGCGGCGTTTGTCGGGACTTTCCCTGAAAAGTGGACCGAGGAGACACTTGCAAAGCAGTTCTCTGAAGTCTGCGAAAAGCGGGAAGTGAAGGGGATTGCCGACACTGCTCATTTTGAAGTTATAGGCAGTACCGACACCCAGACCTATGCGGTGATAATCTGCAGCAAGTTTCAAAGTGATGAAACGGAAGAACAGTTGCGGTATATGGGTTTTGCCCAACCGGCATTCGTGTGTGACGGAATACCCAAAGATGCGATAAAGGAATTCGAAACGGAGATTGAAAAGTGCCGAATTGATATAAGCAATGCAAAGCAGGAAATATGCAGTTTTGAGAGTTTGCGTGATGATATAAAGTTTCTTGTTGACTACTATTCAATGCGTATTGAAAAGTATAGGGTTCTTGAACAGCTCGGCCACAGTCGCAGCACCTTTGCAATGAATGGCTATATTCCCTCGGATAAGGCAGCGGCAATTGAAAAGGAGCTGTCCGAAAAATGGGGAGCCGCAATCGAGTGTACTCCGGCAGACGGTGACGATGTGCCGGTGCTTCTCAAAAACAACGGCTTTGCCGCACCGCTTGAGGGAGTGCTTGAAACCTTCAGCTTACCCGGCAAAGGCGAGATTGACCCGACAGCCGCAATGGCGGTGTTCTATTACTTTTTGTTCGGTTTAATGCTTTCGGATGCAGCTTACGGAATACTGATGGTTCTTATCTGTGGATTGGCCCTGTGGAAGTTCCCAAGAATGAAGGAGGGACTCCAAAAATCCCTTAAGATGTTCCTTTACTGCGGTATTTCAACCACATTCTGGGGCGTAATGTTCGGCGGCTACTTTGGCGATGCAATCCAGGTTATCGCAAAGACCTTCTTCAACAAGGATATTGTGATTCAGCCACTATGGTTCTCTCCCATGAACGAGCCGATGCGAATGCTTATTTTCTCACTTCTGGTTGGTATAATCCACTTGTTTGCCGGCCTTGGAATGAAGCTGTATTCGCTTATTCGTGAGCGAAACTGGAAGGACGCATTGTACGATGTACTCTTTTGGTATATGCTGGTTGGCGGTGCAATAGTATATCTTCTCACAATGCAGATGTTTGTAGATATGGCAGGTCTCAGCTTCAAGCTTCCGGCGAGTGTGGGTACAGTCGCCGCAATTGTTGCGGGAATCGGTGCTGTGGGTATTGCCTTGACGGCGGGCCGTTCATCGAAAAACCCGTTCAAGCGTCTGGCAAAAGGCCTCTATGAACTTTATAATGTGACAGGGTATCTCAGCGATATACTTTCATATTCAAGACTTCTGGCGCTTGGCCTTGCCACCGGAGTTATTGCCAATGTTTTCAATAAAATGGGCAGTATGTTCGGCGGCGGAGTCTTAGGTGCGATTGCGTTCGCGATTGTGTTTGTTGTGGGGCATACCCTAAATATAGGCATCAATCTGCTTGGTGCGTATGTTCACACAAACCGACTTCAGTTTGTCGAGTTCTTCGGCAAGTTCTATGACGGCGGTGGCGAAAAGTATTCACCGTTCAGGGCTGAAACAAATTATTATGAAATAAAAAATGATTAAATTATAACTGCAACTTGCCTGCGGTCGCAAACACAAAAACTATAAGCAGGCAGAAAGGTTTTGTTAAATATGGAAATTATGAACGGATTAGGTATGGTATTTGCACTTTTGGGCGCAGCGATTTCTGCACTTCTTGCCGGCATTGGCTCAGCTGTCGGTGTTGGTATGGCGGGCGAGGCTGCAGCAGGCGTTGTAACTGAAGACCCGCAGAAGTTTGGTAAGGTTCTTATCCTTCAGCTTCTTCCCGGTACTCAGGGTATTTACGGTTTGCTTATTGCCTTTATCACTTTGTCGCAGATAGGTGTTCTCGGCGGTGGCGCAGACCCAATCTCATTGGCTGAAGGACTTCTTTATTTTGTG
>SVJR01000003.1 GCA_015068845.1 Oscillospiraceae bacterium
ACAAGTTTTTTCTAAAATAGAGGAATAAAATATGAGCAAAATAGTTTTCTTTTGTATTCCTGCACACGGACACACTAACCCAACTTTGGGTGTTGTCAAGGAACTCGTTTCTCGTGGGCACAAGGTATGGTATTATTCATATAACATTATGCGCGAAAAAATCGAGTCGGCAGGAGCAACATTTATATCCTGCGACGATTATGATACGGAGCAAAACTTAAGCGCCAAAGACGCTACCCGTGTAGGAAAAGACTTAGCATTTTCTACAAAGATATTGGTAGATACTACATTGGCTCTTGATGACAAGGTTTGCAGGGAAATGACAGAGCTTAGGCCTGATTGTATCGTGGCAGATTCTATGGCATTATGGGGAAAAGCCGTTGCATTAAAGCTTGGTATTCCTTTTGTTTCATCAACAACAACCTTTGCATTTAATCAGCATTCGGCAAAGATTATGAAACAAGGTCTTGGAGATTTGTTGAAGATGCTTTTCGCTATGTCAAAAACATCTAAACAAGTCAAAAGACTAAAGGATAAGGGGTATCCCGTAAATAGTATTCTTGATATTATCGGCAATGATGATAACACCCACACGATTGTCTATACATCTCCTGGGTTTCAACCTTGTTCAGAGACTTTTTCGGAAAAGTACGCATTTGTTGGACCTTCAATTCGCCTTGCAAGCGAAAAGGTTGAGAAAAGAAAAGATAAACTGATTTATATCTCTATGGGAACTGTAAATAATGATATGATGCCTTTTTACAAAGCTTGTATGTCTGCTTTGGCAAATACAGATTATCAGGTAATTATGTCAGTTGGTAATTTGGTAGCTATCGAGGATTTTGGAGAGCTACCGGAAAACATATCAATTTATTCACATGTTGACCAAATTTCTGTTTTGGAAAAAGCTGATGTGTTTGTATCACACTGCGGAATGAACAGTGTCAGTGAAAGTTTATATTTTGAAGTTCCACTCGTTATGCTACCACAAACATCAGAGCAAAAAGGTGTTGCCGAGCGAGTTTCACAGCTTGGTGCGGGAGTAAAACTTGATAAATCGAACGGGGCATCCGTTTTGAGTGCAATAAATAAAATATTAAGTGTTGACACCTATAAGCAAAATGCCAAGAAAATTGCTGAGGGGTTTAAGAACAGTTCAGGTGCTAAAGGCGCTGCAGACAAAATTATACAGGTTTGCAATGACATTAAACTTTAATTTGTAGTGAGGAATTAAGCAATGAAAATTTACGATATTTCACAAGAAGTTTTCGGTTGTCAGGTGTATCCCGACGATCCTCTCCCTGAGAAAAAGATACTTAAATCAATGGACAAAGGTGAAGTGTATAATTTGACAGCATTTGATATGTGTGCACATAACGGTACACATATAGATGCACCATTTCATTTTATAAAAGACGGAAAAACTGTAGATGAGATATGCTTAGAGACATTTGTGGGAATGTCTTATGTGGCAGAACATAATGGTATTGTCACCGGTGATGATGCGGCAGGAATAATTGAAAAAGCGAAAAAACAGAACATTGAAGCGGCAAAAAGAATTCTAATTAAAGGTGATGCCGAAGTGTCACTTGAGGCAGCAAAGGTATTTGCATCTTCAGATGTTTTGATTTTAGGAAATGAATCCCAGACAATCGGTCCGCAAAATGCCCCAATGGCAGTACATCTTGTACTTTTGAGTGCTAATGTTATCTTGCTTGAGGGAATTCGTTTATCAGAAGTGCCTGAAGGTGTTTATTTTTTAAATGCTGCACCGCTGAATTTATCAGGTGCGGACGGTTCGCCATGTAGAGCTGTATTGATAGCTTTCAAATGATAAATTCCAATATGTCGAACAGTTCAACAAATAAGAATTTCACGTACTCAACTAATCGTTTGGTTCTCCTCTCAACGGTTGGTATGTGTACTTCTGCAATATTTTTGATTACAATAAGTGCGAAAGGAGGATGAACTAATGAATCAAATCAAGATTGGCGAATTTATTTCATCACAAAGAAGAAAGAACAATTTAACACAAGCAGCTCTTGCTGAAAAACTCGGAATTACAGATAGAGCTGTTTCGAAATGGGAGCGTGGGAAAGGGTTGCCTGACGCCTCTCTTATGCTTGATTTGTGCGAAATCCTTGGTATTACAGTAAACGAATTATTAAATGGGGAGAAAATCAGTATGGAAAACAACAATCAAAAAAACGAACAGCTTTTGCTTGAAATGGCAAAAGAATTAGAGAAGAAGAATAAAATAATCTGGTCTTCAATGTGGGTAATTATGACCGTAAGTATTACGGCGCTGATTGCAGGTCTCTTTATTACTACATTCTTGATACCCGAAGGAGTGTGGCAACTTGTCACGATTCTTAGTGTTTGCGTTGTGTTTTTGATACCGTGCTTCTATGCATTAAAGCTTGAAGTCAGTGTGGGTGCCTATAAATGCAAAAATTGCGGTCACGAGATTGTGCCTACCTATACGCAGGCACTTAATGCGATACATATGGGAACTACCCGTTATTTAAAGTGTCCCAAGTGCAACAAACGCACGTGGTGCAAGAAAGTAATAAAGAAATAAGATTTCAAATTGTGAGAGCATTAAATTCCAATTTGACAAAGGAGTGATTGTATGAAAAATCTAAAACTAATTTTCTCGGCATTAACAGTAGCATTTGCAATTTTGGGCTTAACAAGGGCTCTTTCAACAGATATTACAATGCCGATAACATTTGTTTGTTTAGCAACCACAATGTTTATAACCTCTAAAGAGTACAAGGATAAACAGCAAAAGAACTCAGCAAATTATTTCTTGTTGCTGGGAGTGTTCTTGTTACTTGTAACCTTGTATAATGTTGCCTCAATTATTTGGGGTATATAACAGGTAAATAAGAATTTGTTATCACGATTCTGTTGTTTTGGAAAGAGAGATATTATGACAATAAAATTATTCATACACGCAGTAGCTAAAATGTTTTTCGGAATGGCTTTGACCGGGCTTATGATATTTATTCCTGCCGGTACGCTTTCTTTCTTCAATGGTTGGCTATTTATGGGAATTTTGTTTGTTCCAATGTTTTTTGCAGGAATTGTAATGATGTTTAAAAATCCTGAATTACTAAAAAAGCGACTTAATGCAAAAGAAAAACAGTCAAAGCAGAAATTGGTTGTAATTCTAAGCGGAATTATGTTTTTGGCAGGGTTTATTGTTGCCGGACTAGGAGTTCGATTTCAGTGGTATTCCTTGCCAAAAGGAGTAGTGTTTGGCGCAGTAGCCGTGTTTTTGCTTGCATATCCTCTTATCATTTCGATGAGAATTAAGAGTGAAGAAGAGTTTCTTGAAAAGGAACTGGATGGATATCGTGAGTATAAGCAAAAAGTCAAATATCGTTTGATACCTTTTGTTTGGTAATATTGAATGTGTACGGATAGTGGATTGTTTTTATTCTATTACTGCTTTATACTTAAATTGTGGAGGTTATGAAAATGGATTTAAATAAAAACGGAAAACTCCTTTGCGATTTAAGAAAAGCCAAAGGAATGACTCAAAAAGAGGTTGCAGATATTCTTGGCGTTGTGCCGAAAACAGTTTCAAAATGGGAGACGGGACACGGATTCCCTGATGTATCAACAGTATCAGCTTTGGCTGATATTCTTGGAGTGAGCGAGAAAACCATTCTGTCAGGCGATCTCAAACAAAATTTGGAGGAAGCGGGTAATATGAAAAGGACAAAATTCTATGTGTGTCCGTGTTGTGGGAGCTTTATGCAAGGAACAGGCAACAGTCAGGTTGTGTGTTGCGGAAAACAGCTTGAAGCTTTAAAGGCAGTTTCGGCAGATGATGAGCACACAATCAACATTTCTGAAATCGAGGACGATTATTATATTGAATTTAATCACGAAATGACAAAGGAGCATTATATAAGCTTTGTGTCATATGTAAGGTTTGACAGGGTGCTTACGATAAAACTATATCCCGAACAGGACTCGGCTGTGCGTTTCCCGAAAATGTACGGCGGTAAAATTTGTTTTTATTGTAGCAAACATGGTTTATTTGAATATCAGATGAAATCACACCGAAAAGATTGATTTAATAGAATTATTAAAATGGAACGATAGAAGCCTGTTTTTAAGGTTCTGAACATAAAACCCTTACCTCGCAAGTTTCAGCCTTTGAAAACCGCATAGCTAAACCGTTTTTGCCTATTTGTAAATAAAAATGACAACGATTTGGCAACATTAAATATTAAAAAATTAAGAGCTAACTGATTTTGATTTCAGTTAGCTCTTTTAGTGTGCACAAAAAATTTGTTATTAGTTTAGAAATTTTATTTAACTGAGTCGCTGAGAAAATTTAATTTAGGTGATTTACATAAAAAGCTTTAAACAAAAATGTCATCCTGAGAGGGTGAAAGGAAGCGAGGGAGCTTTATTCCTGTAAGATTCTTCTACTTCGCTTTAAGTCTTCACTCAGAATGGCATCTTGCGACATCGTTTCCTGTAAACTTCTTTTTTATTCCATTGTTTTTCCTAAGAAGCCTGCGGCAACTTCGGCAAGCTTTGATTCAACATCGCCAAAGTCCTTTTTGCCGTCAGGTGAGATAATCATAACCGAGCCGATACTGTCGCCCTCGAAAACAATGGGGGCAATAACGCCGGCTTTGTAATTTTCGTTACCGTCAACGATTGTAACATCGGTGCTTGACTGGGTTGACAGGAAACCGGTCTTTTTGTGCATTATCTTTTCCGCCTCAGATGACAACTTTTTGTCGGCAAGCTCCTTTTTGGGTGCGCCTGAAACAGCAATAATGGTATCTTTGTCTGAAATAACACAGGCAAGTCCGGTTGTTTTTGCCAGCGACTCGGCATACTGATGAGCAAACTCGCCAAGCTCACCTATGGGTGAGTATTTTTTAAATATTACTGTACCGTCACTCTCGGTATAAATTTCAAGCGGGTCCCCCTCGCGAATCCGCATAGTACGGCGGATTTCCTTGGGAATGACAATTCTACCCAGATCATCTATGCGTCTTACAATTCCTGTTGCTTTCATATATTAGTCTCCTTTAAATCAATTTTACATTGCTATTATCTGTATATTGCGAAAATTTATCCAAAGAAATATTTGACAAACAAATTAAACGCATTTATAATTATATAATAAAAACAGTACTAAAGGGGGAATAAATATGTTTGCAAAAGATTTTAGAAATGTTGCGTGGAATGCTTTGTCGGGTAAGTGGGGAAGGTTTGCCCTCGTAACATTAGTTTATGAGCTTATTCTTGGTGCTTGTGCACCGGTTTCCAATATAGCAACGCTGGTAATTGGCGGTCCCTTTCTTTTGGGTATGGCCGGTATTGCGTTTAATGTTTTGGACGATGTCAACTTTGATGTCAATAATCTGTTTGACGGCTTCAAGAGATTCTCTGATGCTCTTGTTTTATATGTAGTAAATAATCTTTTTATATTTTTGTGGTCGCTTTTGTTTATTATTCCGGGAATTATCAAGTATTATGAATACAGTATGAGCTACTACATACTGCTTGAAAATCCGGACATGAAGCACCGCGAAGCCCGTCTTGCCTCAATGAAGCTTATGGAGGGCAATAAGGGCAGGCTGTTCTGTCTGCATCTGAGCTTTATTGGTTGGTTTATCCTGAGTGCATTTACATTCGGAATTTTACTTTTATGGGTTGTTCCGTATATGGAAACTGCACAGGCGGCGTTTTACCGTGAAATCTGCCGTGAAAAGACAGGTAAAATCAGCGCACAGGCAAGCGTGGAATGTTAAGCAAAGAACAAAGGCGGAAAACTTGGTTCATAATTAATATTTTTTCATATATTTGTTAAAATAATATAGATTTTTTCAAAAACCTGTGATACAATACAATGTGGAGCGCAAATCTGGGTTTTTCCATTGCTGCGCTTGCAAAAAAAGAATTTGGAGCAGTGCTACAGATGAGTGAGTTGAAGAAGGTTGAAATTTTTACCGACGGTGCGTGCAGCGGCAACCCCGGCCCTGGCGGCTATGGTGTTGTGCTGAGATACGGCACGGCTGAAAAGGAGCTTTCCGGCGGCGCAAAGGAGACTACCAATAACCGTATGGAGCTTACCGCGGCAATAGTCGGACTGGAAGCCCTTAAGGAGCGGTGCGATGTCACACTTTACAGCGATTCAAAGTATCTGATTGATGCAATCAATTGCGGCTGGGCTGAAAAGTGGCGACAAAACGGCTGGATGCGTACCAAAAAGGAAAAGGCTCTCAACCCTGACCTTTGGGAAAGACTGCTGAACCTTCTTGAAAACCACAGCGTTGAGCTGGTCTGGGTAAAGGGTCACGCAGGCCACCCCGAAAACGAGCGGTGTGACAAAATGGCAGTTGCCGAGACCGAAAAATACAAAAACGCATAGCAGTGCTTTAAATTTAAGATTTACATAAACGGAGAGGTCTACTTTTCATAGATTATTCGCAAAATGCGATACTCCGCAATCGGCAGAAAAAATCTGCCCGGAAAGGTAGGATAAAAATGGATAATAGGATTTATGTTGACCATTCGGCAACCACGCCCTTAAAGCGCGAGGTTCTGGATGCAATGCTTCCGTACCTGACCGAGAACTTCGGTAACGCTTCAACGGTATACGCTGAAGGCAGGGAAGCAAAAAAGGCAATTAACATTGCCCGCGAACAGGTGGCAAAGGCCATCGGTGCGCAGGAAAAGGAAATCTTCTTTACCGGCTCGGGAACCGAGGCGGACAACTGGGCTATCCGCGGCGTGGCTATGGCAAATCGCCAGAAGGGTAACCATATTATTACATCAGCTGTTGAACACCACGCGGTACTTCATACTTGTATGGCTCTTGAAAAGGAAGGGTTTGAGGTGACATACCTGCCCGTTGACGAATATGGTATGGTATCTCCCGAATCGGTGAAAAATGCAATAACCGATAAAACAATCCTTGTTACAATTATGACAGCCAACAACGAGATAGGAACAATTATGCCGATTGAAGAAATTGGAAAAATCACAAAAGAAGCAGGTGTTTTGTTTCACACCGACGCAGTTCAGGCAATCGGAATGATGGATATAGATGTAAATAAACTGAATGTTGACCTGCTTTCACTTACCGGTCACAAGTTCTATGGCCCCAAGGGCTCAGGTGCGCTGTATATCAGACAGGGCGCCAAAATCTCTACATTTATAACCGGCGGCGGTCAGGAACGAAACCGCAGAGCCGGAACCGAAAATGTGGCGGCTATTGTGGGACTTGGCAAGGCAATCGAGCTTGCAACGGCTGATATACCGGCACATACGACCAAGCTTATGGCAATGCGCGACAGATTTATCGACAGAGTTCTGGCTGAAATCCCGTATACGAGACTTAACGGTCATCGTACAGAGAGAATGGCAAGTAATGCAAATATTTCGTTTGAGTTCATTGAGGGCGAGTCGCTTCTCCTTATGCTTGATATGAAGGGCATTTCGGCGTCGAGCGGCAGCGCCTGCACATCGGGTTCTTTAGACCCGTCACATGTGCTGCTTGCAATCGGCTTAAAGCACGAGGTTGCTCACGGCTCGCTGAGAGTTACATTTGGCGAGAGCAACAAGGTGGAAGATGCAGACCGGATTGTAGACGAGCTGAAAACAATAGTTGCAAGACTCAGAGATATGTCTCCTCTTTATGAGACGGTTAAGAATAATTAGTTTACAAAGGAGAAATATTATGTATAGCGAAAAGGTAATGGACCACTTCTCAAATCCGAGAAATGTGGGTGAAATAGAAGATGCAAATGCCGTAGGTCAGGTAGGAAACCCCAAGTGCGGCGATATAATGAAGATTTATATGAAGATAAACGACGAGACCAAACAGATTGAAGAAGTAAAGTTCAAGACCTTTGGTTGCGGTGCGGCTGTTGCAACATCGAGTATGGCGACAGAAATGGTAAAGGGCAAGACCATTGACGAGGCTCTTGCAATCACCAATGTCGCAGTTGCCGAGGCCCTTGACGGTCTTCCTCCGGTAAAGATGCACTGTTCAAACCTTGCACAGGAGGCAATCCATTCTGCAATTGCCGACTACTACAACCGTCAGGGAATCGACCCGACAGGGATTGTTGGTTGCAATGGTGATTGCTCGTGCTGCCACGGCCATCACGAAGACGGAGAAGAAAACTAAACCATTGAAAGGGAAAAGGCTGACGGGTTATGTCAGCCTTTTTGAAAATATCAGTATATGAACAAAAAGAAAGTAGTTATAGGTATGTCGGGCGGCGTTGACTCAAGCGTTGCGGCGGCACTTCTATTGAAAGAGGGCTACGAGGTAATCGGGCTTACTATGCGTCTGTGGGACGATAAGGTGGCAGAGGGCGAATGCTCAGCGGTTGCCGATGCAAAAGCGGTCTGCGACAAGCTTGGGATTGAGCACATTGTTGCGGATTTCCGTGAAAGCTTTCGTGAAAATGTAATTGAGTACTTTGTAAGCGAATACCAAAACGGAAGAACCCCGAACCCTTGTATAGTCTGCAATAAATTTCTCAAATTTGACGAAATGCTGAAATGTGCCGAATCCCTTGGTGCAGACTATATCGCAACGGGTCACTACGCAAAAATTGAATATAATGAAGAATTGGGCAGATACCTGCTTAAAAATGCTGAGTCCGCACAAAAAGACCAGACCTATGTTCTGTACTCGTTGACTCAAAATCAGCTTTCAAAAACACTTATGCCGCTGGGCGGGCTTGAAAGCAAGGACGAAACCCGTAAAATTGCAGAAGAACTGGGACTTCTGACCGCTCATAAGTCCGACAGTATGGAAATATGCTTTATTCCCGATCAGGACTATGCGGCGTTTATAGAAAAACATACCGGAACAGTTATGCCCGAGGGTGAGTTTGTGGACGCTGAGGGAAATGTTCTTGGCAGACATAAGGGAATTATCCACTACACAATCGGCCAACGCAAAGGCCTTGGCGTTACCTTCGGTAAGCCCATGTTTGTGACAAAAATCAACCCCGAAACCAACGAGGTTGTTCTGGGCGAAAAAGGCACCGAATTCTCAAAGGAACTGCTTGCTGATAAGCTGAACTTTATCAGTATTGAAGAGCTTACAGAGCCAATTTCGGTTCTTGCCAAGGTGCGTTACAGCGCAAAACCGGCAAAAGCAACCGTTTCCCCGATGAGTGACGGCACAGCCAAAGTAGAATTTGATGAACCGCAACGGGCGGTAACCCCCGGACAGGCGGTTGTGTTCTATGAGTTGTGCGGAAACGGAGTTGTCGGCGGCGGAATTATCCGTTAAATGGAGAAATAAAGGAAGAACACAAAATGAATTTTTTAGATATACGAAAAAAAATAATAGCAAACAGCTGGTCTAATCTGAATAACAAACAGCTTGAGGCAGTTGTGAATACCGAGGGCCCGCTCCTTGTAATTGCAGGAGCAGGCTCAGGCAAGACGACTGTAATTATACATAAGATTGCACACCTGATGCTCTATGGCCAGGCGTACTTTGACACAGCTGTCCCCAATATATCAGACGAAGAACTCGAGATACTCCAGTGGTTTTCGGAGGGCGAAATTGACGAGCTTCCGCCGGAGCTGCGCAGATATCTTTCTGTTGACCCCGTGAACCCGTATAACATTCTTGCGATAACCTTTACCAATAAGGCAGCGGCAGAACTGAAGGCAAGACTTTCGGCAAAGCTGGGCGCTGTGGGCGAGGGAGTTTGGGCTTCAACCTTCCACTCGTCCTGCGTGAAGTTTCTGCGCCGTGATATTGACCGACTGGGCTACGACAAAAGCTTTGTTATCTTTGACACGGCAGACCGTCAGACCCTTATCAAGGACTGTATGAAGGAGCTTAACCTTGATACCAAGCAGTATCCGCCAAAGTCCATTGATGCGGCAATCAGTCAGGCTAAAAACGAGCTGATTTATCCCAAGGACTATGCCGAAATATTCAAAACGGATTACTATAAGACGGTAGTTGCCAGAGTCTATAAAATCTATCAGGAAAAGCTGGCAAAGTACAATGCCTTAGATTTTGATGACCTGATTATGTGCACGGTACGGCTTTTTGAGGAAAACCCCGATGTTTTGGAATACTATCAGAATAAGTTCAAATATATCCTGGTTGACGAGTATCAGGATACCAACCACGCCCAGTACAGGCTGGTCAGCCTTCTTGCGGCAAAACGCAAAAATATTTGTGTTGTGGGCGATGATGACCAGAGTATCTATAAGTTCAGAGGTGCGGATATTACAAATATCTTAGGCTTTGAGGACGAGTTTGAAAACGCAAAGACCATCAAACTGGAGGAAAACTACCGAAGCACTCAAAATATTTTAAGCGCCGCAAACGGCGTAATTGACAACAACCGCGGCAGAAAATCAAAAAAATTGTGGACGCAGAACGGTGCGGGCGACCTTGTCACGGTTTACAACGCCGGCAACGAGCACGACGAGGCGCGGTATATCGCCGAAAAGATAAATGAAATTCATTCACAAGGCGGCAGCTACAACGATTTTGCGATACTCTACCGTATGAATGCCGAATCACGAGTAGTCGAGGACACGCTCCTGCGTAACGCTATTCCCTACAGGGTGTTTGGCGGTCTCAGGTTCTATGACCGCAAGGAAATCAAGGATTTGACCTCGTACTTAAGACTTATCCAGAACCACACCGACAATGTGGCTTTTGCCCGCATTGTAAACGAGCCAAAGCGTGGAATCGGCGACACAACAGTAGATAAGATAATGACAATTTCTGCGGAAACGGGACGTAGTGCTCTTGAAATTTCCCGTCACGCCGACGAGTATACAGAGCTAAAACGAGGTGCTACAAAGCTTGGCGAATTTTCAAAGCTTATCTTGGGCTTGTCTGCAAAACGAAACAGCGAGGAAGGCCTCGAGGCGTTTGTTCGTGGTGTGATGTACGATACCGGAATGATGTCCGCATTGGAAGCAGAGGATACTGTGGAAAGCCGGACAAGAGTGGAAAACCTGAAGGAATTCTTGTCAATGGTTCAGGAAACCGTTCGCCAGAACCCTGAAACACGGCTTGAGGATTTGCTTGAAAACATCTCACTTGTGGCAGATGTTGATAATTATGACGAGGCTCAGGAGACGGTAACGCTTATGACCCTTCATAGCGCCAAGGGGCTGGAATTCAAAAATGTGTTCCTTGTCGGTATGGAGGAGGGGTTGTTTCCCGGTGTCCGCTCAATGAATACCGAGGAAGAGATGGAAGAGGAACGCCGTCTTTGCTATGTGGGCATAACCCGTGCAAAGCAGCGATTGTTCCTGACCCATACAGATTCGAGAACATTGTTTGGTATGACTAAATATAATATGAAATCAAGATTTCTCAAGGAAATTCCCAAGGAATTTGTTAACGAGGAAAAACACCGCACAGCAAGCGATGAACTGTTTGATTTCGGATTTGCCAAAAGACCTACAATGGACAAGTCCTCATTCAAAACCGAGGCTGTTCCCAAAACCGCAACCGCTGCTCCGTCTGCAGAGCTTGATTTTGCACCGGGCGACAGAGTGATGCACCGCAAGTTCGGTGAAGGAACGGTAATCGAAGCAAAGGCTCTTGGTGCGGATATGTTCCTGAGAGTGAAATTTGATTCAGTTGGTGAGAAGAACTTAATGGCGGCATATGTTAAGCTGGAAAAGCTGTAGGCTGAGTAAAATTGCCCATATCGCCCGTTTGACCTCCCTTATGTACCACACAGTACACCGCGGTCGGTCGAACAAACAATCTGAACAATTTTCTTTCAGCCTTAGAAGTAGTATACCCTTTTTAATTATGAAAGGTGTGATTATATGTATAACGATTTTGCAGAGGTCTACGACAAACTTCAGGATGTTGATTATAATGCGTTTGTGGACTACTACGAAAGAATATTTGAAAAGTTTGGCAAAAAACCAAAGCTTATTTTAGACCTTGCCTGCGGCACGGGAAATATAACAATTCCTATGGCAAAGCGTGGCTATGATATGATTGGGCTTGACCTTTCCTGTGAAATGCTGAATATTGCCCGTGAAAAGGCGGCGGCAGAGGGGCTTGATATACTGTTCCTCAATCAGGATATGACTGAGATGGAGCTTTACGGCACGGTTGACGCCATAGTTTGCGCTCTTGACGGACTTAACTACATAACCGACCCCGATGACCTTAAACAGGTGTTCAAACTGGTTAAGAACTATCTTAATCCTGACGGAATTATGATTTTTGACATCAACAGTGAACATAAGCTGCGTGAGATTTTAGGCGGTAATACCTTTGTCAATGAGGAACAGGGAATTTATTATGTATGGCAAAGCGAGTTTGACGAGGAAACGGGGATATGCGATTTTGAACTGAATTTCTTTTGCGAGCAGCCCGACGGAAGCTATATCCGGTTTGACGAATTTCAATCCGAGAAGGCATATAAAGTTGAAGAAATAACCGATATTTCAGCGAGTACAGACCTTGATGTAATAGGAATTTACAAGCCTTTTGAGTTTTCGACACCCGACGACAAAGAAGAACGGATTTTTTTTGTTATTTCCCCAAAAATATGTTGACATAAATTGGGCGAAGTGATATACTAAGCGGGTGGTCAACAAAGAAGTGACCGAAAATGGAGGGACGAATTATGCAAAAAGGTAAGGTAAAGTGGTTTAACGCCGAGAAGGGATTTGGTTTCATCGAAACTGAAGAAGGAACAGATGTTTTTGTTCATTTTTCAGCAATCGCTATGGACGGTTACAAAACCCTTGAAGAAGGCGCAGAAGTTGAATTTGAGGTTGTAGAAGGTGCAAAGGGTCCGCAGGCGGCAAATGTTACCCGCGTTTAATCCTTTTGATAATATATTCTTATATTAGACGATCACAAAAAGACTTGAAATCAGCTCATTTATAAAAATGAGCTGATTTTTTCTCCCGAAATTTTTTATAGTGAGGTTTATTAATATGGCAGATAAGCTTACAAAAGCCGTAACGAAAAACGGACTTATCCGTATCTATGCGGTAAATTCAAAGAATATTGCAGAGGCGGCACGGAAGTTCCACAGCACAATGCCGCTCGGCACTGCTGCACTTGGCAGACTTCTGACAGGTGCAGTTCTTATGGGTAATATGCAAAAGGACGAGGACATCTCGTTGACCCTCCAGCTGCACGGTGACGGGCCATTGGGCAGAGTCCTTGCGGTTGCCAACTCCAAAGGTGAGGTAAAAGGTTATATCGAACATCCGCTGGCAGATCTTCCGCTGAACCGTTTTGGCAAGCTCGATGTGGGCGGAGGTATAGGCAAGGGCTATCTTAGTGTGGTTAAGGATATGAATATGAAGGAGCCGTACATCGGTCAGGTTCCTATCCAGACCGGCGAGATAGGCGATGATATTGCGTTCTATTTTGCACAATCCGAGCAGATTGCAAGCCTTGTTGCCCTTGGTGTTTTGGTTGACCGTGACTATTCGGTTAAGCAGGCGGGCGGATTTATTGTTCAGATTATGCCCGATTGTGATGAATTCAATCTCAAAAAGTTTGAAAAAAGTGCGGAAAGCATCACAAGTGTAACTCAAATGCTTGAAAAGGGTCTTTCCAACGAGGAGCTTATCCGTGAAGTAATGAAGGAATTCGAGGTGGAAATCCTTGAGGAAACTGATGTTTACTATCATTGCGACTGCTCCGATGACCGTATGCAGCGTGCAATAATCAGCCTTGGCAAAAAGGAAATTCAGGATATAATTGACGAGCAGGGCGAGGCGGAAATTGTGTGCCAGTTCTGTAACAAAGCGTATACCTACGGCGAGGAAAGCCTTGAAGAAATGCGCGATAAGGCAAACAGATAACGGCATGAAGAAAAGAGCATATTCAATCATAATCACCGTAATTGCGGCGTGTCTGGCAATGGGCATTGTAGATGCGGTCATTCAGCCGGGGTATGCGGTGAAGTCACTTGTTAAGATTTTGCTGTTTCTGCTGATTCCCTTTGTATATTCTGTTTTCGATAAAAAATGCAACCTGAAGGCCTTGTTAAAGCCCGACAAAAAGGGGATAACGCTGGCGCTCCTTGCAGGGTTTGCGGTCTTTGGTGTTGTTCTGGGTGCGTATCTTTTGTTTAAAGATGTGTTTGACTTTTCGGCACTTACCAAAAGCCTGACCAAAACAACCGGCGTGAACGGACAGAACTTCGTCTGGGTGGCAATTTATATTTCCTTTGCGAATTCTCTGCTTGAAGAATTTTTCTTCCGTGGCTTTGCGTTTCTCACATTAAAGCGTGTTTCTACACGGAAATTTGCATATGTTTTCAGTGCGCTTTGCTTTGCGCTTTATCATATCGCAATGATGATTGGTTGGTTTGGTATTCCGGTAATCCTTATTTCCCTTATCGGACTTTTTGTCGGCGGAATAATATTTAATGCATTTGATGAAAAATACGGTAACATCTACATATCCTGGCTTATCCATATGTTTGCCAACTTTGCAACAAATGCAATTGGGTTAATATTGTTTTCTAAATAAACGGGGTAACTTTTCATATCCCCTAGAAAACGGGCTGTTTAAAAGCTATGCTTTTAAACAGCCCGTTTTAATGAATTATTTTTGATTGTTTCGTGGGTATGGCTTTTTGTCATCCGTTAAGCCTGCAAGATAATCCATACTTGTATCAAGTGCTAATGCAAGTTTTCGGCATTGTTCAAATGTGAAGTACCTTTTACCGCTCTCTATTTTTGAGTAGTCGCTCTGGTCGATTCCGGTCATAATCTGGATTTTTATCTGAGTATATCCTTTTTCTTTTCTAAGTTCTTTTAATCTGTTCATAGTATCACCTAAGAATATTATGTCAAATTTCCCTATTGAAATTATGGTGAAATTGACCTATAATATAATTGAGGTGATAAATATGGCAGAGTTTTGCCTGAAATGTTGGAATGAACTTAATGGAACGGAACATCCCGAAAGCAAATATATAATGTCGGATGATGAGTGGCTATGTGAAAGGTGTGGAAAATGGAAAAAAGTAATTGTTATTGAGCGAAAAAGTTATTATTTATATAAATTTCGTTTTTTCGCAATTTTGTTTAAATATATAAGAATTACGCTGTTTGTTTTGTGGAGACTGCTAATCTTACCGTATTTGATATTTAAATACAGAAAAAGTTATAAGGAAATCAGCGCAAAGCATTAACGATCAAATCCTTGTTCCCGCTGACGGTGCGGACAATCCCCATAACTCCCCAGTCAGAGCCGACCATACTTTTGATATGGTCGCCGAATACAGCGTTCTGTGGCAGATAGGCAGGCGTGGTTATTTTGACGGAAAGCTCCCTGGTGTCAGATGTTATATTTTCTGAAATTTTTTGTGCAAGGGCAACATCGTGGCGGGCGGTTTTATCGTAGTCGACTGTCTCAGACACGGCGGCAACCGAAAAAACAATCAGGCAGACGCTTGCAAAGATTGGAGTAAAGCTTCTGAACAAAAACGGCACAATCCCGTCAAGAACAATAGCAACGCCCAAAAGACAGGGGACAAGGTTGCGCAGTGAAAAAGTGTTGTTTGTTACAAAAAAAGGGAGCAGAGGCGCAAGAGCGAGTATAAGGCCGCAGAATATTTTGGTTTTAGAGAACTTGTTTTGGTATGCACTGGTAAGAATAACGGCACAGACCGATAGTAAACCGATTACGGCAAACCATAGATGGGAAGAGTTTTCAAAGATAATATTTACACTACGCACGAATCCGTTTGCGGTAAGTCGAAAGGTGACGGGGATAAAAGCCGTACCAATATCCGAGAGTGTATCGAGTGTATGGGGAAACAATTCTGAAAAACGAACTGATGAAAAACGGTGGGCGTTATCACCGGACGAGCCGAATAACAGATAAAATGCAGCAAGTACCCCAAAGCTCAAAATCGGGATAAGGATTTCAAGACGCTTTTTCGACAGTACAAAAAAGATTGTTGCAATGCAGAAAGACAGAATAGCTGTTTGTTCATAAAACCACATACTTAAAAAGCTAAAGACCGCAAAAAGGGCGGTTTTTTCTTTTGTGGCAAATATAAGGGATACCGAGATTAAAAACAGGGAAACAACAATTCGACTTGATGCAGACAACCAGTAAGTTCCTTCGGTGTTGGAGGGGAGAAACAGATAAAACACAAAAAACACCGGCCCAAGCTCAATCCCCACGCGACGGAAGGCCTTGTGGAAGAATACGGCAGATAACCCGTACAGCACCGAGATTATGGCGACGGCAATGCCAAGATGGTTAGCAAATCGGCTCCACAGAAAGTAGTCTAAAAGTCCGGCAAGTGGTCTTGTGGCGAGAATACGCGCACCGCCGACAAGAATATTCTCCCAGCCGTTGTCCAGGGACGGATAAAAAATGTACTGGATGTGGTCGTCAAGATACGGTGTGTACCTGAAACCGAGATATGAAAAACGCAAGAACGAGAGAGTAACCAGAACGGTAAAACAAAAAACATCCCTGCGGTATTCAGTTCTTAACATAAAGGGTTCTCCTTTTGCGTTGAGGCTGTAAATAGTTTGAACTTATGCGTTAAAAAACATACGCCGCACCAGCCAGGAGAAATCTTCTCTCGAAGTCGGGCTTATGGCATAGCCTGTTGTAAAATATAAAACTGCAGAAAACAAAATTGCGCATACTACCGGAGTTGTGTTTGCAGAAGGTGATAGCGTTGTAAAAAAGCAGCCTGCAACAAAACAGGTAACAGCGGCACTTGTGATGTGCCGGAAAAGCCAGCCCGATAGTTCAAAGTGGAGTTTTGTCTCTTTTGTAACTTTTCTGACAGTTTTGGCTGCGGTGAAAATATTACTTACAAAAATCACTGCGATTAGTGCGTTGATACCGTGTTTTGGTATCAATGCAAGTATCAGTATAATCCTTATTACCGAATCGGAAATACTGTAAAAAAGCAACGCGCCCTGTTTGCCTATGCCGTTTAAAATTCGGCACGATACCGTGTCCATAAACATAACCGGAGTGAGGATACATATTGCACGCAAGGGAGACGCAATCTCAAAATTTCGGTAAACCAGTACCGAAAGGTTATCGGCAAAAGAAAAAAGAATTGCTGCGATAAGGAAACCGAAGAATGCTGCGAAACGGTAAATGCGCCCGACAAGGGTTTTGAGGCGTACGGTGCATTTCATAGTATTCGCGCGTGAAATTTCGGGGACAAGAAGTGTAAAGCAGGAGGAAAGCAGGGTAAGCGGAAATACAATGAGCGGTATAATCATTCCATATATGTTTCCGTATTGGCTTAAAGCTGCGGCCTGGGTAAGACCCGATTGTCTGAGTGCCGAAACTGTCAGAACTTCTTCCTGCATACGAAGGAATGAGCCAGCAATGGATGTTGTCATAACCGGCAGCGAAACCTTGAAGATGGCAGGGATTATCCGCCTTTCTGTGGGTATTCCCGTTAAATTGCGGCAGTCCCAAAGATACACAACCGTAAGATACAAACAGGACGAAAGCTCGCCAATACTTATGCCGAGAAACACTGCTTCGCACCCGTGTTCAATCCCTGAGGGCAACATTTTGTTAAGCAGAAATCTGATTACGGTGATTTTTACAGCCTGTTCAAGAAATTCCGACGATGCCGGGAAAAATATCTTGCGTGAGGCGTAAAAATAGCCTTTTATGCAATATGAGATACCCATAAACAGAATACTTGGCGAGAGGTAAACGATGCTTGTGCGGCAACGGGGTTCTTTAAGGAAATATACCGAAATCTGCTGCGAGAATATAAATGTTACACCGATGACTGCAAGGCTTAGAATTAAAACGGCAAAGAGAGCGATACGCATTGTCTTTCGGATGTCGCCCGTGTGCCGTGCGGCGTACTGCTCGGAGACAATTTTTGAAACAGCGACCCCAAGCCCGCCGGTGGCAATGTTCAGCATGATTGAGTGAACGGAAAAAACAAGCGAAAAAATGCCTAACCCCTCACTGCCAAGCCGCTGTGAGTAGTAGGCACGGAAAACAAAGTCTATTGTTTTGGCGAGTATCCCTGAAAGGGTAAGCGCTGCTGTACTTCTGAGAATATTAATGCTCTTCAAAAAAACACACCCCTCCTTGAATGTATATCAAAGAGGGGTTGTGATTATGAATACAAAATTAATCGTTAAAGGATTTTTCCCGTTCCTTTACATAGGAGTAGAGGAAGTCTACGCACTCGTCCTGAGTAAGCGATGCTGTGTCGAGGCACAGATGATAGTTATTGACATTGCCCCAGGAGTTGTTGGTGTAAAAGTTGTAGTAGTTGGAGCGGCGCTTATCTGCTTTGTTTACGGCACTACGGGCTTCCTTTTCGGTCATATTGTCACGAGCCATAAGGGTTTTAACCCTCTCTTCGGGGCTTGCATAAAGGAAAAGCTTGATAAGGTTAGGATTGTTGCGGAGAATATAGTCAGCACACCTTCCCACGATAATGCAGGGGCCTTCCTCTGCAATTGATTTGATAACATCCGCCTGAAGCCGGAACAGGCTGTCGCCATTTAACATATCGTTATACTGGTAGTAAAGACCTTTGCTGGACTGCACACCCATAACAAGTGAATATAAAAGGCTGCTGGTGGGCTTTTCGTTCATTTCGTCAAAAAGGTTTTCGCTGAGACCGCTTTCCTTTGCCACCCGTGCAATCAGGTCCTTATCGTAGAATTTATAGCCAAGCTTTTCTGCAAGGGCTTGACCTATCAATTTGCCGTTTGAACCAAGCTGACGGCCGAGAGTAATAACTGTTTTCATAAATGTTCCTGCCTTTCTCTGTGAGATGAACCGGGGAAACACTCCCCTGATTATTTTAACATAAAATTTGCCGTTAGGAAAGAAAAAATATATCAAATTTTCATAATTTGTATGTTTGTATAATAATGTGAGAGAATTTCTGTGTATTTTTTTCCGTTTTTAGCCATTTCATTGGCTCCCGACTGGCTCATTCCCACTCCGTGACCGTAACCGATAACCGAAAAAACGACCGAATTTTCAGAAAGCGAAATTGTAAAGTTGGCAGACTTCAGCTCAAAAAGCGTGCGGATTTCCTTGCCGCTGAAGGGGATGTTGTCAACCGTAAGTGACTTAACGCTCTGCCCTTGGGTTCTGACTGTTTCGCCGATTACGGGTGCGGATGAATTTACAGCGATTTTTGGGTTTTGGGTGCTCAGTATCTTGCGGAATTCGCGGAATGTTACCTCTTTGGCGGATGTGAAGTCTGCTGAGGTGAGGTTTTCGGGACTTTCAACCGATTTCAGGTAAGGCCGGCTTTCCCCCCATACATCTTCGGAGTTTTCGGTTCGGCCTCCGCTTTGCGCAAAAAAGAATGCTTCAACCACTTCGTCATCGCATACCATATACTCACCCTTGGTTGAACTTACGGCGTCAACAATTTTCTTCCAGTAACGGTCAGCCTCCGTCCCGGCCCATTTCTTTCTGGCTTCTGCCTCGGTTATGTGTGCCTTGCAATGATTGGGGTTATCGCAAACCGCGGCGTCGGGATGTTCGGGAGATACGATGTCAAGCTTATAAAAAATATAGCTTCGCGCCGCAACGGCCTGGGCCTTGAGGGCTTCCGGCTCGTATGATGCGGGCATTTCGGCTGCAATAACGCCGGGGAGATATTCTTCGATATTCACATATTCGGTTTTTTTGCGTGAAGTGTTGTATACCTGAAGATAAACGGCTCCGCTTTGGATTTTGGAATGCAGGGAGCGTGGAAATTCGGTCGGCGAGTAAGCCCAAAGAGCCGGAATTACGGCAATGGAAACAACAAACAACAGCAATATAATCAGCATAAAGAAAGGTTTTCTCACAACAATCATCCTTTGCACAGTTATTATAAAAGTATATTTGCGGCAAAAGCGTGTTATGCAAAAAATATGAAAAATTTGCTTGACAAGTCAGAAAGAATGTATTATAATTACTTGGTTAGAAAATTCCTTACTTTCGGTATGTCCGAAAGTCAAAGTCCATAAGGAGGTGAAAGAAATGGTTGAAGTTATTAACAAGTATGAGACATTGTTTGTTATCAGCGCTGAAAAGAGCGAGGAGGAAACAACTGCTCTCGTTGATAAGTTCAAGGCATTGATAGAATCTAACGGCACAATTGAAAGCGTTGACGAATGGGGACGCAGAAGATTGGCTTATCCTATCAATGATGTGGCTGAAGGCTACTATGTTCTCGTGAACTATGCTGCAAAGGCTGACTTCCCCGCTGAACTCGAGCGTGTATTCGGCATCACAGACGGCATTCTGAGAAATATGACTATCAAAAAAGACGAGAAATAATTTATGCACAGGGTGCATAGAAAGCGAGATTGCTTATGATTAACAAAGCGATTTTGATGGGCAGACTCACCAGAGACCCCGAACTTCGTCATACAGGTAACGGTACAGCTGTTTGCAGCTTTACGATTGCCGTTGACAACGGTTACGGTGACAACCGCTCAACCGACTTCATCAATTGCGTTGCATGGAACAAGACTGCTGAATTTGTTGAAAAGTATTTTTCAAAGGGCAGACTTATTATCGTGGTGGGTAGAATCCAGACCAGAACCTGGGAAGGTCAGGACGGTAAGAAGAACTATGTGACAGAGGTTGTTGCAAACGAGGTTGCATTTGGCGAGTCAAAGAGAAGTGCTGATGAAAACGGCTTTTCTGCTTCACCGAAGCAGGCGGACGCTGCCAGCATTCCCGAAATGCCTGCCGACACAGAGGACGATTTTGTTGCTCTGGAAACCAATGATGATTTGCCGTTCTAAGTACGGCTTTTAGTCGCGATTATTGAAGATAGGAGGAAAGACAAATGCCTGAAAAGGAAAGAAACGATAAGGCAAGAGGCAGAAGACCTAAGAGAAAGGTTTGCGCTTTTTGCGTTGATAAAGTAGATTTCATTGATTACAAGGATGTTGCAAAGCTTCGCCGCTATATCACTGAAAGAGCGAAGATTCTTCCCAGAAGAATCAGCGGATGCTGCGCAAAGCATCAGAGAGAACTTACAGTTTCAATTAAGAGAGCAAGATATATGGCGCTTCTGCCCTATTCTGCTGACTAATCGGTAATTGAACAAGATTAAAACCGCACCTTAAGGTGCGGTTTTTTTTGTGTGGAAGCTCCTTGAAGTTTCTATTATACAGATATGAAACATAAAGGTAACACATCTGTAACAAACTTTGGCAAATTTGTAGGATAAATAACCTTTAATTTCTACATTTTTCAAGAAAGAAAATGCAGATTTCTATTGAAATAACACAACTTTCGTTGTATAATGGATATGTATAAATGGGAAAGTGTCCGTTTGTATAAATTCAAAAGGAGAGCAGATAAAACACTTATGAAGAGAAAACTGGTAAAAGTAATTGCGTATATTATGGTGTTGACTGCTTCCTTAATTTTTACGGGATGGACAGAGGCGCTTGCATCGGACTTTCCGGATGTCGAAAAAAGTCACCTCCATTACGATGCGGTGACATATCTGACAGAGCTTGGCGTTATTGCAGGCTATGACGACGGAACCTTTAGGCCCGAGCGTGAGATTACACGGACAGAATTCTGTGCCTTGATGGCACGGACCCTCGGCTATAAAAAAGAGACCTATGTTATGGTTGATATTCCCTTTTCGGATGTCAGCGAGGGGTACTGGGGCGAACCGTTCATTTCGTTCTGCTACGAGAGCGGGCTGATTAACGGTATGGGCGACGGAACCTTTGCTCCTGCGGCAAAGGTCACTCTGGAACAGGCCGTTAAAATGTCAGTATGTGCGATAGGTAAGCAAGACGAGGCACTCCGTGTCAACGGTGACAAGTGGTACACTGGCTACGCCCAGGTTGCGGGACGATATGGTTTGCTAACAATGGTGAATCAGGATTTTGGTGAGAACGCAGGGCGTGGAAATGTTGCTCAGATTGTGTTTAATATGGTAGAAACCGGACTTGCAAAAATGCCGGCAGAAGATGACAATACGGAAACTGAACCTGAGGAAGACCCGGACAATAAACCGTCAGATGAGACGGAAGAGCCGGTTGGCGAGAATGTGGAAAAACCGTCAATTCCTCCGGAGATTGTTGCGGCATACAGGGAAAAGGATTTTTCCGATGTCAAGACTATTCTTGTGGATGCCGGGCATAACTATTCCGGCAAGGATATCGGTGCAGAGAACCTAAAGTATGATGCCAAGGAAGAAATAATCACATGGCAGATTGCGGACAGGCTCCGTGATGAACTGGAATATTGGGGCTATAATGTAATTATGACCCGCGAGAAAATGACCGACAGTATAGCAAATACTTCGGTTAACGAAAGCCTTCAGGCGAGAGTTGATATGGCCCATGAGGCTTTGGCGGATTTGTTCATATCAATCCATTGCAATGCAGGCGGCGGCTCAGGTGTTGAAACCTACTGTTTTGCAAAATCCGGATATTCGGGACGGCTTGCCGAACTCATTCAGGATAGCATTGCAGACGGCAGCGACCTTTATGACCGTGGTGTTAAAACTTCAAACTTCTTTGTGATAAAGAATACGCTGATGCCGGCGATTCTGATTGAAACAGGCTTTATCGATAGCGAAAAGGATATTCGGATTTTGATGTCGGAGGAAGGGCAAAACCAGATTGCCGGGGCAATTGCCTCCGCAATCCGCGAATTTGATTTGATGGATCCTATTGTGGAAGAGGTGCAGACGGCCAACGAGCTTTCTGCTGAAGCCGAGAAAGAACAACTATCAGAGGAATAGATTATATGATAAAAAAACCGGAATTGCTTGCTCCGGCAGGCAGTTTAAACAAACTTAAAATTGCAATAACCTACGGCGCCGATGCAGTATATGTCGGCGGAGAAGAGTTTTCACTCCGTGTTGCGGCTGAAAACTTCAGCCCCGAGGAGCTTGCCGAAGGTGTAAGATTTGCCCACGACCGCGGCAAAAAGGTTTACCTTACGGCAAACATAATCCCGCATAATGCTGATATCGAAGAATACGAGGAATTCCTCAAAAGATATTCAACAGCAGGCTTTGATGCGGTAATCCTTTCGGATTTGGGAATGTTTCAGTTGACAAGGGAGCTTGCCCCCGAGCTTGAAATCCATATCAGCACTCAGGCGAACAATGTTAACTTCAAAAGTGCTGAAAGCTGGTATAAGATGGGTGCAAAAAGAGTTATTCTTGCACGCGAAATGTCCTTTGACGAGATTGCGGAAATTCGCAGCAAAACACCGCAAGACCTCGAACTGGAGGCGTTTGTTCACGGTGCGATGTGTATTTCATATTCCGGCAGATGCCTGCTCAGCAACTATATGACAAATCGTGACAGCAATCTCGGTGCCTGCTCGCATCCTTGCCGTTGGAAGTACTATTTGATGGAAGAAACCCGACCCGGTGAGTATATGCCGGTATTTGAAAATGAGAGGGGAACGTTCATATACAACTCAAAGGATTTGTGTATGATTGAACATATCGACAAGCTGATTAAAAGCGGCCTTGACAGCTTTAAAATTGAGGGTAGAGTCAAAACCGAGTACTATCTTGCAACTGTGGTAAAGGCGTATAGGGAAGCAATTGACAGCTATTTTGAAAACCCCGATGGATTCAAGTTCGATTCAAAATGGCTTGACGAGCTTAAAAAAGTCAGTCATCGTGACTACACAACGGGATTTTTCTTTGGTAAGCCCGGCGGTGACGAGCAGAACTACAAAACCAGCTCTTACATCCGTGAATACGAGCTTCTGGGAATAGTTTCGGGCTATGATCCTAATAAAAGAATGGTTTCGGTTGTGCAGAAAAACAGATTTTTCAAAGGCTCAGAGGTGGAGTTTTTAAGACCTGAGGGTGACTTTGTAAAACACAAAATTGAATATATGGAGGACGAGTCGGGCTGCGAACTTGAGATTGCAAACAAGCCTCAGTCCATTGCCAGAATCCGTATAGATACACCACTCGAGGAAAACGCAATGATGCGTGCACCAAGAGAAAACTAATCTATGAAAAATTATTAAAAACTTATATATTCCCAAAAATTGGAGGTATGAAAGATGAAAGTTTCAAAAAGATTTCTGTGCACATTACTTGCAGTAGTTTTCACTCTTGTAAACATTGCAGTTGTGCCGGCATTTGCTGACTTCACAGATGTGGCAACAGACCACGCAGCATTTGATGCGGTAAATGTTCTCAACAAGTTAGGCGTTATCAACGGCTATAATGACGGTAGCTTCAAGCCTGATAACAATGTTACCCGTGCTGAGTTCACAGCTATGCTGCTCAGAACCCGCGGAATGGGTGCTGTTGGCTCGACCAGCCTTGAAAACCCCCCGTTCCCCGATGTTACAACACCTGATGTATCATGGGCTATCGCTAATATTAGAACAGCTCGCGAGCTTGGAATCATCAACGGCTATGATGACGGAACATTCAAGCCCAACAACAATGTTTCTTATGAAGAAGCAGTTAAGATGATTGTTTGTGCTTTGGGTTACGGCGAAATGGGGGCAGAGGGTGCTTTCTGGTATTCAAAGTACCTTATGACAGCAAAATCGCTTGGCTTCCTTGATGGTGCAGGCGGTGCAGTTGCAACTCCTGCAACCCGTGCAACCATTGCAAGTATGCTTTATAACTGCCTTGAGGTAAAGCTTGCAGAAAACAATGCTATTACTGACAAGACAATCCTTGAAGATGATTTAAAGCTTACAAAGAATGTTGGTTATATTTCATCAAATCCTGAAATCAGCCTTTCTAAGCCTGACGCAAATCTTCGTGATGACGAGGTGGAAATTACCGTTAATGGCGTTGCATCTACATATAAGGTAGAAGATGCTTCAAAGTATAATGATATGCTTGGTGCGCAGATTGAATTCTACTATCAGAATGATTTCAACACCGGTCTTAAAACACTTCTTCTTGCTACTGTTAAAAACAGTACCACAATCAAGATTGATGCAAGCCTTATCCAAGGTGCAACAACTTCAAGCATAAGGTATTTTAAGGATGAAGAAGCACAGCGCGAGTTAACAGCAGGCATTGCATCAGACAGTGTGGTTGTATATAACGGTAAGCTTTACGGAACAGCAAATGATACAAGCAGCACATTTGCAACATATTATACCAACGAAGGGGTTCCGGAAATTGGTAGCGTTGAGCTTCTTGACCGTGACGGCGACAACTCATACGATGTTATTTTTGTAAATGACTATGATGTATTCTTTGTATCTTCTGTAACATCTTCGGACTATAAAGTTACAGACAATGCATTGAGAAAGGGTCTTTCTTCATCAGAAAATCAGGTTGTTTTGAATTACAAGTCAGATGATATTGAGTTCTATACTCCTGATGGTAAGACAACAACATTCAGTGCAATTAAAAAGGGAAGCATTATATTTGTTGCAAAGAGCAAGCATGTAAACAGTGTTACAAAGGTAATTGTTTGTAACGATACAGTATCTGGTAAAATCACAGCAACAAGCTCTTCAAAGGGTATTACAATTAACGGCAAGAACTATAAGTTCTCAGCCTTTGCTCCGTGGGAGAAAACTATCGGTTCTGCGACACCTGATTTGACCACAGCTCCTGCAATGGGAGATACAGCAAAATTCTATCTTGATATGGAAGGTAATATTATCTGGTACGACAAGACAGAAGCTGCATCAAATCAGCAGTATGGATATGTTGACGGGGCTGAAGTTAACAATGATAACTTTGAACAGAATGCCTATGTAAATATCATTACAAAGTCAAGCACATCAGGTACTATATACACAATAACAAATAAAACCAAATTAAATGGCAGCACCTGTGCAAGTCTTGATGAATTTATTGAAGAACTTGATAAGGCAAGTGACCGCAGCGGTACTGCTGACGATGATTTCGAACAGCTTGTAAAGTTCACTGTTTCAAAGGGAACTGAGCTTGAAGAGATTATAACCTACGAACCCAAAGCTACAGGCGGAGATATTATTACAGAAAAGCTTTACCTTTATAGCGGTATAAGCAAAACAGATGGATGTTCATACAGCTCTACCTCAAAACAGTTGTCCAAAGGCTCAACAAAGATTTATGTAGGAAGCGCTTTGATTTTAAGTACACCAAGCAACAGCGGAACATCTGGAAAGTATAAGGTTATGAGCCTAAACGATTTAGATAACAGTGCAACATACAAGGTTGAGTGCTTTGATGTTACAGGAACAAATTCGGCAAAGGTTGTTGTAGTGTATGACGGCGCTGCAAGCGTAGGTGAGGTGAAAGGAAATTCACCTGTAGTTGTAATAACAGAAATTGAAGATACTGTTATTGGCGGTGAAAACAGATGTGTACTTCGCGGTTATGAAGGCAAGACTGAAAAAGAGTGGACCCTCTCAATAACAGACAGCAGTACTGTATCAACAGCTTCAACTCTTGAAATTGGTGATGTAATCAGAGTTGGTACTGATTCTGATGGTTACTACACCGTAAAACCTGAACATATCATATTTAGTATGAGAAACAATTATCGTAATACTGCAATCGGCTATGGTGACAATTCCGGAGCTTATCCAAAGAAAGAATCTGTAGATGGAAACATTGCATACAGAGTAATATGGGGTTCTGCGTACCAGTATGATGGTGATGACGGAGACCGTTTCATAGTATCAACTGATATTCTGGGAGCAAATGAAGAGACTTCAAACACGTATGCTTTGGAAAAGAGCAAGTTCAGCGGAGCACAGATTTTCATGTTTAACGCAAACGAATCCGACCTTATAAAGGATATTACAGCGGACGGATATGAAAATATTCTTGCAGGATTGACTCTTGGAAACACAGATGATGTTCCTTCAGAACTCTTTATTCATATGACAGGAAATACCGATACAGTAAAAACAATGATTATTGTTAAAAGATAACTTGTCAAACAAAAAAAATCACACGGTTATACCGTGTGATTTTTTTGCTGTATATCGCTATAGCGTGGTGCTCGGTGCACACAAAAAAGAGCCTGTGGGTACTCATCCCACAAGCTCCTGTTTTTTGCCTTTTACTTAGTCTTTCATAAGTGTAACCATAACGGCCTTCTGTGCGTGAAGTCTGTTTTCTGCTTCGTCAAAAATTTCAGCAGCGTGCGCTTCAAATACTTCGGCTGTTATTTCCTCTTCACGGTGCGCCGGCAGACAGTGTAGAACCATAGCGTCAGACTTTGCAACTGACATAAGCTTTGAATTTATCTGGTATCCTGCAAAAATCTTTTTGCGCTCGTTGGCTTCGCCTTCCTGACCCATTGATGCCCACACATCGGTAACAAGGATGTCTGCGTCCTTTGCAGCCTCCTCAACAGATTCGGTGCAGGTGAAGGTTCCGTTTTCACTTGCCCATTTCATAAGGTCGCTGTCCGGTTCGTAGCCCTTGGGGCACGCAATGGCAAATTCCATACCCATCTTGATCGCGCCAACCATTAATGAGTTTGCCATATTGTTGCCGTCACCGATAAAGCACATTTTAAGGTTCTTGAAGGTTCCCTTGTGTTCACGGATGGTCATAAGGTCAGCAAGCACCTGACAGGGATGACAGTAGTCGGTAAGGCCGTTGATAATCGGGATAGAGCCGTATTTTGCAAGGTCCTCAACTTCCTTTTGCTCAAAGGTTCTTATCATAATTCCGTCAAGATATCTTGAAAGAACTCTTGCGGTATCTTCTACGGGCTCGCCGCGGCCAATCTGAAGGTCAGCGGAGCTTAAAAAGAGGGGATTGCCGCCAAGCTCATACATACCAACCTCAAAGGAAACACGGGTTCTGGTAGATGATTTTTCAAAAATCATACCAAGTGATTTGCCTTCAAGATGCTTATGAGGAATACCGTTTTTCTTTTCGTATTTCAGCTGGTCAGCCATATCCAGAACCGCTGTTATTTCTTCTGCGGACCAGTCTGAAAGTTTAAGTAAATGCTTCATTTTAATTTATCCTTTCCGATTTATGTTTAAAGTGTTTCAATTGCATTTTTGAGAATTTCAAGGCCGCAATCAATTTCCTCACGGGTAATGTTAAGCGGGGGAAGAAGTCTTACCTTATCCTTTGCGGTGAGAACCAGAAGTCCGTCCTTCAGGCACTTTTTAAGGATTTCCTTTGCGTCCTTTTCGGTTTCAATACCAAGCATAAAGCCCATACCGGAGATTGCGGTTACACCGTCAATCTTCATTATTTTTTCAATCATATACTCGCTGTTTTTGCGGACGGTGTCAAGCAGAGCCTCGTCAATCCGGCTCAGTATGCTCAGCGCACCGGCAGCTGCAATGGGGTTGCCGCCAAAAGTGGAGCCGTGCGTTCCGGGAGTGAGAATATTTTCTACTTTCTCTGAGAACATTGTAGCCCCCAAAGGCAGACCGCCTGCCAGACCCTTTGCGGTAGATACAATATCCGGTTTTAGCCCGAACTGCTCATATGCGTAAAGTGTACCTGTCCTGCCGTTTCCGGTCTGAACCTCGTCCACAACCAGAAGTGCATCGTATTTTGCTGCCATTTCCTCAGCGGTTTTTATGAATTCAGCGGTCAGAGGCAGTACGCCGCCCTCGCCCTGAATGATTTCAAACATTATACCGCAAACCTTTTCGGACATAGCTCCTTTAAGGGCATCGCAGTCGTTGGCTTCAACATATACAAAGCCTTCGGTAAAGGGGGTAAAGCTTGTGTGGAACACATCCTGACCGGTTGCCGAAAGTGTTGTGACGGTTCTACCGTGAAAGCTGTTTTTAAGTGTAATGATAATGTTTTTGTCGGGATTTTTGTCTGTTCCGTACTTTCTTGCACCCTTGATTGCACATTCGTTTGCCTCTGCGCCAGAGTTTGAGAAGAATACCTTGCTCATACCTGTCTTTTCGCAGAGCATCTCGGCAAGGTCGGCGCAGGGCTTGGTGTAGTAGTAGTTGGAAGCGTGCTGAAGCTTTGCAAGCTGGTCAGATACCGCCTTGACCCATTCGGGGTCGCAAGCGCCAAATGTATTAACCGCAATACCGCTGCCAAAGTCAATATATTTTTTTCCGTCAGCATCAAAAAGTGTGCTGCCGCAGCCGTGGTCAAGCTCTAAATCTAGTCGTCCGTAGGTGCCCATTATATATTTTGAGTCTTTTTCTTTTGTGTTCATAATGTCTACCTCTTTAATATTAGTTTATAACATTCATAAGTGTCTTACAGAAGTCGGCGGCATCTTTTTCGCTGTTCATTGCGATGAATACGGTATCGTCGCCGGCAATAACGCCCACAACCTTGTCAAATCCGAGTGTTTCAATCGCCATGGCACAGCCCTGAGCAGAGCCAGGAATGGTTTTAACAACCACCAGATTTGAAGCGTTCTGGATAGTTATAACTGCGTGGGTAAGAACGGCGGTGTAACGGGACCGGATATCCATATCGGTCTCCTTGCCGGGCAGAGCATAACGGTATTTGTCGCCACGGTCCGCAATTTTGATAAGGCGCAGTTCCTTTATATCTCTTGAGACGGTTGCCTGAGTTACATCAAAGCCTTCGGCAATCAGCAGCTTTGTCAACTGCCCCTGTGTTTCAACCGCTTTTTCGGAGATAATTCTGACAATCGTATTATGTCGTTGTTTTTTTGAGTTTTTTATGCAATCCTTTTCCTGCATAATTCTTCCCACCTTTCTAAACGACCATAGTTCCGATACCTTCGTCGGTGAGAATTTCAATCAATATTGCGTGAGGAACTCTGCCGTCAAGGATAAATACCTTTTGCACACCCTGACGGATGGAATCAATGCAACATTCGATTTTGGGTATCATTCCGCCGGAGATAACTCCCTCGTTCATAAGCTCGGGAACCTCGCTTGTTTTAACTATGGGGATAAGTGTGGATTCATCGTCCTTATCACGGAGCAGACCACGGATATCCGTCATTGAAATAAGACTCTCTGCTTTGAGGACTCCTGCAATTTTTGCAGCCGCTGTGTCTGCGTTGATGTTGTATACATTACCCTCTGCGTCGCAACCGACAGTTGCAATAACGGGAATATATCCTTTGTCCAGAATATCCAGTATGGGTGTCGGGTCAATGTCGGTGATATTACCCACATAGCCGTGAACCTCGTCAAGCTTTTCGGACTGAATCATATGTCCGTCAATTCCGCAAAGACCCATAGCGTTGCCGCCCATGGTATGGATAAGGTTTACAAGGCTCTTGTTGATTTTTCCGGCAAGCACCATCTGAACAATGTCAACGGATTCCTTGTCGGTAACGCGAAGCCCGTCAATAAATTCGGATTTTGCACCGACTTTGCCAAGCATCTCGGAAATTTCAGGGCCGCCGCCGTGAACAAGAACCACCTTTATTCCGATGAGGGACAAGAGGAGTATGTCGCCCATAACAGCCTGCTTGAGCTCCTCGCTTTGCATTGCGTTGCCGCCATATTTGATAACAACAATTTTGTTGTAGTAGTCCTGAATGTAGGGGAGTGCCTCAATCAGTATCTCGGCACGGGTTTCTATTGGAATTTTCTTTAATAATTCGTTGTTCATTTTATTCTACCTCAATTCGGTTTAGGTTCTGTAATCACCATTAATTTTTACATAATCGTATGTCAGGTCGCAGCCCCAGGCAACAGCCTCGCCGTCACCATCGCCAAGAGTAATGTCGATAATGATTTCATCTTCACTGAGAATGGTCTTTGCGGTGTCCTCGTCAAAATCAACACCGCTTCCGTTCTTGCATACAAGAATTTCACCGGCGGTTGATGCCAGGCTTACTGAAACCTTATTTACATCGCACTCTGCACCGCTGTAGCCGATTGCGCAGAGAATTCTGCCCCAGTTGGCGTCAGCACCGAACATTGCAGCCTTAAAGAGTGAGGAACAAACAACACTTTTTGCAACCACTTTTGCATTCTTTGTGTCCTTTGCGCCGTGAACACGGCCTTCCAGAAGCTTTGTCGCACCTTCGCCGTCTTTAGCAATCTGGCGGCAGAGGTAGGTGGTAACTGCGGAAAGAGCCTCGCAGAACGCAGCGTAGTCTTCGCCCTCGCTGTCGATTATGGCGTTTTCAGCCATACCGTTTGCAAGAACCGAAACCATATCATTTGTCGAGGTATCGCCGTCAACTGAAATCATATTGAAGGAATCCTGAATATCAGCACTGAGTGCGTTTTGAAGTATTGAGGGGGTAATTGCCGCGTCGGTGGTAACAAATACAAGCATTGTTGCCATATTAGGGTGAATCATACCCGAGCCCTTTGCAATACCGCCGATGTGGCAAGTCTTGCCGCCAATTTCGAACTCAAACGCGATTTCCTTTTTAGCAAGGTCTGTTGTCATAATGGCTTCGGCTGCATCGTTGCTACCGTCTTCGTTCAAAAGTGCCACAAGTCCTTCCATAGCGTTTGCCATAGGAGTAAGGTCGAGAGGCTGGCCGATAACGCCGGTGGATGCAACCACAACATCGTTTTTCGAAATACCGGTATGCTTTTCAACAAGCTCGCACATACCCTCGGCAATTTCAATGCCGTTTGCATTGCAGGTGTTGGCATTGCCGCTGTTACAGATAATAGCCGCTGCATATCCGTCCTCAATGTTTGCCTTTGTGACATAGATAGGTGCACCCTTAACCAGATTCTGTGTGTATGTACTTGCTGCAGCAGCTCGTGTTTCGCTTATAATCAAAGCAAAATCCTTTTTTTCTTTGTTCTTACGGATGCCTGCGTGAATGCCTGCGGCTTTAAATCCTTTTGCGGCGCAAACACCGCCGTTTATCTGTTTCATAATAGTTTTCCTTTCTGTATTAAAGAACAAGTCCTGTTATTTCGTCTGTTCCCGTAATTAAGTTAAAGCACTGAATTGCTGCACCGGATGCGCCTTTGCCGAGGTTATCAAAGGTGGAGGCGATGAGAATTCTGTCGTCATTGCCTGAAACAATAATTTCCATACTGTCCTTGCCGGACATCTCGTTCGTGCCCAGCATTCCCTCTTGACCGAAGGGGCGTACCGAAATCATTTTCTGACCGGCATAATGCTCAGCAAAAATACCGTGGATATCTTCTGCGGTAACTTTTTTTGAAAGAAGTCTTGCTGCAAGCGGAACCGAAACGGTCATGCCGCTGTAGAAGTCTGCAACAATGGGTGAGAAGCACGGCTCAAAATCCAGACCGCATACAGCCTTCATTTCGGGAAGGTGTTTGTGCTTTTGCGTAAGACCGTACTGCCTGGGGCTATCGAAGATTTCGCTTCGGCTATCTTGCTCGTATTCTGCAATCATCTTTTTGCCGCCGCCGCTGTAACCGGTAACCGAGGTGCAGACTACCGGGTAGTCTGCCGGAATAATTCCGTTATCTATAAGCGGTTTCACAATTGAACAAAAGCCGCTGGCGTGACATCCGGGAACGGCAATTCTGTTCGAGGAAAGGAGCTTTTCCTTAAACTCCTTTGAAAGCTCCGGAAAGCCGTATGCCCAGGCTGGGTTGGTTCGGTGTGCGGTAGAAGTATCAAGAACCTTAACCGGTGCATCACCTATTGCTTCAATTATCTCAATGGAGGCTGTGTCGGGGAGACACAAAAATGCAGCGTCGGCCGATAGAATGGCTTCTTTTCTGGCAGCCAGCTCCTTACGGTTTTCTTCTGCGATTGTGATAAGCTCAATGTCGGGGCGTGCAGACAGTCTCTCGTGAATTCTGAGTCCTGTTGTACCTACGCTGCCGTCAATAAATACTTTGATTGCCATTTTTAGCTATTCCTCCTGTATAAATATTCAAAATATATTATTTATTAAACTATATTTATGCAGAAAAGTCAATAGTTTTTGCATAAATATTCAGAAAATATGTAACAAATATACGGTTGTTTTTAGGGGAAAATATGTAACAAAGATATAGCCGCCGACAAATTAATGTCAGCGGCTGTGGATTACTCCTGTGTTTCATCGGGCTTGTTGAGGGCTACAACTATTCTGCGGTTGGGCTCTTCGCCGATGCTGTAAGTCTTAATCTTGGGGTTATTCTGGAGTGCTGAGTGTATAATGCGTCTTTCGTTAGCGGTCATAGGCTCAAGAGTAATTGCCTTTTTCTCTTTAAGAACATTGCGCTCAAGGCCGTGTGCAAGTCTAACGAGAGTTGCTTCTCTCTTTGAACGGTAGTTTTCGGTATCAAGATTAACCTTTACATAGGGCATATTCTTGTTTCTGTTTACATAAAGAACAGTCAGCATCTGCACTGCATCAATCGTGTCGCCGCGCTTACCGATGAGAAGACCCATCTTTTCGCCTGAGATATCAATATTGATAACATTTCGTTCAAGCTTGATGTGAAGGTCAAAGGTAAGACCTATTTTTGTGAGAAGCTCTGATACAAAGTATTTTGCATCGTCAACTGCTGATTTAGGGATAACAAAATCCTCGTCGGGCTCGTTCTTTGCCTTTGCGGGTTTTTCTAGTTTTTCGGGTGCAGGAGCCTTGTCAGCTTTGGGTGTCTTTGCAGGCTTTGCAGGCTTTTCTGCGGGTTCTTCGTCCGCTTTTCTCCAGGCAACAATTTCGACCTCAGAGCCGAGCGAGCCTAAGATGAATTTCATCAGACCCTTGCTGCCCTGACGGGTTACTTCGTATGCGACTTCGTCTTTTGAAACGCCAAGCTCCTGAGCCGCAAGCTCAATTGCTTCATCGAGATTTTTTGCGCTTTTTTCTACTTTTAACATTTTTTATATCTCCTTCTAACTCTTCAAGACTTACATCCTGTGTGAAGTATTTTGTAACAAATATATGCTGAACAATCTGGATGATGTTGCTCACTATCCAGTAAAGACCGACAGCTGCCGGAAGTGTGAAAGCGAACCATGCCGAAAAGATAGGCATAATCATAGTCATCGAGCTCATAGTACTGTTTGTAGCACTTGCAGTTTTTTCCTGAGCCTTCTTTTCTTCTTCAGAAAGAATAGCTTTCTTTTCTGCTTTGGTCTTCTTGGGTGTAGGTGAAACGATTCTGCTCGAGATAAACGAGCTGAGACCCGAAAGGATAGGTATAATCCAAAGTGTAACAGTTTCGCGGGTCAGTGCCGAGAACCTGCCAAGGAACATACCGAAGAATGCGTTAAGGTTAGGAATTTCGGAAAGGTCCATACCGAAAAAGCCGAAGTTAACCGGACGGATTACCTTGTCCCAGCTTGCGATTGCCGAATACTCAAGAATTTCGGGGTGCTTGTAGATAAGCTGAGCAATCTGGATTTCGTGCATACCGAAGGTGTTGTTACGCATTTCCTTAAGATAAGTAACGGGAACAGCATCTTTAAGAGCCGCAGGCAGCAAATCGGGATTTGCTGCAGCCCAGGCATTGAATGCTTCGGCGATACGCCAGATTTCCGAATCGTCAACACCCATCATATAGAAGATAGGCTTTCTTACAACCCAGTAAAGGGCAATTATGATAGGAAACTGTAAAAGCATAGGCAGACAGCCGCTTGTGGGACTGATGCCGTACTTCTGGTACAGCTTCATTGTTTCCTGGTTAAGTTTGTCTTTGTCGTTTGCGTACTTTTTCTGTACCTCCATCAAAAGAGGCTGAATTTTCTGGGTCTTTGCCATGGAGCGTCTTTGTTTCAGGTCAAGCGGGAACAATGCCAGTTTCACAAAAACAGTAAATGCGATAATTGCAAAACCGTAGTTACCGATAAGCCTGTAAAAAAGGTCCAGAATCCAACCCAGGGCAATCATAATATAGGTCACGATCTTGTCCTCCAATTTTATCAAGTGTTGAGATGCGTAAAATGTATTTACGGGTAGTCGATGCCACCTTTCGAAAATGGGTTGCATCTGAGAATCCGCAGAATTGCTTTAAGTCCGCCCTTGAATGCACCGTACTTTTTTATGGCAAGGATTGCATATTCCGAGCAAGTGGGATAAAACCGGCACGAGGCTGGTGTATGAGGCGAGATAAAGCGTTTGTAAAAATTAATCAGTCCTATTAATATAAAGGAAGCAATTTTATTCACCTTGCAGGACTCCTGTTTCTTTTGCAGCATTTAAAAAGTCATTCTGCAACACGGAAAAGTCCGTGAATGCTGTGCGTCCCCGAGCGACAAGAATAAAGTCATAACCACATTTAAGCTTCGGGGAATTCAATCTGAAGACTTCGCGCAATCTGCGTTTTGCACGGTTTCTGACCGTGGCTTTGCCAATTTTTTTGCTGACAGTAATTCCGCTGCGGTTGTATGAAAGCCCGTTAGGCTTTGCATAGACCACAATGGAAGACCGAACCGAGGAGCTGCCTTTGGAATAAATTCTGCGGAATTGAGTGTTGAGATTAAGTGTCTCAAGCTTTCGGGCAGTTCGCTTCATAAAATCCTCCGTTCTTACATAGCAAAACAGGACAAAACCGGCATTTTGTATGCAGTTTTCCCCTGAAAAAAGGCCGTATAGTCAAAAAGACGCACAAAGGCGTCTTTAGGCTGACAATTTCTTTCTGCCTTTAAGTCTTCTTCTTGCTAAAACCTTGCGACCGTTGCTGGTAGACATTCTTTTTCTGAAACCATGCTCTTTGGCTCTGTGTCTTTTCTTAGGCTGAAATGTTCTAAGCATCAAAATCCCTCCAAACCGATTGATAATCTGATTGTATAAATAACTTAATTTAATACTAATCTGCAAAACAGCATTACCTATTTTAGCATAAGAAACAAATATTGTCAATAGTTTAAGGACGGAAAATTTTTCAAAAAATTTTTTTTGCGAAGAAAACCGAATATATGGTAATTAAAGCTAAAAATAAAGACAACATTTTGTATTTTTAGTAGTTAAATAGAAGAAAAACACAAAATTTTGAAACTTTTAGCAGTTGAAAAAAGAACAAAAGTCTGCTATTATATATGTGTATGTTCAAAAGTAGAGCTTAAATAGTGTGTTATACATATATTTGATTTTTTACAGTAGTTTTGATTGAGAAAGGAAGTATTAAATTGCAGGAGTTAGAGCGGATATGGAAAAAAGTTGCCCAGGAGCTTTCCAAAGAGATTTCGGCGGTTTCATATGATTCGTGGATAAAGCCGATTACCCCCGAAGGTATTGATGAGACAAAGATTACCCTTAAAGTACCCTTCTCGGTGAATAAGAATATGATAATGACCAAATATTTTTCTCTTATCGAAAGCTGTCTCGAAGCTGTAACCTCGCATAAATTTGAAATTGAGGTTGTGGTTGATGATGAGGGAAGTGAGCATTCTGAAGTTGACCCGATTACGGTGGAAAATACCCTCAATCCCAAATACACATTTTCGTCGTTTGTCGTTGGTAATAACAACAATCTGGCGTATGTGGCATCACTTGCAGTTGCCGAAAGACCTGCAAAAACCTACAATCCTCTGTTTTTGTACGGCGGCAGCGGTCTCGGCAAAACCCATCTTATGCAGGCGATAGGCAACTATTATCGCGAGAACTACCCTAAAAAGAAGGTTCTTTATACAACAAGTGAAAAGTTTACTTACGAACTGGTTACTGCTATCCGTGAAAAAACAAACCAGGCGTTCCGTAATAAGTACCGTAAGGTAGACCTTTTGCTGATTGACGATGTTCAGTTCTTTGCCAATAAGGAGCTTGCCCAGGAGGAATTTTTCCATACCTTCAATGCACTTTTTGAAAAGGACAAGCAGATAGTTCTGACATCCGATAGATTACCGTCGGAAATACCCCAGCTTGAGGTTCGTCTCAAGACCCGCTTTAACAGCGGACTCCTGGCAGATGTTCAGCCGCCGGATTACGAAACCCGTATGGCTATTCTCAAGAGCAAAATTCAAAGTGAATATCTGTCTGTTGATGATGAAATTGTGGAATTTATTGCAGACAGTATAAAATCCAATGTCCGTGACCTTGAGGGTGCGGTTAAGAGAATTCTGGTTTATGCCGGAATAAAAAGAACCACAGAGATTTCAATGGACCTTGCGACAGCAGCGCTCCGCGACATACTTGCAACTCAGCCGCAAAGAGCGATCACTGCATCACTGATTATCGGCGAGGTTGAAAAGTATTTCAGACTTACAAAAGGTTCGCTTGTTTCTAAAAAGCGCTCCAAGGACATCGCTCTTCCAAGACAGGTGGGTATGTATATCTGTCGTGAACTTCTTGATGACCCGTCATTCCCCAAAATCGGAGAGGAATTCGGCGGGCGTGACCACACAACGGCTATGCATAATGTAAAAAAGATATCCGAGGATATCGAAACCGATCAGGAACTTGCAAATATCGTAAGGGAAATTATATCCAATATAAAAAAGGGTTAGCTTTCCCTTGTTGTCCTTTAAATAAGGAAAGGAAATGTTAAAAGAATGAAGATGTTTGACACAATTACTGCCATTGCCACTCCCGTGGGCGTTGGTGGCATTGCCATTATTAGGCTCAGTGGTGAAGAATCTGTAAAGTGTGCGGAAAAGATAATTTTCCCCAAAAACAAAAAGCAGCTGTCAGAGCTTGAAAGTCACAAGCTGACACTTTCTGATATTCGCCGGGTATCTGACGGCGCTGTGATTGATGAGGCGCTTGCAGTTGTTATGAAAGGCCCTCACTCGTACACGGGTGAGGATGTGGTGGAAGTAAACTGCCACGGCGGCTACCTTGTGGCAGAATCCGTTCTGGAAGAACTTCTTCTGGCAGGGGCAAGGCTTGCCGAGCCGGGCGAGTTCACACGCCGTGCTCTTATGAACGGCAAAACCGATCTTCTCAAAGCTGAAGCAACAATTGACCTTATCCACTCAACATCTGCTCTGGGTCGCGATAACGCGGCGCGGACGCTTACCGGTGTTCTTTCTGAAAAAGTAGAAGCAATCCGCACCGAGGCGGTTGAGTTTGCGGCGAATATTTCCGCAGTTGCCGATTATCCCGATGAAATTGACGAGATTCCCGAAGATATTCTTTCAGTAAAGGTCGACAGCATTTCTCAAAAGATAGAAGAACTGCTTTCGGGCTTCGGCAAAGGCAAAATTATGCGTGACGGAATAAAAACCGTTATTGCAGGTCGGCCGAATGTGGGGAAGTCCTCGCTGCTTAATGCGATAAGCCGCACCGACAGAGCAATTGTCACCGATATACCGGGAACAACCCGTGACACGGTTGAGGAGTATGTGACAGTCAACGGCATAGCACTCAGATTGATTGACACGGCCGGAATTCGTGAAAGCGAAAATTCAGTTGAAAGAATAGGCATTGAAAAAGCCAAAGAAAACATCGAAAAATCCGAGCTTTGCCTGTTTGTGATAGATGCGTCGGAAGGTATTTCAGACGAGGATTTGAAAATTTTTGAGTATACAAAAGGCAAAACCGTAATAGTTATATTAAATAAAACAGACAAGTCTATGTCACAGCCAATAGAGGATTTCGCTAAGCAGTTAAAGCTTGACCCGAAAGAAATTGTCGCAACCGCAACGCCTTTGGACGAAGAGCCGTCAGGTATAGACGAACTGGAACAGAAGATATGCGGCAAATTCCTTGCCGGCGGAATTTCCAAAGACGATGTGTTTATATCAAACGACAGACAAAAGGACGCACTCATAAAAGCAAAGCAGATTGCTGAGGGAATGAAACAATGCATAAAAAATCAAATGCCAACAGATGTTCTCTATGTAGATTTAGAGGAGTTGATAGCGGCATTGGGTGAAGTTACGGGTGTTACGGTGCAGGATGAAATTATTGAGGAAGTATTTGCGCGTTTCTGTGTAGGTAAGTAAAACTGAAAATCACATAATATCGTCCGTCCTGCATTTGAAATGATATATGTCCGTTTTTACGGGCGAAAGGAAACGAAAAGAAAAATGTCAGAAGTATTTGAAATCAGGTTTGATTTTGTGGAAAAATGGGGTAGATTTGCAAAGCCCGAGTATCTGCAAATCTATCTATATATATTGAGCCAGTACAAAAAGACCGGCAAGATGCCAAAACCTGCAGCGGTAGCAAAAAAACTGGAGAAGGAGCTTGATACTATTGAAGCCGCCCTCGAGTTCTGGGCGACAGCCGGAGAAATGGTTGAAACGGACGGCGGCTTTGTTTTTGCAGAGGACGCTCCAAAACCAAAACTGAAGGCAAAAACGGAGAGTATCGAAAAAGATACGGCAAGCAAATTCCGTACAAGGCCGTCATACGCATCGGCAGAAATTGATGCGGCAGCGTCTGTTAATAAAGAGGTGGATTATCTTTTCCGTGAGGCCGAGAGAATACTGGAGAAGATACTCAGCCCATCGGATTTTGAGATGCTGTATTCCTTTGTAGATTGGCTGGGGCTTCCGGTTGAAGTGGTAATTATGCTTCTTCGGTTTGCGGCAGGTCGGGGTAAAACCGGCAAGAGGTATCTTGAAACTGTTGCCATTGACTGGGCGGATAAGGGTATTGACACCTACGAGAGTGCCGAGGAATATATAAGAGAGATTGAAGTCAAGCTTTCCAACGAGGGTAAGGTTCGTGGAATTCTTGGAATATATGACAGAGCACTTACCCAGACCGAAAAGAAGTATATTAAGCTTTGGACATTTGAGAAAAATGTTCCGACCGAGCTTGTGGCAGAGGCGTATGACAGAACGGTTGCCGCAACCGGTAAACTCAGCTGGGCGTATATGAACAAAATTCTTATGAGCTGGGTGGAGGAAGGTATCTCCACGGTGGACGGCGTCCGCGAAAAGGAAGCTTTGTTCAAGCTCAAGTCTGCACCGACTAAGGAAAAGTCGGGTGGCAAAAAGAGCAAATTTGACAATTACACTGATACAAACAAGCCCGATTATTCAGACTTTGCGGAAAAAATATTAGAAGATATGCTGGAAGGGTGAAAAACTTATGGAATCAGCTTATGTTCTTGCAAACCGAGAACTTGAAGAAATTCGTCAAAAAAATCGTGAGAAACAAAGCGTTCGCCGTGCCGAGGTTATGCTGAAGGCTCCGGAGCTTACGGAAATTGAAGTCGAGCTTATGCGTCAGGGCTCGCGACTGCTTGGCTGTGTACTTAACAAAAGTGAGGACTTTGAACAGGTAAAAGGAAAAATTCAGAGCCTGCAAAAAGACAAGGCAGACCTTTTGAAAAAGGGCGGCTTTGCTGAGGATTATATTGACGATATATACTCCTGTAAGGAATGTCGCGACACCGGCTTTGTTGAAGGTCATCGTTGCACCTGCCTCAAAAACCTCATAGTGAAGCACATCGGCGCAAATGCAAACCTGACTGACAGTATGCGTGAGCAAAGGTTTGAAAACTTCGACCTTTCGCTGTTTGCTAACCAGGGCGACAACAGCGCAAAAACCCTCAAGGTTATGCAGGTTATTTGTGATAAGGCAATCGACTTTGCGGAGAACTTTGACCGGACCGGTGAGAACTTTTTGATTATGGGCAATGCAGGCACGGGCAAAACCTTTGTTACAAGCTGTATTGCAAACCGCGCCCTCGAGCGTGGAAAAACTGTATATTACCAGACAGCGTTCAAGCTGTTTGAATTGTTTGAAAATGCCAAATTCGGCAAGGGCGACGAGGATGCGTCAGAAACGGTAAAGTATGTATATAATGTTGATTTGCTTATAATCGACGATTTGGGAACTGAATTCCAGACCCAGTACACAGCGGCGGTGCTGTTTGATATAATCAACTCCAGAAGCATTGCAGGTAAGAGCACGATTATTTCATCAAACCTTGGCTTTGAGGAGCTTTCAAACAATTACAGCCAGCGTGTTGTGTCAAGATTTATGGGCGACTACCAAATATTCCAGACCCTTGGCAAGGACTTGAGGGCGTTGAAACGAACAAGAAACCAATAAAAGGAGGCAACAATGATTAACCTCAACACATTAAGAAAGTTAATGGGCAAGACGAAAATCTATACCTTCAGTGGCGGTATCCACCCCCACGATATGAAGGCTGCAACAAAGGATAAACCGATAATAGACCTTGAAGCACCGGGCGAACTGGTGTTTCCGCTCCAGCAAAGCATAGGTGCACCGGCGAATCCTTGCGTTGAAGTTGGCGAAAGAGTTCTTATGGGTCAGAAAATAGCGGAAGCCGGAGGCTTTGTTTCGGCTAATATACATTCGTCGGTTTCGGGTACGGTTAAGGCAATTGAAGACCGGATTCATCCCAACGGCGTAAAAATGAAAGCTATTATAATCGAAAACGACAGACTTGAGGAAGTAGCAGATGAACTTACACCTCTGGACGAAAAAACCGTTACAGCGGCCGAGATAGTTGAACGGGTAAGGGCGGCAGGTATTGTAGGTATGGGCGGTGCAACCTTCCCGACCCATGTAAAGCTCAGCCCGCCTGAGGACAAAAAAATTGAATATGCAATTGTGAACGGCGCCGAGTGCGAGCCTTACCTCACCTCTGACCACAGAGCAATGCTCGAGACAGCCGACGAGGTGATTGCAGGGCTTAAGCTTATTATGAAGGCTCTTGGCCTTAATAAAGGCTATATCGCTGTTGAAACCAACAAGCTTGACGCAATAGCAAAGCTTAAGGAATATGCGGCAAAAGAATCAGATGTTGAGATTAACATTGTGGGCGTTAAAACCAAGTACCCACAGGGCTCTGAAAAGCATCTTATCAAGGCACTTACCGGCAGATGCGTACCTCCGGGAAAGCTTCCTATGGATGTGGGAGCGGTGGTTAACAATATCGACACCTGCGCCGCAATTGCAAGAGCGGTACTTAAAGGTCAGCCATTAATCAGACGAATTGTTACGGTCAGCGGCGATTGTATCACAGAGCCCCTTAACTTCCGTGTCCCTATCGGAACATCCTTCCAGTATCTTGCTGAAAAGTGTGGTGGTTTTACAAAGCCTGCAGCAAAGATTATTATGGGTGGACCTATGATGGGTATGGCACTGACCGAGTTGGATGTGCCTGTGGTTAAAGGCTCATCCGGGATGCTTGCGTTCAGTGAGGAGATGGCATTGCCGCAGCCAACGGCAAACTGTCTCAGATGCGGCAGATGCGTCACCGGCTGCCCGATGAACCTTATCCCTAATGTAATTAAGGAAGCAGTTTGCGCAAACGATTTTGAAAAATTGGCCAAGTTGAATTTAAACGATTGCATACAATGCGGCTCGTGCACCTATGTGTGCCCTGCCGAGCAGCATCCGCTTCAGTATGTAAGAACAGGCAAAGCAAAGCTCAGCCGTCGGGAGGTGAAGGCATAATGGAAAATTTGAATGAAAAGCTTATTGTTACCGAATCCCCACATATACGGTCGGGTAACACTACTTCGGGAATAATGCTCGATGTCATTATTGCCTTGATGCCTGCACTTATTGCCGGTGTGGTTATTTTCGGCTACCGTGCGGCAACATTGGCGGTTGTATGCGTTTCTGCATCGGTGTTCTTTGAGTGGCTCTGGTGCAAAATTGTAAAAAAACCATCATCTATCGGTGATTACAGTGCAGCCGTTACCGGACTTCTGCTTGCTATGAATCTTCCGGTTACGATGCCATTCTGGATGGCAATTATCGGTGCATTTTTTGCAATTGTTATTGTTAAGCAGTTTTTTGGCGGTATCGGTCATAACTTTATGAACCCTGCCCTTGCTGCAAGAGCGTTTTTGCTTACTTCGTGGGCGCAGGCTATGACCACCTGGGTTGCACCTTTTTCAAAGGTGGGTGCAGATGCGGTTACTCAGGCAACACCTCTGGCTCAGCTTGCCCAGTCTGTTGATGCAGTATCAACAGCTACTTCAGTATCAGCCGAGACGGTTCAGCTCCCTTCGTATCTTGATTTGTTTTTCGGAACAACCGGCGGCTGTATAGGCGAGACCTGTGCTTTTGCACTTCTTATCGGAGCTATATACCTTCTCGCAAAAAAGGTAATCAGCATAAAAATCCCTGCAACCTACATAATCACAGTTGCAGCTTTGACTTTTGTGTTCGGTGGTAAAGACGGACTCTTTACCGGCGACGCACTTTATCACATTCTGTCCGGCGGTCTTATGCTTGGTGCATTCTTTATGGCAACCGACTATGTTACTACTCCGTATACTCCCAAGGGTCAGATTGTGTTTGGTATCGGCTGCGGTGTTTTAACTGCGGTTATCCGTCTTTGGGGCGGTTACCCTGAGGGCGTTTCGTACTCGATTCTCCTTATGAATGTTGCATCACCGCTGATTGACAGATACACAGCCCCCAAGCGGTTTGGAGCGTTTAAAGAAATGAAGGAGGGCGGAAAAAATGCTTAATAAAGAAACATTGATTACTTCCCTCAAGCTTTTTATAATCACGGCAGTTGCGGCATTTTGCCTTGCTGCTGTAAATAAAATTACAACCCCTATTATTGCCGACAACAATGCTGCGGCCGAAATCAAAGCCCAGCAGGAGGTTCTCCCTTCGGCGCTGGAATTTATACCGGGCGAGGTTGAGCAACCTGAGGACAGCACGGTTACTATTGAAAAAATGACAGTAGGTCTTTCAATGAACGGTGACGGCAGAGTTGCAGGCTATGTGGTAACTGCAGTTTCAAATGCAGGCTACGGCGGCGATATCAAGGTTATGGTCGGCGTTGATAAGAACCTTGAGGTTACCCGTATAAAGATTATGGAATCGTCGGAAACTGCAGGCCTTGGTGCCAATGCCTCAAAGCCGGAATTTGCTGACCAGTTTATAGGTGCAAGGGAAAGCCTTTCTGTTGTAAAGGGCGAAGCCGGTAAAAATGAGATTTCAGCAATTGCCAGCGCAACAATTACCTCAAAAGCGGTTACAAGCTGTGTTAATGCGGCAATAGAGGCGGCACAGGCAAAGGCTGCGGATAACAAGGTTGAGGAAACGGTTCAGAAGCTTGAAGAAATTAAGCAGGAAACTGCGGCACAGATTTCAGAGGAGGTGGAACAGTAATGAAAAAAATATTCTCAAACGGTATTTTTAAAGAAAACCCCACATTTGTCCTTTTCCTGGGAATGTGTCCTACTCTCGCTGTTACAACAAGTGCCTTCAATGCGGTTGGTATGGGCGTTTCCACAATGGTGGTTCTTATCTTTTCGAATATATTTATATCATTGCTCCGTAAGTTTATTCCCGACAAGGTTCGTATTGCGGCGTATGTGGTAGTTATCGCAAGCTTTGTTACAATTATAGAAATGGTTCTTAAGGCGTATGCTCAGGCGGTTTCTGCATCACTTGGCATATATATTCCGCTGATTGTTGTAAACTGTATAATTCTTGGCCGTGCCGAGGCCTTTGCGTCAAAGAACGGTGCGATTAAGGCGGCGATTGACGGTTTGGGAATGGGCGTAGGCTTTACTCTTGCCCTGTTTATTATCGGCAGTATCCGTGAAATTCTGGGTGCAGGAACATTTTTTGGGGTGTCACTCTTTGGTGAGGCATTCCAACCTGTTTCTATTATGATTTTGCCCCCCGGTGCGTTTCTGACCCTTGGCCTTGTGGTTATGGCTATCAACCTGATTTCAAACAGAAAAAAGAAAGGGGAGAAGGAAGTTGCTTAAAGACTTACTAATCATCAGTATCGGTGCAATTTTTATACAGAACTTTGTACTTGTCCAGTTTCTGGGTATCTGCCCCTTTTTAGGTGTATCAAAAAAGGTTGAAACTGCTCTTGGTATGGGCTTTGCCGTTGTTTTTGTAATGGCGTGTGCGTCGGCTATAACCTGGGCGGTTCAGAAGCTTTTGGTACTGTTTGGTATTGAATACCTGCAGACAATAGCGTTTATTCTGGTAATTGCGGTGCTTGTTCAGTTCGTTGAAATGTTTCTGCAAAAGTCAGTACCGTCCCTTTATAGCTCTCTTGGTATATACCTGCCGCTGATAACCACAAACTGTGCGGTTCTGGGCGTTGCGATTGTGAATATAACCAAGTTCGGCGCAGTTGATTTCAGCTTCATCAAGTCGGTGGTTTACGGTGCAACAGCAGGTATTGGATTTACCTTTGCAATTGTGCTTTTTGCAGGGGTAAGGGAACGCCTTGAAAGCTCGGATATCCCCGAATTTCTTAAGGGAATGCCTATAACGCTTATTACAGCAAGCTTACTCTCCATTGCGTTTATGGGATTTTCGGGACTTAGCTTTTAATCGGAAAGGGAGGACAAAAATATGGAAATTTTATTCCCGGTTATTGTGATTGGCGGTATGGGCCTTATATTTGGTGCCCTGCTTGCCGTTGCGGCAAAGATTTTTGCTGTTGAAAAGGACGAACGCATCCCAAGAATTACCGAGGTTCTTCCCGGTGCAAACTGCGGCGGCTGCGGTTATGCCGGATGTTCGGCTTATGCGGAGGCGGTTTGCAAAGGCGAAGCAGCGGCAAATTGTTGTCCTGTTGGCGGAAGCGATGCGGCGGTTAAGATTGCAGAGATTATGGGTATTGAGGCAGGTACTGTTGAAAAGCGCACAGCGTTTGTAATGTGTACTGGAAACTCTGCAGTTGCCCCGAACAGATATATAAACAATGAGGATATTGACTGTTATACGGCTCACCGTCTTGGCGGTGGTATGAAAGGCTGTCAGTATGGCTGTCTCGGTCTTGGTTCTTGCGTGGAAAAGTGCGTATTTGGTGCTATAAGTATAGTTGACGGTGTTGCTGTTATCGACCGCGACAAGTGTACTCACTGCGGAACTTGTATTGCAGAATGTCCGCGCGGGCTTATCAAAAGTCTGCCCTATGACGCAAAGGTTGTTACCGCCTGCAACTCAAAGGCTCACGGCAAGGAAACCCGTGCGGTATGCGGTGTTGGTTGTATCGGTTGCGGACTTTGTGCAAAGGTCTGCGAGACGGGCGCAATTACTGTTGAAAACAATCTTGCCTTGGTTGATACAGAAAGGTGTATCGGTTGCGGTAAATGTATTGAGAAATGTCCGCGTAATGCGTTGGTTGCATTAGTGCCAATGCTTGAACCTGCTGAAAATTAAAGTTTTGAGTTTAATATGAATATGCTGGCTCTTTAAAATTAAAAAAGAAGGTTGATAATATCAACCTTCTTTTTTAATTTTGTTTTCTTACCACGGCGTATTCGTCGCCGTTTTGCCAGAATGCACAGTCAAAACTTGCTCCGCTCAAGAACTTTTGCATATCGTCCTCATCAAGATTGACGGCACATACAAAGCAATCCATATATTCGTCGTATTCGTAATTCGCACAGGTTTCGCAATTTGTTGCCATAATTTCACCGCCTTTATTATTTTTATTTTACAGAAATATAAAATAAAAGTCAAGATTAAAAGGTTCACTTATGCGAAGAGCAGCTATCTGTACAATAAAAGAGGGCTACCGATTGGTAACCCTCTTAACTTATCGTAAGTGGATACTATTTCATATCCTTGATAGCTGCCTGAGCCGCTGCAAGTCTTGCAATCGGAACACGGAAAGGTGAACATGACACATAGTCAAGACCAATCTTGTGGCAGAACTCAACAGATACGGGGTCGCCACCGTGCTCACCGCAGATACCGCAGTGAATTTCGGGTCTAACCTTTGTACCCTTTTCAACAGCCATTTCCATAAGCTGACCAACTCCTGTCTGGTCAAGCTTTGCAAACGGGTCGTTCTCGAAGATTTTTGCATCATAGTAAGCATCGAGGAACTTACCAGCATCGTCACGCGAGAAGCCGTATGTCATCTGTGTAAGGTCGTTTGTACCAAAGCAGAAGAATTCAGCCTCTGTTGCGATAGCGTCAGCTGTCAAGCATGCTCTGGGGATTTCCATCATTGTACCAACTTCATAGTGGAGGTCAGCACCTGCAGCTGCGATTTCAGCATCTGCTGTTGCAACTACATCGTTCTTAACGAACTTGAATTCCTTAAGGTCGCCGGGGAGAGGAATCATAATTTCAGGAACTACATTCCAATCGGGGTGAGCCTTCTTAACATTGATAGCAGCGCGGATAACAGCCTTTGTCTGCATCTTTGCGATTTCGGGGTAAGTTACAGCCAGACGGCAACCACGGTGACCCATCATGGGGTTGAATTCGTGGAGTGATGCAATGATTGCCTTGATGTCTTCAACTGACTTGCCCTGTGCGTCTGCAAGAGCCTTGATGTCAGCTTCTTCTGTGGGAACAAATTCGTGGAGAGGCGGGTCAAGGAATCTGATTGTTACGGGGTTACCTTCGAGAGCTTCGTAAAGCTTTTCAAAGTCGCCCTGCTGATAAGGAAGAATCTTTTCGAGAGCTGCTTCTCTTTCTTCAGCTGTGTCTGAACAAATCATTTCACGGAATGCAGCGATTCTTTCTGCTTCAAAGAACATATGCTCTGTACGGCAAAGACCAATACCTTCAGCACCGAGTTCCTTTGCTTTCTTAGCGTCAGCAGGAGTATCAGCGTTTGTTCTTACTTTCAGTGTTCTGAACTCGTCAGCCCATTCCATAATTCTGCCAAATTCGCCTGCGATTTCAGCATCTACTGTAGGAATAATGCCGTCGTAGATGTTACCGGTTGAACCATCAATTGAAATTTCGCTGCCTTCTGTAAATGTTTTGCCAGCGAGAGTGAACTTCTTGTTTTCTTCGTCCATATTGATATCGCCGCAGCCTGATACGCAGCAAGTACCCATACCACGAGCAACAACGGCTGCGTGAGATGTCATACCACCACGAACGGTGAGGATACCCTGTGATGCCTTCATACCTGTAATATCTTCAGGTGATGTTTCAAGACGAACAAGGATAACCTTTTCGCCTCTCTGGTTCCAAGCTTCTGCGTCTTCAGCTGTGAATACAACCTTACCGCAAGCAGCACCGGGAGATGCACCAAGACCTCTTCCCATAGGTGTTGCAGCCTTAAGAGCCTTTGCATCAAACTGGGGATGGAGGAGTGTATCAAGGTTTCTGGGGTCGATCATAGCAACAGCCTGCTTCTTGTCGATCATACCCTCGTCAACGAGGTCACAAGCGATCTTGAGGGCAGCCTTTGCTGTTCTCTTACCGTTTCTTGTCTGGAGCATATAGAGCTTCTTGTTTTCAACGGTGAACTCCATATCCTGCATATCTCTGTAATGGTCTTCAAGGATAGCACATACCTTGTTGAATTCTTCAAATGCTTCGGGGAACTTTGCAGCCATCTCAGCGATAGGCATAGGTGTACGAACACCTGCAACAACGTCTTCGCCCTGTGCGTTAACAAGGAATTCACCCATAAGTCCGGGTTCGCCTGTAGCAGGGTCACGGGTGAATGCAACACCTGTACCGCAATCGTCGCCCATATTACCGAATGCCATCATCTGTACGTTAACAGCTGTACCCCATGAATAAGGAATATCATTGTCACGACGGTAAACGTTTGCTCTGGGGTTATCCCATGAACGGAATACGGCTTCAACAGCACCCATAAGCTGTTCCTTCGGATCAGCGGGGAAATCCTTACCAATCTTGTTCTTGTATTCTTCTTTGAACTGACCAGCAAGAACCTTGAGGTCTTCAGCTGTAAGCTCGATATCCTGAGTTACACCCTTAGCTTCCTTCATTTCGTCGATAAGCTGTTCAAAGTACTTCTTACCAACTTCCATAACTACATCAGAATACATCTGGATAAATCTTCTGTAGCAGTCCCAAGCCCAACGGGGGTTGCCTGATTTAGCAGACATAGCTTCAACAACATCTTCGTTAAGACCGAGGTTGAGGATTGTATCCATCATACCGGGCATTGATGCTCTTGCACCAGAGCGAACTGAAACGAGGAGAGGATTCTCCTTGTCACCAAACTTCTTGCCGCAGATAGCTTCCATCTTGGTGATGTTTTCCATGATTTCAGCCTGGATTGCGTCATTAATCTTTCTGCCGTCCTCATAATACTGAGTACAAGCTTCTGTTGAAACCGTGAAACCCTGGGGAACAGGGAGACCGATTTTGGTCATTTCAGCAAGGTTTGCGCCTTTACCGCCGAGAAGTTCTCTCATTGAAGCGTCGCCTTCGCTGAAAAGATAAACGAATTTTTTGCTCATTACAAAAATTCCTCCTTGAGTAGTATATTTAATTAATTATTTATCAGTGTTAATTTTGCCCGAGCGCAGGTCTTTGAAAAACCGCTTCAGAATCCCGGAGCACTCTTCAAGTAATATTCCGCCCTCACAGTTTGTGTTGCAGAATAGCGTGTCCGCCGTGGGGGCGTTAAGTGCCGAAAGAACAGCACCACCTTTGGGGTCAGGCGCACCGAAGTAAAGATTTTTTATCCGGGCATGATGGATTGCTCCGCTGCACATAATGCAAGGCTCCAGTGTGACATAAAGGTCACATTGGTGAAGCCGCCAACCACCCAAAAGTTTGCAGGCTGCATCTATTGCAATCAGCTCTGCGTGGTAAAGGGCGTTTTTGCCGGTTTCGCGCAGATTGTGCGCTGCGGCAATTATCTCGCCGTCCTTGACAATAACGGCACCGATTGGAGTTTCGCCGAGGGCGTAAGCCTTTTCGGCCTCCTTCAAGGCCTCTGCCATAAAAAATTCTTTACTGTTCATAGTACAATCCGTTAAACGCACAAAAGGGCACAAAAAACCGCGATCAAATTCCGTTTATTAAAAACAGAAGACCGAAGTGTTTTGCCTGTGCAGGGGTTTTAGATTTTGTGTTGATTACTGGATGTAGGGCTTGAGGTCTTCAAGAACCTTATCGCAGTCATCGCTCTGAATTTCAACTGTAATGGGCTTGCTGAGGTCAAGGCTGAAGATACCCATAATTGACTTTGCGTCAACAACATATCTGCCTGATGCCAGATCGATATCGCAGTCGTACTTACTTACGATATTAACAAAGCTCTTTACATCGTTGATTGAACTGAGAAGTACACTACATGTTTTCAATAAAAACACCTCCAAAAATTTTTCTTAGTCAAGAAGAAACAGGAAAATATAGAAATGTTTCACTCTGCCTACATTATTATATATTTTTTTCTTGCAATAGTCAATAAAAAAGTGTATAATTTTATCACAAAATTTTTTTCAAAATACTAAACAGAATTGGACGATTTAAATATGCGAGTAAAATTTATAACTTTAGGCTGCAAAACCAACTTTTACGAGAGTCAGGCTCTGGCAGAAATGTTCAGAGCAGAAGGATATACTGTTGTTGAAAAGGGCCTTGCAGACATATATATCGTGAATACCTGCGCTGTTACAAGTATGGGTGCGCAAAAATCCCGCCAGCAAATCCACCGGATAAAAAAGCAAAACCCCGATGCGGTTGTGGCAGTGATGGGGTGCTACGCTCAGACCGAGCCTGAAAAGCTCAAGGGTTCACCGGATGTGGATGTTCTGATTGGAACGGCAAACCGCAGCCGGATTGTGGAACTTGTAAAAAATGCGACGGAGGGGGAAAGAACCGTTCTCCACACGGATATTATGAAGGAGCGCACCTTTGAGGAGCTATGCCTTGCGACCGACCAGAGCCGTATCCGTGCAACGGTTAAAATCGAGGACGGCTGCAGTAATTTTTGTGCTTACTGCATCATTCCCTATGCCCGAGGCCCCGTCCGGTCGAGAGATATTGAGAAGATAGTGGAGGAAGTCGAGCTCCTTGCAAAAAACAACTATGTTGAGGTTGTGCTGACAGGTATTCATATCGGCTCCTACGGCAAGGATTTGAAAGACGGCACAGGCTTGATAGATGTTATTGAAAGGGTATGTGCTGTACCCGGAATAAAGCGTGTCCGCCTTGGCTCGGTTGAGCCGGTGGTTATTACCGAGGCGTTTGTAAGTCGTGCGAAAAAACTCAAAAACCTTTGTCCGCAGTTCCATTTGTCACTTCAAAGCGGCTGCACAGAGACCCTTGCCAGAATGAAAAGACGATACACCGCAGAAGAGTATATGTCGGCGGTAAAGCTTATGCGTGAGAACTTGGAGGATGTTTCGATTACTACCGATGTGATGGTAGGATTCCCGGGCGAAACCGATGAGGAGTTTCAAAAATCCTATGAATTTTGCAAAGAAGTTGGATTTATGCAGATGCATATATTCAAATATTCGCCGCGAAAGGGCACGGTAGCTGCGGAAATGAAGAACCAGATTCCCGAACCGGTGAAGGAGGAACGGAGCCAGAAACTCATTGCACTTGGTGAGAAAATGAAGCAGGCGTTTTACGATTCGTACCGCGGAAAATGCGTAGAGGTTCTGGCAGAGACCCGTACGAAGGACGGCAGATTTCACGCAACTTTGGCAAACTATATGGATGTTTATATTGAAAGTGATGAAGATATAAGCGGCAAGATAGTAAAATATACAGTAAAGTAATATGTCAGGGCATCGGCGCTAAACGCCGGCGCCCTTTATAAATGTCCATACCATTGCCACAACGGATAACAATGCGGTTATCCCGCCGGCGGGTCTTTTTGTCCTGAACTCGTTTACGGCAAAGCTTATGGCGTAAACTGCACTCCAAATTGCTGCAATTCCTGCAATTATACTGAAAATCGTGCTCAATTTGCGTAACCTCCTACTTAATATCCACATCAAATTCTGCTGTTTCATAAATTTTACTCCAGTTTGCATCTTCCCATTGCTGTTGGGTGATAAAGTTTCGCTTAAAATGGTCGCCGATTTTTAGAATATCGGCTTGTTTACTGTGTGAAATATCTGCAAAAAAATCTGTCATTTCCGATTCAACAATGCTTCGTACAAAGGCGAGAAGCTGTTCGGTGCTTTCAAAGCCGGCGGGGACACGACTGCCTAAAAATTCAATATCGAGTTCCTGTGATACCGAGATTCGGCAAGGCGTGGTTGAATTATTAATCGTATACGCTGCAGGGTCATTGACGGAAATCCTGAAGCTGAATGTATCTGCCTGATTGAAGGGGCTTCTGACCGTTACGATAGTATTACGGATATTCTTGGCTAAAATGTTATAGAGCATTACCGAGTCGCCATCCATTGTTCCGCACATAACCCCGTCTTTGAAAATTGCCATACCGCGAAAGTCGGATTGTTTAGCGGCGAGAACGGCGCTTTCCGAGTCCACCCAAAGCCCTTTGTCGGTGTTTGGCTCGGCTTGTGAACGATCCTTTTCTGCGACAGAGGCAAGAGGCAATGCTGAGGCTTTGCCGTGAGTATTGATCTCGTCAACAAAGTCGGAGAGAGTCTTGTCCGGTGCATAAATATTATTTGAACGAAGCGCCATCAACTCGTAGTATTTGGCGGTATTTGCTTCAAGCTCGGGGTTGACACTCTCCATATATTCCTTAGCTGTTTGCGTTGCAACCGCAACGGCGGTGTGCGGACGGATTTCCCGTTCCCTCAGCAAAAACTGTGAATGTCGGGAAAGTCCGCTGGGGTCAATATCCTTTGCAAAAACAATCAGCTTAAGATGCGACATATCAATGTTCTTTGCCAGAAAATTATTGGTCATATTCTTTGCGATATAGAAGTCCGGAGCGGTTACCGTGATATTTGTGACACTTTTATTTGCGGACTGGCCCTCACCACCGCCGCTGGATTCTCCACCTTCCGGCGAGCCGCCGGAAACAGGCTTTGAAAACTGAAAGGTGTAGGAATAGTCGCTTTTGTCACCACGGTCAATGCCGATGGCTATGATGTAGGCGGTTTCGTCAATCTCGCGGTTATCAAAGCAACCTCCGAGGAGGAACGGTAAAAGCATACAAGCTGTCAGCGTTACAAGTTTAAGTTTTTTCATTAAGCTGTTTTCGCCCCACTTTCATAAACAGAATAACTAGTAGAAAAACACCCCAAAGTGCAAAGCCACTGCAAAACAAAAGTACTTCCAGAAATTCTGCCGGAATAAACTTCACACCGGCGGACGAGAAAAAGATGGTTAGTGCAACGGGTAGTATACACGGCCTTGCGTCCGATACCCCGAAATCACTTTTGAGAATATCTGTAAAGAAAAACAGATTAAAGGCAAGATACAGCATTCCGCAAAGGGTAGCTACGATAAGAAGTATCGCATCAATTCGCTGAAAAAATCTGCCGTAGTGGATTTCCTTGAGCAAAAGATAGATAGGGAACTGCCCCTCGGCGGAGACCGGATACGGAATTCTTACGGTGAATGCAAAAATAACGGCAACTACCGTAAAAAGCCCAAAAAGAACAGGAACTAAAACAGTATTTTTACTTTTGTGACTGCGTTTGTCAGATGGTGTGATAAGGAATAAAAGCAAAATATCGGTATGCATAATTATTCCTGAAATACCTTTGCCAAAAACACTTTCCGCACCGCGCCCCAGCACCGGGAACAGATTTGAAAAGTCGGCATTCCAAAGTGTGGAAATGACTATTACAAAAAGCACCAAAGCCGTTGCCGGAACAAAAAGCCGATGCAGTCGTGAAATTGCGGAAAAGCCGCCGAATACACCAACCGTTGCGGCAATTGTGAAAAATAACGCACAAAATGCAATCGGGGCGGTTGGAAATGAAATCAGCTTTGTAAGCTCTGAAAATTCCCCCAAAGTGACAATGGCGGAAGTGAAAAGATACAGCAAAATAAGCAGTGCGAAAATCTTTCTCCCCAAAACCCCAAAAGCCGACTCCGCTACATCAAGAATGTTAATCCGAGGAATGCGGAGGAATACGGCAACTATCAGAAAAATCATTACAAACGCTAAAATGGCGGAAAAGCCTGCTGATAAGGCGGCAGCAGTGCCGGCGGTTTTGGGGAACAAGGTGGGGATACGGGTGAATAACCGGTATATTAAAAGATTTACAATGATACAGGCGGCATCAAAGTTTTTATAGGATAAGGTGGGCTTTTTTACCACGAGCTATTCATCTCCCTTCCATTTTCTGCTGATATGCGGCTGCTTTGAGACGCTTTGCGGATAGAGTGCTCTCGGTCGGCTTTCACGCTTCCAGATGGGCGGAACAAAAAACGGACTGTCTGAGCCGTTGGATGCGGGAATATACGGAACTCCAAAAGGATGTGACGCGGCAAGGCATACTGAAAGAACAAATACCCCTGTTGCAATGCCGGTAAACCCGGCGGTTGCGCCAAGAAAAATAAAAATAAACTGCATAACCGAAAGTGCTCGCGAAATTGAAACCGACGGCGCGGCAAATGAGCCAAGTGCGGTAATTGAAACAATTATTATCAGCAAAGGGCTTGCAATGCCGGCGGAAACCGCTGATTGTCCTAAAATCAGACCGCCTACAATTCCTAATGTCGAGCCGATGGGGTCGGGAACACGGGTTGATGCTTCTTTGATAAGTTCAAAGGAAAGCACCATTATTATAAGCTCCAGAACAATGGGGAAGGGCATTTTCTCACGAGTTGCTTCAATTGCAAACAAAAGGTCGGTGGGTATGCTTTCGTGGTGGTAAAGCACTACACTGATGAAAATTCCCGGCAGAAACAAAGCTAAAAAACAACCGGCAAGCCGGACTGCACGCATAAAATTTGCCTCGGCAATCCGTACATAGTTATCTTCTGAGGATTCGGCAAGGTCTGCTGCTGTTGCGGGCAGAATAAGCACAAACGGACTCCCCTGAACAATTATAATAACCTTCCCGTCGGCAAGCTGTGCCGCTGCACGGTCGGGGCGTTCGGTTTTCAGAAGCTGGGGGAAGGGGAAAACGGTGCTTTCTTCAATCATCATTTCTATATCTGCTGATGAAAAAATGTATTCGGTTTCAATTGCTTTAAGTCTGTCACGGGCTTCCTTGACCAAAGAAATGTTGGTGATTCCATTCAGATACATAAGTGCACAAGGGGTTTTACTTTTTGTGCCTACCGGAATGTTTTCGGCAATGAGATTGGGGTCTTTAAGGATTTTCCGGATAAGCGCAATGTTGGTCATAACAGTCTCGGTAAATGCCTCTTGAGGTCCGGATAAAACCGCCTCGGAAATGGGCTTGCCCACATTTCGGGTGCCCCAGCCCTTTACATCTGCAACAAAGGCACAGCTGCAGCCGTCAACAAAAACGGCACAATTGCCAAACCCCACAAGCTCAATAATTGATTGCATATCTTCATTTTTTGAGTTGGGAGCCTGGGTCAGCATTATTTTATAAACCGCGTCTTCCGGACTTTCGCTGTTTTTAGTGCTTGCGGTATTTGTCATAAGCGGCCGCATAATGTCACGATTTATAAAATTCTTGTTGACAAGTCCGTCATAAAAAATCAGAAAGGCATCAACCGCCTTGCCGCTATTTTGTATTTTAAACTGCCGTACCATTAAGTCAAAGTTCTTTCCACATTCAAATGCATCGTGTATAAAGTCAAGATTTTCTGCAAGCTGCGAGCTGACTTTTCCCGTGCGGTAAACAGAGCTGTCTTTGTTTTTGATGTTATTTTTTATATAGTTATTCAGCCCGGGGTTATTTTCAAGACCATCAGCCGAGGGTGTAAGCTGCTGCGCCTCGGTTTTTTCTGCCGGATTGTAAAGAAACAGATTCTTAATCTTCATTCCTGTGTCACCTCCTTTTAAGTATTTCCGCAAACTGACAAATTATCCACAAATTAAAAAGTTTAAAAAGCTATTGACATTTTATGTGCTTGTGATAAAATCAAGGTATACAAGGCGTTTGAGCCAAATACATATTAATAAAGTTGGATAATTTACCGAATTATGGAGCGTGAAAAACTTTATGGGAAAAGCTTTTGCTAAACTTAAAACTCTATTAAAGGGGTCAAAATATACAGTAGCCGTAGTGGCACTGTGCTGTGCAGCTGTTGTTCTGGCAGGCTGTTTTTTTGCGTATGCCGCCTCGTATGAGAAGATTTTGCCGAATGTTGAGGTCGAAGGCTTTGGTATCGGGGGAATGGAAAAGCTTGATGCCGCAAAAGAACTTCACACGGCGTTTGTTGCAGGTGAATCCGGCAAATCGGTTGTGTTTGAATGTGACGGCAACGAAAAAGAGGTTGCGTTTGAAGAACTTAAGATTGTTATTGATGAAAATAAAACAGCAGAAAAAGCCTTTGAGGTAGGCAGACAGGGCGGCGTGTTCAAAAAGACCGCAAGACTCCTGCTTGCAGCATTCAAAAAAACAGAGGTTCCGCTTGAAGTTTCGGTTGATGAAGCAAAGCTGGAAGAACTTATCTCGGAGCTTGCAGCAGGAAAGGAGATTGAGCCGGAACCGGCAGGTTATTCTATAGACGGCAAACAGCTGACCTTGAAAAAAGGTCACGGTGGCAAAAAGGTTGACCGCCAAAAGGCGTTGGCGACGGTCAAAAAGTCCGTTGCATCCGGCGGAGCGGCAAAGGTATCACTTGTTGTTGAAGAAATCAAGGCGGAAAAAGTAGATGCCGACAAGCTCTATGACGAACTGACTGCTCCTGCAAAAAATGCGGAGTATAAATACGAGGACGGCGAGGTAAAGGTAGTTGACGAAACGGTAAGGGTGATAGTAGATAAGCAGAAGATAAAGCAGGCGCTTGACTCCGATACCGAGGGCGTAACCCTTACGGTTGAAACCGAGGCTCCGGAGGTTACAGCAGCACAGCTTCGCGGAATGCTGTTTCGTGACACCTTGGGTACATACTCATCGAACTTTGCAACCAGTACCGCTGCAAGAGCAAGTAATGTTACGCTGACAGCCCAAAGAATTAACGGATATATTCTTATGCCCGGTGATGTGTTCTCGTACGATAAAACAATCGGTAGGCGCACAGTGGCAAATGGCTTTCGTGAAGCCGGTGTTTATGTAGGCAACAAGGTTGAAAGCGGTATCGGTGGCGGAATTTGCCAGACCTCGTCAACACTTTATTCTGCGGCGTTATATGCAAATCTCGAGATTGTCAGCAGAACCTCGCATTCTCTTCCGGTTTCATATATGCCGGCAGGAATGGATGCAACGATTGCCGAGGGCTACATAGATTTAAAAATACGAAACAATACGGAGTATCCGGTGAAAATTGTGGCAACGGTGAATGGCAGAAAAATTACCTGTTCAATTTTGGGCGTTTCGGTGCCCGGTCAGACGGTTGAGCTTGCTCACAGCACGGTTTCAACTTCTCAGCCACAGACCGAGCGCACGGTTGATGAAGCAATCCCGAAGGGCTACAAGCAGATTATCAACAAGGGTGCCCCCGGCTATACCGTGGCGTCAAACCGTATAGTTAAAATGAACGGTGAGGTGGTCAAAACTGAGAAACTGACCCGAAGCGTATACCGTGCAGCACCGGTTGAAGAAGTGGTTAATCCTGCAGATAAGGAAACCCCGACCGAAAACCTGAAAATATATACACCGGGTATGAAGATTCCTGAACCGGTCGAAGAGCCCGAACCGCAGCCGGAAGTAAATGATGCACCGGCAGAAGAAGTGGTGACTCCGCCGACAGAGCCGGAGCCGGAAGTGTCTGCTGAGCCGGAACCGGAAGTGCAACCCGAAATTCCGGAGCAGGCGGAACAAACTGTAACTGAATAACTAAAAACCTCCTTTTGTAACAAAAGGAGGTTTTTTATATAATAGGAAATTGTGCAATTTCCTATTATATAAAAAATATAAAATTAATGCCCGTGCAAAATTTTCGGCTTTGCCGAAATGCACATGGGCAAACAAAGCGGCTTCGTCCGCCGCAAGGCGAACGGCGAAGCCGCTTTGTTCTTTAGTCGGGGAATCCTATATAGTTCACAATCCCCCGGAATATTGCATCTGCCACCGCCCGTTGCCATGCAGGGCTGTTCAGATTAAGAGCTTCTGTTGAATTGGTAAGATACCCCAGCTCAACCAGAACTGCAGGCATATTTGTTCGCCTGAGTACTGCAAAATTAGCTTGCATAACGCCTCGGTTAACCGAACCCAGCTCGCTTGCAACCGAATCAACTATGGACTGGCCAAGCCGCTCTGCAGTTGTGCCGAGTCGGTAAACATATGCCTCTACACCCTGAACTGCGGGATTTACCGAGCTGTTTGTGTGGATACTGATAAAGTAATCGGCATCCCATTGATTTGCTTGTGCGGCGCGGTTTCTGAGATCTGCGTTTTTGTCGTCCAGAACACCGCCGTCCGATGTGGTGCGGTAAAGTCTCACATCAAAGCCTGCATCGCGAAGCAGACGGGCAAGCTCCAGCGAAACATTAAGATTTACAAATTCCTCGGTCACACCGTTACCCACAGCGCCGGGGTCAGGGCCGCCGTGGCCGGGGTCGATGAATATTTTCATAAGGAGGACCTCCTTCTTTAAAAATGCTGTTCATTTCATAATATGTATGATATGGCTGATGGGTTAAAATGTTTTAGAAAAATGTAATGCGGCTGTAATGGCTTTGTAACAATAGTATGTTATACTGTGTTTACGAAAGTGAAAAACTCTCTGTTTTTTGAGTATAGATAAAGGAGTAGATTGATATGAGAAAGGTAATTACAGCTATACTGCTGACAGCGATTCTGGTTATGAGCCAGCTTGCTGTTTTTGCATCGCCCGACACTATTGCAGCGGATAGCGCGGGCAATTCAAACGGATTGGTTGTTGTTACCAGACCGAAGAACCAGAAGGATTCAACCTTTGACAATGCCTATATAATTTCCGGCTACGGCAAGGAAGGCACAACTGTTACATTATACAGCTTTTCAGCGGTGGATGGAATTTATAAAAAGATTTACAATGAAACCCAGTTTGTTGACGAAAACGGCGTAGCTCAGAAGGTAAGTGTTGCATCCGAGGTCAAGATTGGAGCATCGGGGCTCTTTATGAACACAATTCCACTCAGCCAGGGTGTGAATGATGTTCTTGTCCGTGCTGAAAACGGTGACAAAATTCAGCTTATGAAGCTGTCACTTACAAAGTACAGCTACAATCTGTTTGACATAATCAAATCCCTGACAGACTAAGCGATGGTTTTAGATACAGCGGTTGAGGTTGTGTAAAAAGTAAAATGCTTACATTGAGGACGACCCAAGCGGGTTGTCCTTTTTCTTTTGTATTATAGAAAAGCGGAAAGGAGCGGAAACAGTGCAAAAGCTGACACGAAACGAAAAGATTAAAATTACCGAACGGGCAAAAACTATTCTGATAGTTTTACTTGCCTGCAGCTGTCTTGCCTCGGGCTACTATGTCTTTGATATGTATCGTGATCTGGATGCTGTCCGCTCGTTCTGGCAAAGCTCTGACCCGGTTACGGCATTTGACGGCGGCCAGGCGACTCCGGCGTCCCAGAATGCTCTCAGGTCGTTTTTGGAGCTGTCCGAGCCGGAGCTGATACTGGTTAACAAAGGGGATGCCAGAGGCGAAATCCCGACGGACGATGATGCGTTTTCTGAAATCTCAGAGCTTGTGAACACGGCGGTAAAGGAGGCGTATTCAAGACCTGAATCGGAAATCGTTGTAACAGATATGGATGAATGGAAAGCCTCGGTTGCGACCGATTCAATGTATGTCAGGTATGCCGGAGTACGCTCGACATCTTTTGAAGGCGAATTTTATAAGGCACCCCAAAATGCGCTTGCGTCCGTTGTTGATGTATACAACGAGGTGTCGATAGTTCCCAATGCAAAAAACGGGCAGTTGACGCTATACCTTCCCGACAAGGATTATAAGAATATTGTTAAAATGAAATTTACAACTGCTGTGGCTGAAAAACTGGATTCGGTGATAAAAAACCGTCCCGGCATCAGTTCAAAGTCATATGTGTTTGCGTTCGAGATTGGCCTTGATACCCGTCCTGAAAACGACGGGAAGCTTGCGCCGATGCTGGCGATTCCCACGACAGAAAAATCTATTAGGAACATCGTTGCAGAAGTGCCGAGAGTATACAAAACCGGACTCAATTTTATAAAAACAACAGACTTCACGATGGGGCTTATTGAGATATTCGGTTATAATCAGAACACCGTAAGACAGTATGTAAACAGCGAAGATGTCCTGATATTTGTTGGTGAGACAGGGACTCTCAGCGTGTATCCTGAAGGCTATATTGAATATCGTGCCCTTGGTACAAACGAGGGTGTTGCACTTGAAAGTCAATCGGGCGCCGGGGTATACGGCGCAACTGCAGGACTTATAAATATGATTGATAGGATAAATGCGGTCAGCGGAGTGCTTCCGGAACTCAATGACGGCAAGCTTCGGATCGCCGCATTGCCGGTGATGGACGGTCAGACTTCGGCAATCAGAGTGGAATTTGACTATTATGTAGATGACTGCAGGGTAAACTTTTTAAATAGCCCTGCAATTACCGCAATAATCAATGATGGAGTTCTCACCGAACTTAAAATGCAGATTAAAACAGTTAAAAAGACCGAAAATGACACACATATGACAGCGTTGCTTGATGAGATAGACGAATTTGTTGGCAAAAATCCTCAGACAAAGCTTATAGATTATGCTAAAACAACATATAAGTTCAGCCAAAGCGGTGACGAACTTTCAGTAGAATGGGATATCCGGAAGGGAAATTAGAATGGATTTAAGGCGTTTAAAGACAATTTTTATATTTGTTCTTGTTGCAATAAACATTATGTTTTTTGCGCTCATTAACAATGCCCTGAATTACGAGAAGGAAGAACGAAGAACAATGACCGAAAGCCTGACGGCGCTGCTGGCGAAGAATATGGTATATCTTCCGCAAAAACTTGAATTACCGGACTCTCCGGAAATTTCAGGATTTTATATTGAAAAAATGTTCGGCAGCAATGAGGAACTTGTCTCAAGATTTTTAGGCAGAAGTTATGAGGAGACTGAGCAGTATGTGTATACCGCATCCGCAGGTACACTTTATATAGAAGGTGACGAATTCAGATTTCATAATGCCAATCCACAAACCCCTGTATCGGATTTCTCCGAGGAAAATATTCAGAAGGTCTGCCATAGTGAGATGAAGAGGCTCGGTATTCCCGATGCCCCGTATATATTCGGTGGAGTAAACTTCGTTGACGAGGGAATCCGTGCGATTTTTACAATGCAGCATCGTGATGATGTGTTCTTTGATGCGTATGTATCATTTGATATATCCGAAAAAGGTGTAACGGCAGTATCCGGCAGAAATCTTGTATCGGAGCTGACCGAAACAAACAGCAACGAAAAGTTTTATAGCATTATAAGCGTGCTTCCAGACCTTGTCCGGAATGACAGACTTGAAAAAAATGTTGCACACACGGTTGTGAGTATAAAATCGGGATACTATATCGGCAGTACGGCTGAAAGCTACCGTAATATTCTTGCGATACCGGTGTGGCAGATTGCAACCGACTCGGGGCATATACTCTATTATGACGCCCGTAACGGACAGTTTATTGATGAATAGAAAAAGGACCGACACTCCGCTTTTGGCGGAGCTGCCGGTCATTTTTGATGCTTGTTTTTCCGCTTTCTTGCGGTTTCCAGGTATGATGGGATTTTTCGGGGTTTTCCGGTATCATTGTCCCGCGGTGTATCTTCAAAAAAATCGTAATCATCGTGTTTGTCGCCCAGTGGAATAAATTTCACGGTTTACATCACCTTTCTCAGAGGATAAAATGATTTATATTACATATTATGGTTGATTTTATAAAAAATATTCTGTATAATATATACAGGTTATTTCAAATGAGAAAGGACGATTTAAATGCTTGCTTATATAACATTCATTGCATTGATTATTGTAATTTATCTGAGACGGGCTGAAATTCCGGCGTTTTATGCGAGAATTCAGTTTGGCAGAGGCAATACAGACAAAGCGGTAAAATGGTTTTCAATTGCCAACCGTCTGGGTTCGCTCAAACCGGCGAGTATGATGTACTACGGCTATATTCTTCTACGCACCGGTGATATCAATACTGCCGAGCAGCTTCTCACCCATGCGTCTCTCAAAGCAAAAAAAGACCCTCTCAAAAAGCGTATCAAGGCGCTGCTTTCCCTTGCTGTGTGGAAGCGTGGCGACTTGGACAGTGCGATTGAGATGATGGAGGATGCCATCTATTCGGTAAAAGTAACAAGCTTTTATCAGAACCTCGGTCTTATGTATAACCTCAAGGGCGACAGAAAAAAGGCCCTTGAATTCAATCTTGAAGCGTATGACTACAATTCGGACGATATGGTTATTATGGACAACCTTGCAGAAGCATATGCACTTTGCGGCGAGACTGAAAAGGCAAAGGCCCAGTACGAAGCACTTCTCAAAAAAGAACCGCACTTCCCCGAACCCTACTACAATTACGGTTTACTTTTGATTGAAAAGGGTCAGAAGGAAAAAGGTCTTGATTTAATCCGTCAGTCGCTTGATAAGCGTTTTACATTTCTCAGCGTAAAGACCAAGGAAGAGGTCGAGGAACTTCTTGAAGAAAAAATGGCAGAATGAATAGCAATAACCCTCAGGCATATATTCCTGAGGGTTATTGCTATTCATAGTCCTTGATTTTTCTGATATGCCGGAATGCGGCGTTTTCCCCTTGCTCGGCAAGTATTATAAGCCAGCTTTCCAGAAGTGCCGAGGTTTCAGGGTGGATGGAGCGGTTTGCCATACCGCGCTGAAAGTATTCAAGCGGGTGTTGGTGTGTGTAATTTTTCCCTTGATAGATTTTGCTTGCCGCCATTCGGTCGCAGAACATTTCTTTTACAAATTTTACAGGCATCCTGACAGGGCCGACCCGTTTTGTTTGGGGGTTGTAGTCAGTCCAGTATTCAAAATGATGGCGGTTTCTGCCCTTGTGGTGCATCCACGCCGACGAGTAGCCATAGTTTTCACGCTCGGCTTCGTTAGGACTGCTTGTTCCTTTATAGAACCGTGCTCCGGGAACAAACTCGGCCATTGAATACTTTGAAAGGTCGTGAAGCAGACCCCGGAGCGGAATTCCTGCTTTCAGGCAATGAATAAAAACCTTGTGTTTGTGCCGTGTTATTGTGTAAAAATGACCGAATGCGTTTGACATATCTATATCCTCAATTCGAATTAAATTCATTTTGTGTTTATAGTATATCACAGATGTAAATAAAAATCAAACAACGGCTCAAAATTTTTTTGAGCCGTTGTTTTTGAATTCAGGAATTAGCAGCCACAGCCACAGCCTGAGTTACCGTTATCACAGCAGCAACTGATGATGAGAATTAAAACGATTATCCAGAGACAGCTATTGTTACCGAAACACATACCGTGGGCACCTCCTTTCAAAACAAAATGGATGAAAGTCCTTAGTCGCAGCAGCAGTTGTTGTCGCGAGACGAAACAGTGTTGTAACCGTTGTCGCCGCCGCAACCGCAGCAACTGATAAGGAGAATGAGGATAATAATCCACCAGCAGTTATTACTTCCGCATCCACCGAAGCATCCCATACCTTAGCACCTCCCGATGAAATATTGATTCTTGAATTCATATTTATCCCGTGTTTCTTTCGAGCTTTTAATTTGTAAGTATAATGTATTATACGGAGAATTTGAAAAGCTGTGATTTGTCCGCCCGGATATTTTTAAAATAAAATAACAATTTATTGACGAAGTGGATATAATTTGCTAAAATGATTGTATTGAAAAATGCAAGGAGAAACTTAAAATGCAAAGAGGTAAATTTATCGTATTTGAAGGTATAGATGGTAGCGGCAAAAGCACGCAGCTTAAGATGCTTGCCGATGTTTTGAGGGAAAAAGGTGTGAAATGCGTTGAAACACTTGAACCGACTTACGGCACGGTAGGCACGGTTCTTCACGATATACTTTCCGGCAAGGTCAAAGCCGACCCGAAGGTTACTGCGGCGCTCTTTGTGGCAGACAGGCTTGACCATCTGACCAATTCTGAAAAAGGCGTCCTTAAACTGCTGAACGAGGGCACTACTGTTATATGCGACCGATATTACTTTTCATCGTATGCGTATCAGAGTGTTGAGGTTCCGTCAGAGTGGGTAATCGATGCCAACAGACTGGCGGCAGAGACGCTCCGCCCGGACTGCACGATTTTCATAGATGTCAGCCCGAAGGTTGCAATGACGAGGATTTCCCAAAACCGTGAAACAACCGAGCTTTACGAGACAGAAGAGCGCCTGACTGCCGTTCGTGAAGGGTATATTAAGGCGTTTGAAAAGATGAAAAATGAAGAAAAAATCAAGATTTTTGACGGCGACAAAGCGATTGATGAGATAGCGGAAGAAATTAAAGAATTTGTGGTTTCGGAGTTTTTTTAGTTAATAGTTAAATTTATGACAAAAACCTCAAAAGAACGGCTGAAATTTCTTGACAAAAATACGGTTTTTGTGTTAGAATATATAGGTAGATTTACAGATGCTGCAGAGGGGCATTCTGGAATGAAAGTTAAGAGTTTTTTGCGACTGACGGATAAAAGTGGAATAACCACGGGGGAACAAAAAACTGATTTTAAGCCGACCGTCTGGGCAGTCCTGAAGCTACAGGACTGCCCTATTTGTTTTTTAAAATTAAATTTTCAGGAGGATATGAAAGTGAAAAAAGTAGGAATTATTATGGGTAGCGACAGCGACCTTCCGGTTGTTGAAAAGGCAATTGATACATTAAGGGAACTTGAGGTTCCTTTTGAGGTGCATATTTATTCGGCGCACAGAACACCGGTTGAGGCGAAGGAGTTTTCTGTAAACGCCCGCGCAAACGGTTTTGGTGCAATTATTGCGGCGGCAGGCAAGGCTGCACATCTTGCAGGCGCAATTGCGGCAAACACAACGCTCCCGGTTATCGGAATTCCGATTAAGTCATCAACCCTTGACGGACTCGATGCGCTTCTTTCAACTGTTCAGATGCCCGGTGGAATTCCGGTTGCAACTGTTGCAATTGACGGAGCTCAAAATGCAGCACTTTTAGCTGCACAGATTATAGCGGTTGAGGATGCAACACTTGCGGCAAAGCTTGACGCACAGAGAAAGGCGGCAATGGAAAAGGTTCTCAAAAAGAACGCAGAGGTTGCTGAAAAGTATAACAACTAAGTCAAAAATTACAGAATTGGAGGGCATATATGGGCGGTTTTTTTGGAGCAGTCAGCAGACATGATGCAATCGCAGATGTGTTTTTCGGCACAGACTATCATTCGCATCTGGGAACGCGGCGCGGTGGCATTGCCGCATATGACAGCGAAATCGGACTTCAAAGGGATATACACAATATTGAAAATACTCCCTTCAGAACTAAATTCGACAATGTCTTTGTTGAAATGAAGGGCAATTCGGCAATCGGGGTTATCAGTGATTCTGATCCTCAGCCACTCTTGATACGGTCAAGCGTGGGCACATATGCAATTGCAACAATCGGTAAAATCAACAATGCTGAGGAATTGATAAATACATACCTTTCGGATGGCGGACACTTTGGTGTTATGACCGGAGGAAAGGTGAATTCAACAGATCTTGTTGCGGCACTTATCAATCAAAAGAAGACTTTTGCCGAAGGTATACGACATGTTCACGATGTGGTTGAGGGAACGGTTTCAATCCTGATTCTTACAAATGACGGCAAGCTTATTGCCGCCCGTGACAAAGTGGGCAGACTTCCGGTTCTAATTGGCAAGAGTGAAGACGGATATGCTGTGTCGTTTGAGGATTTTGCCTATAAAAAGCTTGGCTATAATGATGAAATGGAGCTTGGCCCGGGCGAGGCGGTTGAAATTACTGCTGATGGCATAAGGCAGATAGTAAAGCCCGGTAAAGAAATGAAAATCTGTGCATTTCTCTGGAGCTATTATGGTTATCCCAACTCGGTTTATGAAGGTAAAAATGTTGAGACGATGAGATATCGTAACGGTGCGATTATGGCGCAGACCGATAAGGCAAACGGCAAGGCAACGGATATTGACTTTGTAAGCGGTGTTCCGGATTCGGGCACACCTCACGCAATCGGTTATGCAAACGAGAGTGGTATTCCATTCGCGCGGCCATTTATCAAATATACCCCCACATGGCCACGAAGCTTTACGCCAAAGCATCAGAGCGATAGGGTTAAGATTGCAAGGATGAAGCAGGTCCCCATTCACGAGTTGATTGAAGATAAAAACCTGCTTTTTGTGGATGACTCAATTGTTAGGGGAACACAGCTTAAGGAAACGGTTGATTTCCTTTATCAGCACGGTGCAAAATCAGTGCATATGCGCTCGGCTTGTCCTCCCATTATGTACGGATGCAAATATCTGAACTTCACAAGCAGCAAAAATGAGATGGAGCTTATCGCAAGACAGACTGTAATGGAGCTTGAAGGCGAGGAAGGCTTCAAGCACATAGAGGAATACAGCGATGGAAATACCGAAAGAGGAAAGAAACTCAGAGAAACAATTAGCGAAAAGTTCGGTTTTGAGTCGCTTGATTTCCAGTCATTGGACGGGGTTATCAAAGCAATAGGTCTGGAGCCCTGCAAATTATGCACATACTGCTGGAGCGGTAAAGAATAACCTTCGTAAAATGCGCAGAACGCACGACTTTGTGCTATAAACAAACCTCACCACTTGCTGTACACAAAGTACAGCTTCGGGTTCTGTTTGTTCATTCTGCATCGTTTTACTGTGGTTATTAAAGCGATTTTTTTAGCACACATTAACTAAGTAAATATTAAATTTCACATACAGAAAGGATAAAAGAAAATGGAAAAGAGCTTTAGTGAAAGTTACAAGGCGGCAGGCGTTGATATTACTGCCGGTTACAAGGCTGTGGAGCTTATGAAACAGCACATCGCAAGAACAGTTACCGCAGGTGCAGCATCGGATATCGGCGGCTTTGGCGGTTTGTTTGAGATGGACCTTACAGGCATAAACAAGCCGGTTCTGGTAAGTGGAACTGACGGCGTTGGTACTAAGCTCAAAATGGCGTTCCTTATGGACCAGCACGATACTGTCGGTATTGATTGCGTTGCAATGTGCGTGAACGACATTATCTGCTGTGGTGCAAAGCCCCTGTTCTTCCTTGACTACATAGCAGTTGGCAAGAACTATCCCGAAAAGGTAGCGGACATTGTATCCGGCGTTGCAGAGGGCTGCGTTCAGTCCGGCTGTGCTCTCATCGGTGGTGAAACTGCCGAAATGCCGGGTTTCTATCCCGAAGACGAATACGACCTTGCAGGCTTCTCGGTTGGAGTTGTTGATAAGGATAAGGTTTTAAACAACAAAACAATCACCGAAGGCGATGTAATCATTGCGCTTCCTTCAAGCGGCGTTCACTCAAACGGTTTTTCTCTGGTAAGAAAGGTGTTTGATGTAGAAAACGCAGATATCAAAGCACCCCGCGCAGAACTTGGTGGCAAATCGGTTGGCGAAACATTACTCACCCCCACAAGAATTTATGTAAAGCCAATGCTTGCTCTCTTTGATGAGGTTACGGTAAAGGCAGTATCCCATATTACCGGTGGCGGCTTCTATGAAAATATTCCCAGAAGTATCCCCAAGGGCTTCGGTGCAAAGATTGAAAGAAGTGCTGTTAAGGTTCTTCCCATATTCGACCTCATTGCGAAAGAGGGTAATATCCCCGAACGCGATATGTTCAACACCTTCAATATGGGCGTTGGTATGAGCGTTGTAGTCAGCAAGGAAGACGCTGACAAGGCACTTGAAATCCTCCGTGCAAACGGCGAAGATGCATATATTATGGGCGAAATCATCAAGAGTGACGAAAGCGTGGTTATATGCTAAACAAGGCAAGAATTGCGGTTCTGGTCTCGGGCGGCGGCACAAATCTGCAAGCGCTCATTGATGCACAAAAGGCAGGAATAATAACAAGCGGTGAAATTTCACTTGTTATCTCCAACAACGCCGGTGCATACGCTCTTACCCGTGCTGAAAATGCAGGGATAAAAACAGCGGTTGTCTCCAAAAAGGAGCTTGGTGCAGAGAAGTTCGAAGAGACACTTATTGCAGAGCTTGAAAAAAACAGCATTGACCTGATTATTCTTGCGGGATTTATGTGTATCCTCAGCGAGAACTTCACATCAAAGTACCCCAAACGGATAATCAATGTCCATCCGTCGCTTATCCCATCGTTCTGCGGCGAAGGCTTTTACGGCCTCCGCGTTCACGAGGCGGCGTTGGAGTATGGTGTAAAAGTAACGGGTGCAACGGTTCATTTTGTGAACGAAATCCCCGACGGCGGCGAGATTATTCTCCAGAAGGCGGTTGAGATTGAAGTGGGCGATACCCCCGAAATTCTCCAGAAGCGTGTAATGGAACAGGCTGAATGGAATCTTCTCCCCAGAGCGGCAGAAATGGTTTCGGCTGAAATTGTTAAATCAAGATAAAGGAGCAATTTAACGTGAAAGTTCCTTTCCCGTTAAGCCTCCGGCGGATTTTGTTGTCCGTGCAAAATTTTCCTCGCATAAATGCTCGGAAATGCACATGGACGTAATAATCTCTTATCATTCCTTGCTCTGCGGATAAGAGAAATTTCATAAACTATTTGTGCCGACGCAGAGCGGCGGAATGGAGATTATTATGAATATTTATGCTATTAACGATATGGGCGAGCCCATAAAAGACAATTCATATGTGGGCAGAGGTATTGTTATCGGTAAGTCGAAGGATGCAAAGTCGGCGGTTTTTGCATATTTCATTATGGGCAGATCCGAGAACAGCCGTAACCGTGTATTTATTGAAAACGGCAGCGAAGTAATCATTCATCCCTTTGATGCATCAAAGGTTGAAGACCCCTCGCTTATCATCTACTCTCCGGTTCGTGTCCATGGAAACAATCTGGTTGTTACAAACGGCGACCAGACTGACACCGTAATCGAATTCCTTGAAAAGGGCAAGAGTTTTGAGGAAGCTCTCGATACTCGCGAGTTCGAGCCCGACGGTCCTAACTGGACCCCACGAATCAGCGGTATGTTCACCTTTGAGAACAAGGATTTTACATACAAAATGAGCATTCTCAAGAGTGCTGATGCTGAGGGTACAGCCTGCAACAGATTTACATATTCATACAATGCCCTTGCAGGACTCGGACATTTCATTCACACCTATGTATGTGACGGGAACCCGATCCCCACATTCCAGGGCGAGCCTGAAAGAGTGGAAATTCCCAATGACATCGACGAGTTCACAGAAAAAATCTGGACAAACCTCAACGAGTCAAACAAGATTTCACTTTATGTAAGATACATTGACCTTGAAACAGGTGCGGAAACCAATCGTATGATTAATAAGAACGCCTAAGCTTTTTGAAAGGATTGATACAAATGAAAGAATTCGAACTGAAATACGGATGTAACCCCAATCAGAAGCCGTCAAAGATTTATATGAACGACGGCAGTGAGCTGCCTATCGAAATTCTGAGCGGCAGACCCGGATATATCAATTTTCTTGATGCATTCAACAGCTGGCAGCTGGTAAAGGAACTGAAAGCAGCACTTGGTATGCCTGCAGCAACCTCGTTCAAGCATGTAAGCCCCACATCAGCGGCAGTTGGCAATCCTATGAGTGCAGAACTCAAAAAGGCTTGCTTTGTTGATGATATTGAAGGTCTTGACGAATCACCTCTTGCAACGGCTTATGCCCGTGCAAGGGGAACAGACAGAATGTCATCATTCGGTGACTGGATTGCGCTCAGCGATGTTTGTGATGTTACAACAGCAAAGCTTATCAAGCGCGAGGTTTCCGACGGTGTTATTGCTCCGGGATACGAGCCCGAAGCACTCGAAATCTTAAAGAGCAAGAGAAACGGCAACTACAATATCGTAAAGATAGACCCCGATTTTGTTCCGGCAGAGCAGGAAACAAAGATGGTTTACGGTATCACATTCGAACAGGGAAGAAATAACTTCAAGATTGACGAAGAACTGCTTTCAAACATCGTTACCGAAAATAAGAATATGCCAGACTCGGCAAAGCGCGACCTTATAATTGCGCTTATCACACTCAAGTATACTCAGAGTAACTCAGTTTGTTTTGCGAAGGACGGTCAGGCAATCGGCGTTGGCGCAGGTCAGCAGTCCAGAATTCATTGTACCAGACTTGCAGGTAACAAGGCAGACATCTGGCACCTCCGTCAGCACGAAAAAGTTCTTAATCTCCCGTTCCTTGACACAGTCGGCAGACCCGACCGTGACAATGCAATTGATGTATATCTTTCAGAAGACGCAGAGGATGTACTGGGCGACGGCAACTGGCAGAAGCTTTTCTCCGAAAAGCCCGTGGCATTCCCGAGAGCAGAGCAGAGAGAATATCTTGCATCACTTAGCGGCGTAGCTCTCGGCAGTGATGCGTTCTTCCCCTTCGGCGACAATATCGAAAGAGCGGCACGCAGCGGCGTAACCTACATCGCAGAACCCGGCGGTTCAATCCGTGACGACAATGTTATTGAGGCTTGTAATAAGCACAATATGTCAATGGCATTTACGGGAATGAGACTTTTCCACCACTAAAGGAAAGACTGCAAAAAGCAGCACCGACCGCACAAAGCTATGCTTTGTGCTACAGATAAATTCCACCGCTTGCGGTACAACCAGTACAGCTGCGGGTGTAATTTATCCGTTCTGCACCACTTTTTGCAGCCTTTAGGGATTTTGTATATGAATGACGAAAGAAAGGATTCCTAACTTATGAAAATAATGGTAGTAGGCGGTGGCGGTCGTGAACACGCCATCATAAAGAAACTGAAAGAAAGCGACAAAGTTTCAAAGATATATGCCCTCCCCGGTAACGGCGGTATGGCACAGGATGCCGAATGCGTTGCAATCGGTGCAAAAGAGATTGACAAAATCCGCGACTTTGCCGTAAGCGAAAAGATAGATTTTGCGGTTGTTGCCCCCGACGACCCGCTGGTACTTGGCGCGGTTGACGCTTTGGAAGGTGTTGGAGTTCCCTGCTTCGGACCAAAAGCTAACGCGGCAATCATTGAGGGAAGTAAGGTCTTTTCAAAGAACCTGATGAAAAAATACAACATTCCCACAGCGGAGTATGAAGTATTCTCAGACCTTGACGCAGCGCTCAAGTATCTTGAAACAGCACCTATCCCCACGGTTATCAAGGCTGACGGTCTTGCTCTTGGTAAGGGTGTAATAATCGCAATGACACGGGACGAGGCCAAGGATGCAGTTCGCTCAATGATGGAGGACAAAATCTTCGGCGAAAGCGGCAATAATGTTGTAGTTGAAGAATTCCTTACCGGCCCTGAAGTATCGGTTCTTTCATTCACCGACGGGGAAACCGTAATACCTATGGTATCGTCAATGGACCACAAGCGTGCAAAAGACAATGACGAAGGCTTAAATACCGGCGGTATGGGAACAATTGCCCCAAACCCCTACTACACAAACGAGATTGCCAAGGAGTGTATGGAAAAGATTTTCCTTCCCACAATCGAGGCAATGAACAAAGAAGGCAGAACCTTCAAGGGCTGTCTGTACTTTGGGCTTATGCTCACCGAAAAGGGCCCCAAAGTGATTGAATACAACTGTCGCTTCGGCGACCCCGAAACTCAGGTGGTGCTCCCGCTTCTGGAGAGCGATTTATTCGAGATTATGCAACATACCGCAAACGGTAGCTTAAAAGACGCAGAGGTTAAGTTTGCTGATAAGTCAGCCTGCTGTGTTGTTATGGCATCGAACGGCTATCCTCAGAAGTACGATTCGGGCTTTGAAATAACTATGCCGCAGGATAAAAATATCTATGTCGCAGGTGCAAAGCTGGAGGATGGCAAGCTGTTGACCGCCGGCGGCAGAGTTCTTGGCGTTACCGAAACCGGTGATACACTTGAATCTGCAATTGCCGCAGCGTACGAGACAGTAAAGGCGGTAAGCTTTGGCAACGCATATTACAGAAAAGATATCGGACAAAAGGCCCTGGCGGCAAAAAAAGCATAAGAAAGGAACGCAAAAGTATGGTTTACAGAGTTTATGTAGAGAAAAAAAGTGAGCTCGCAGCAGAAGCCAAGTCGCTTAAAAGTGACCTCGTGAAGCTTCTCCAGATAAAGGGGCTCAAGGATTTAAGAATAATAAACCGTTACGATGTTGAAAACATTGATAAGGAACTCTTCGACTACTGCAAGGGAACTGTTTTTTCAGAACCCCAGCTGGATATAGTTTCAGAGGACCTCAAAATTGACTCCGACGCAGTATTTGCAGTTGAATTTCTTCCCGGTCAGTTCGATCTCCGTGCAAACTCGGCAGAGGAATGTATTCAGCTGATTTCCAAGGGCGAAAGACCTACCGTTAAGGCGGCAAAGGTATACCTGCTTTATGGTCAGCTTACAGATGCAGATATTGCAGAGATTAAAAAATATGTAATCAACCCTGTTGAGTCAAGAGAAGCTGTACTTGATACGGTTGAAACCTTAAAGGTTGACTACGATATTCCTGAAACTGTTGCAACCCTCGACGGCTTCATCAAGCTTGACGAAGCAGGCCTCAAAAAGATGATTGACGATATGGGTCTTGCAATGGATATTGACGATATCAAGTTCTGTCAGCAGTATTTCTTAAGCGAAAAGCGCGACCCCACAATCACAGAAATCAGAATGATAGATACTTACTGGTCGGACCACTGCCGTCATACAACCTTCCTGACAACAATTGACAGCGTAAAGTTCGAGGACGAGCTACTTCAGGCAGCGTATGACAGATATATTGAAACCAGAAAAGCAATCGGCAGAACCAAGCCCATCAACCTTATGGACATTGGTACAATTGCCGCAAAATACTTAAAAGCAAACGGCAAGCTCGACGGTCTTGACGAAAGTGAAGAAATCAATGCTTGTACCGTTAAAATTGATGTTGAAGTGGATGGGGAGACTGAAAAATGGTTGCTTCTCTTCAAAAACGAAACACATAACCACCCCACAGAAATCGAACCCTTCGGCGGTGCTGCAACCTGTATCGGCGGTGCTATCCGTGACCCGCTGTCAGGCCGTTCCTATGTATACGCAGCAATGCGTGTAACAGGTGCGGCAGACCCGTTAAAGCCGGTTTCTGAGACAATCGAGGGTAAACTCCCCCAGAGAAAGATTGTTACCGGTGCGGCAGCAGGTTATAGCTCCTATGGTAACCAAATCGGTCTTGCAACAGGTCAGGTAGACGAGCTTTACCACGATGGCTATGCTGCAAAGCGTATGGAAATCGGTGCGGTTATCGCAGCTGCTCCTCAGGAGAATGTAAGACGCGAACGCCCCGTAGACGGCGATATAGTAATCCTCCTTGGCGGCAAAACCGGTCGTGACGGTTGCGGCGGTGCAACAGGTTCTTCAAAATCACATACTGTTGAATCTTTGGAATCCTGCGGTGCAGAGGTTCAGAAGGGTAATGCCCCCGAAGAAAGAAAGCTCCAAAGGCTCTTCCGTAACAAGGAAGCATCACAGCTTATCAAGCGTTGCAACGACTTCGGCGCAGGCGGTGTTTCGGTTGCAATCGGAGAATTGGCAGACGGTCTTGAAATCAACCTCAACGCAGTTCCCAAAAAGTACGAAGGTCTTGACGGCACCGAGCTTGCAATCAGCGAATCTCAGGAGAGAATGGCGGTTGTAGTTGAAGCAAAGGATGTCGAAAGATTTAAGGAACTTGCAAAGAGCGAAAACTTAGAGGCAACAGTTGTTGCAGAGGTTAAGGAAAAGCCGTATCTTGTAATGCATTGGAACGGCAAGGAGATAGTAAACATCTCGCGTGAATTCCTTAACTCAAACGGTGCAGAAAAGCATATTGATATTGCACCCGCAAAACCCGAAGCAATTGATAAGAAAATCCCTGCTGACTTTAATGATGGATTTAAAGCTCTTGCGGATGACCTTAATGTTTGCTCAAAGCGTGGCCTTTCCGAGAGATTCGACTCAACCATCGGCGCAGGAACAGTTCTTATGCCCTTTGGCGGCAAAAACCAGCTGACACCTATCCAGGCAATGGTAAACAAGGTGTCGGTTGAAATAGGTCACACAAACACCTGTTCTGTAATGTCATGGGGCTACAACCCGTTTATCGCAGAAAAGAGCCCGTACCACGGCGCATACCTTGCAGTTGTTGAATCAGCGGCAAAACTGGTTGCAGCAGGTGCAGAATTCAAGGATGTGTACCTTACATTCCAGGAATACTTTGAAAAACCGAAGAAAGATCCAAGGCGTTGGGGGAAGCCTCTGGCAGCTCTCCTTGGTGCACTTGATGCACAGAAAAATCTTGAAATTGCGGCAATCGGCGGTAAGGACTCAATGAGCGGTACATTTGAAAATATTGATGTACCTCCGACACTTGTTTCCTTTGCTGTTACAACCGAGAAGAATGAGAACATCATTTCTCCCGAATTCAAGGCAGCAGGCAATAAGGTAGTATGGATTAAGCCCGAATATGACAAGAACGGTCTTCCCGTGACCGAAAGCTTGCTCGACTGCTTTAAAAAGGTAACAGACCTTATCCACAGCGGCAAGGCTGTTTCGGCATATACACCCTGCTACGGCGGTATTGCAGAAGCTGTTATGAAAATGGGCTTCGGTAACGGAATAGGCTTTAAATTTGACGATGCAGTTTCAATGAATGATATCTTCGGTTACAGCTACGGCTCATTCATTGTTGAACTTGCAACTGATGCGAATGTTGGTGAAATTTTAGGTTATACTACCGAAAGCGAAGAAATTTCATATAAGACAAGCGTTGTGTCTCTTGCAGAGCTTGGCAAGGCTTATGAAGACAAGCTTGAAAAGATTTATTCCTGCAATATCGAGACCGAAAAGAAGGATATCCCGGCATTTACCTATAATGCAGAGTCAAGGGTTGCTCCCAAGATTGGCGTAGCAAAGCCAAAGGTTCTCATTCCGGTGTTCCCCGGCACAAACTGCGAATTTGATACCGCAAAGGTTATGCGTGACGCAGGTGCAGAACCCGAAATCTTTGTAATCAACAATCTCACACCTCAGGCAATTTCCGAGTCGGTTGAAGCATTTGCAAAATCACTTAAGGAATCCCAGATAGTATTTATTCCCGGTGGCTTCTCGGGTGGTGACGAGCCTGACGGTTCAGCAAAGTTCATAACGGCATTCTTCCGTAACCCCGAAATCAAGGAAGCAACATCAGAGCTTCTCGATATGCGTGACGGACTTATGTGCGGTATCTGCAACGGCTTCCAGGCACTTATCAAGCTGGGTCTTGTACCTTACGGTAAGATTATTGATACAGATGAAAACTGCCCGACACTTTCCTACAACACAATCTCACGCCATCAGTCAAAGATTGTTCGTACCCGTGTTGCATCAAACAAGTCTCCCTGGATGGCGAATGCTGAGGTTGGCGGAATCTATTCCGTGCCGATTTCTCACGGCGAGGGTCGCTTTATGGCAAGTGACGAACTGGTAAAACAATTGGCTGAAAACGGTCAAATTCTCACCCAGTATGTGGATTTGGCAGGTAACCCCACCAACGAAATTCAGTATAACCCCAACGGCTCAACCTTCGCAATCGAGGGTATCACCTCGCCCGACGGCAGAGTCCTCGGTAAGATGGGTCATACCGAAAGATGGGCAGACGGCCTTTACAAAAATGTTGAGGGTAACTTTGATATGGGACTATTCAAATCTGCTGTTAATTATTATAAGGTATAAACTATGTAGGGAACGGCGTCCTCGACGGTCCGCCATAAATAGGAGGTAAAATACTATGATGACCGATATCGAAATTGCGCAGAGCGCAAAAATGCAGCATATTTCTGAAATTGCAAAAACTGCAGGTGTTGACTCCAAGTACGTTGAATACTACGGAAACTATAAAGCGAAGGTAGACCTTTCTCTTCTTAAAGATAAGGAGAGAAAAGGTAAACTCATTCTCGTAACTGCAATAACCCCTACCCCCGCAGGCGAGGGAAAGACCACAACAACAATCGGTCTTGCAGACGGAATGAAGAAGATTGGTAAAAATGTAATGGTTGCACTTCGTGAACCGTCACTCGGCCCCGTATTCGGTGTTAAGGGCGGCGCAGCAGGTGGCGGATATGCTCAGGTTGTTCCTATGGAGGATATCAATCTTCACTTCACCGGCGACTTCCACGCAATCGGCGCAGCAAACAACCTGCTTGCGGCAATGTTGGACAACCATATCTATCAGGGCAATAAGCTTAATATCGACCCCAGACGCATCACCTGGAAGCGTTGTGTTGATATGAACGACCGTCAGCTGAGATTTGTTACCGACGGTCTCGGCGGCAGAGTAAACGGTGTTCCTCGTGAAGACGGCTATGATATCACCGTTGCATCTGAGGTTATGGCAGTTCTCTGCCTTGCATCATCAATTACCGACCTTAAAGAACGACTTTCAAACATCGTTGTAGGCTATACCTACGACGAGGAACCGGTTACTGCAGGTCAGATTGGTGCGGCAGGCGCAATGACAGCACTCCTTAAGGACGCTCTCAAACCTAATCTGGTACAGACCCTCGAGGGTGTACCGGCATTCGTTCACGGCGGACCTTTTGCAAACATTGCTCACGGCTGCAACTCGGTTATTGCAACCGAAATGGCACTTCGCCTTGGCGATTATGTAATTACCGAAGCAGGCTTTGGTGCAGACCTCGGCGCTCAGAAGTTCCTTGACATCAAGTGCCGTTATGCGGGACTCAAACCGTCAGCAGTTGTAATGGTTGCAACAATCCGTGCCCTTAAAATGCACGGCGGTGTTCCCAAAACCGAACTGGGTGCGGAAAACCTTGAAGCGCTTGAAAAAGGTATTCCCAACCTTCTCCGTCATATCTCTAATATTAAAGATGTATATAAGCTCCCGTCCGTGGTTGCGGTTAACCGCTTCCCCACCGATACCGACGCTGAGGTTCAGCTCGTTATCGACAAGTGCAAGGAATTGGGCGTAAATGTTACCCTTTCCAATGTATGGGCAGAGGGCGGCAATGGCGGAATCGAGATGGCAGAGGAAGTAGTAAGACTCTGCGAGCAAGACAATGACTTCTCGTTCAGCTACGAGCTTGACGATACAATCGAAAACAAGATTGATGCAATAGTTAAGCGTGTATACCGTGGCAAGGGTGCGGCATTCACACTCAATGCCAAAAAGCAGATTGCAAAGCTTAACGAGCTTGGCTACGATAAGCTTCCTATCTGTATGGCAAAAACCCAGTACAGCTTCTCGGACGATATGACAAAAATCGGTGCCCCCGAGGACTTTACTGTAACAGTTCGCAATATCAAGGTTTCAGCAGGCGCAGGCTTCATTGTTGCCCTCACCGGTGATATAATGACAATGCCCGGACTCCCCAAAGTCCCCGCAGCAGAACGCATTGATGTTGACGAAAACGGCGTTATAAGTGGACTCTTCTAATATGAGGGAGAGAAAAGTTGTCCCCGATATGGTTTAAATTGACAAATTTCCAGTAATCGTGTGTTAAAGTGCTCGTGAATACACAAAGTATTCACTGCGCTTTTGCCTTCGCTGACAGAAAATTTGTTCAATTTAAACTCACAGACCCTATTCTTCGAAATAGGGCATATCGCTACCAACTTATCTCACCCTATAAGGCTATGGGGGTGAGTGTGTGAAAGTGGCGTATATAGGCATTGACTTATTCTATCCGGCACTCAAAGCATTGGAAACTTTGGGTTGCGAAATTCTTGAAATTTTTACTTGTAACACCGACAATGTCACAGAATTTAATGTTGAGATTTCCGGATTTGCAAAAAGTCGGAACATTCCGTGCAAAACAAGCCGCATAACCCAAGCGGACATTGCAAGGCTTTTGCGAAACGGCTGCGAGGCGGCAATCTGCGGCGGATATTACTTTAAAATTCCGGCAGATACCAAGCTTCCCATTGCCAATATCCATCCGTCGCTACTTCCGGTTGGTCGCGGTTCGTGGCCAATGGCGCTGAGTATACTGCGCGGCGATAAAAAAAGCGGAGTGACAATCCATAAGATTGCCGAGGGCTTTGATACGGGTGATATACTTCTCCAACGCGAATTTGAAATAGCAGCGGACGAAACCCATAAGTCTTTTATGGAAAAGGCGAACCGGCTACTTCCCGGAATGCTGAAGGAATTGGTTGAGGATTTCAGTAATCTTTGGCAAAACGCCGTGCCGCAAGATGAGGGCGAGTATTGGCCAATGCCAAATGAAAAGCAGTACACGGTTACACCGAATATGACAGCAGAGCAAGCCGACCTGATTTTAAGGGCGTTTTTCGGCTACGAGTGTATTTATGACCGAAACGGTGAAAAAAGTGTTATTATCGGCGGCCGTGCTGTTAAATGTGACAAAATGTCAGGCAAAGAATTCCCGCTTGTTGACGGATATATAAAAATTATAAAAAATTTGTAAAAAAATAAAGACAAGATAAAAAATTTGTGCTAAAATTATTTTGAAATGATTAATCTTTAAATTTTTAAAGTTAGGGGTAATGAAAAATGGAATTAGTTTACACAGGAAAAACAAAGGATGTATACAGCCTTGAAAACGGCAATGTACTCCTCAAGTTTAAGGACGACTGCACCGGTAAAGACGGTAAGTTTGACCCGGGCGAAAACAGCGTAGGCCTTACAATCGAAGGTATCGGTAAGGAAAACCTCAAAACTTCTGTTTACTACTTTGACCTTCTTAAAGAGGCAGGTATCAAAACTCACTATGTAAGTGCTGATATCGACAATGCAACAATGGAGGTTCTTCCCGGTAAGGTATTCGGTCACGGTCTTGAAGTTATCTGCCGTCTGGTTGCAACAGGCAGTTTTATCCGCAGATACGGCGAGTATATTGAAGACGGAACAGTTCTCGAGGGTGGCTATGTTGAATGTACCTTCAAAAACGACGAAAAGGGTGACCCGCTGGTAACAGGCGAAGGCCTTGCAGCACTTGGTGTTATGAGCCCCGAAATGTTCGAAAGTATGAAGGAACAGACCTTAAAGATTACAAAGGTTGTTGCAGATGACCTTAAATCAATCGGTCTTGACCTTTGGGATATCAAGTTCGAGTTCGGTTACAACAACGACGAGGTTATCCTCATCGACGAAATTGCATCAGGTAATATGCGTGTTTACAAGGATGGAGAAATTGTTGACCCCGTTGAACTTACAAAGCTTATTCTTAACAGATAAAGAAAAAGGGCTGTTAAAAAAGTCCAGACCGCAAAAAGACTGGAAAAACAAAGAATATTCCTTGTTAATTAGAGATAAAAATCTAATATAAAAACAGAAAAATCGCATTGTTATGCGATTTTTCTGTTTTATATATGCAAAAAAGTATTGTAATTATTTGCAATTAGTGTTATACTAAATTTGCGACTCAGTTTAATATTGTGGTTAATAATAAGACGGTAGCGTTTTTGTCTTTGATAAAAACGCATGCTCTATTATGCATACCGTCTGCAAGTAGCATATTATGCTGAGTCGCATCAGGCAGAGCAATGCGTTTTTTGTGCACAGGCTTTGTTCTGTGCACTTTTTTGTTTTAAGGAGCAATACAGTATGTACCAGTATGAATATGAAATTTTACTTTCGACAAAAGCTAATAAGGAAAAATGGATAGAAGCAATTAAGTATGATACATATACAATAGATGAATTAGCCTGCGAGTATGCAGAAGAGTTAATAGACGAAATAAAATCCGTCTTAAATAATGAAAATCTAAGAGCGGATTGTAAGGCATATGAAATATTAATGCTTGTGACATTCGGGAGAGGTATTTAGTCTTACCTAAATGCTGTGCTGTTATTCAGCAATGTTGTGCTGTATAAAAACAGCACATCCTGACCATTAAAGTCAATAAAGTTCTTAAGAAATGCACTCTGAACATAACGGATATCAACAACCGTTATTTTTTTGTATCCTTGTGCAAGGAGCGGTGCAATGCTACTGCCAAAGGAATCACGGAACAAAATCAGCTCCTTGTTAGTTATGCTGTTGGGGTTTTCAATTGTGATTAGCGGAGATGTTCCCGATAAAAACATTTCATAGGGGTCCTTTCCGTTTGCCTTGTCAATGTTATACATTTCACCAACAACAGGAAGTCCTGTGTCATAATAGGTAACAATGCAGCTTTCTATTATATCGTTGGTCAGGTAATTGAGAGTATCGGGATTGGTTGGAAGTGCAGATTGCCCTGCATAAACCCCGTAAAAATCATTGGAAACAGTGACTTTGGTGTATTCACTACTGAATGGTGAATTCATTTTTTCGGCAAGATGCTCTGCAATGTCGGGAATATTTTCCTGCTTCCAGTGCGAGTCGGTGCGATAATAATCGTCTTTTGTTAAAAGTTCTGTCACATCAATATATTCCATATACGGAACTAAAGCTTTGAAGTCGCTGATAAATTTTTCATAGTCAATGGCAAGATGTCCGCTGTCCTTTGCGAGATAAAAGTTCTTATCCGGCACAATTGAAAGGTAGATATTGGGGTTTGTGTTCTTCAGATAGCTTTCGTAAAGGAAGCTGAATTTTTCCGCCGAAATTTTAAGCATCTCGTCGTTTTGAGGATATTCAATTTTTGAGATGTGCTCGTCCGTAGTGAAAAGTCCGTTGTTATCCATCTTTGCAAAAATCTTTGTGGTGAAAAGTGCTTTAAGCGTTCTGAACTTGTCGCGGAGCGGGAATTGGTCAACAGTATACTTTTCAAAGTTTTCCATATATTCGCCGGAAAAGATGCTTTCGACAGACAATTCAGGTTTTGCTGCAAGCGGTCTGCGCTCGCTTTCCGAAAAGGCGGTTTCCGGCTTGAAAATACAGACTATGGAAGTCGCGAAAAGTAAAAATGCAAATAAAATAACTGATATAATATTTTTTAATTTGTTTTTCAAACTCAAAACCCTCCTTTAAAATCTGAAATATAAGAACGGATTAAATGACCCGTCGGCAAGATATGCCGTGCATAAAACAACCAAAACAATGAGAACGGGCAACTCTAAAACATTGATTGCCTTTTCAAATGCGTCGTTTTCTTTAAGCCGGTTGATTGTATTTTTAACAAGCGGTGTTGCCGCAATGATGCCGACAGCGAGAATTATGCCATAGCTTCTGAGGTAGTAAATCCACTCGCCTGATACGAGGGGAATACCGCCAAGCCCAATCATTCCACCGGCATAGACAAGGGCATTGGTCAGGCTGTCGGCACTGAAGATTACAAAACTGATTGCGGTAAAAAAGATAACATATATATGCCCTATGATTTTATGCTTTTTGAGTCCATCAAGCAAAAAGAACTTTTCAATCGTCAGCAGAATTCCAAAGTACAGACCCCAGATGATAAAGTTCCACTCTGCACCGTGCCAGAAGCCGGTCAGGAACCACACAACAAAGATGTTGAAAAGGAGACGGGGTCGTTTTACACGGTTGCCGCCTAAAGGTATATACACATAGTCCCGGAACCACGAGCCGAGCGAAATGTGCCATCTGCGCCAGAACTCGGTTATGCTGGCTGAGATAAAGGGGTAGTTGAAGTTTTCCATAAACTTAAAGCCAAAAAGCTTACCAAGACCGATTGCCATATCGCTGTAACCGGAAAAGTCAAAGTAGACCTGAAGCATATAGCAAAACGCAAACAGCCAGAAAAACGCAACAGACTTGTCCGCAGACTGATGGAACGCATCGCAAAGCTCGCCAAGCGAGTTCGCAAGTATAATCTTTTTTGAAAGACCAAATATAAACCGTCTTATACCGTCAGCGGTCTTTTCAAAGCTGTGCGTTCTTTTGGTCAGTTGGACCTCGATGTCCGAGTATCGTACAATCGGCCCCGCAATAAGCTGGGGGAATAGTGCCACATAGGTGGCAAGGTTAATCGGGTTTTTCTGCACCCCTACCGTGCCGCGGTATACATCAACGGTGTAGCTTAAAATCTGGAAGGTGTAAAAGCTGATACCAATGGGCAGAGCAAGGCGGAGGAGCGGAATGGAAAGACCTGTTACACGGTTGAAGTTCTCAATGAAAAAGTCAGCATACTTAAAATAGCCAAGCGCCGCAAGACTTGACAAAGCAGATAAAAATAAAAATACCTTTGCCAAAGCCTTTCCACGGAACTTGTCTATCAGAAGCCCGAAAATGTAGCCGAGAGTTACTGTTGCAATCATTAAAAAAACATATTTCGGCTCGCCCCAAGCATAGAATACAAGGCTGGCAAGCAGAAGTACAGTGTTTTTTAATACCCTTGGCGTGATGCTGTATGCAATCAGCACAATGGGCAAAAAGTAATATAAAAATGGGATGCTTGAAAATAGCATAGCTTATCTCCTTAAAAAACGGGTGCATCAGCACCCGTTTTTGTGTAAATTAGTCCTCTAAACTGGTGGGGCACATTACAAAAAATACCTTTGTGCCGACACTTCCGGCAACCATCTCGTCAGCCTCAACGCAGACATTCCATCTGAGGTTTGCACATGACTTGAGCTTTGAAATAAATGCAGGAGCATCTGCTGCGTTTTCAAGCTCAAAGATGTATCCCACAAAGGGGATTGAGCCTATCATAGGCATAAATACTGCGCCGGATTTAAAGCCGGTGATTTCGGTGTTGTCAAAGCCGGAGAGCAGACCGGGTTCAACAGGCATTGCACCACCGCCGAACTTGATTGCCGGATTCTGCAGTAGGCTTTCCGCAATTGCCACTACATCCGAGCCTGATGCCTTCGTTTTAAAGTCTGCAAGGAGTGTGTTACCCAGAGTTGCAGGCGTGCTTGCTTCAGGCTTCACTTCCGGCTTTGCCTCTGGTGTTGTTTCGGGCTTTGCTTCGGGCTTTACCTCAGGCTTTGCTACAGGTTTTGTTGTGCCTGCCTGGGGCTTTTCTGTTTCAACAGGCTTTGATACGGGTTTTTTGTCCTGTTCGCCGCCGGGCTTCACTTCGGTCTTGTCATCAGTAGCTTCTGATTCTTCGGTTTTGTCGTCTTCGGTATCGGGGGTTACTTCTTCGATTTGTGTTTCGGGGTCCTCAACCTCGTCGGTTGCCTTTTTGCCGCATGCCGCAAAGGTAAGGATAATTGTGATTACCAGAATTAATGCAAGTATTTTTTTCATATTATTTTCTCCTTTAAATCGTTTTTTACACTTGTAATACTTTTAAAATGCAAAAAAGGTTGCATATTTTTTAAAAAATTTTATAAAACATTTTATAAAACATTAATTTCTTCTGCAATGTTCTGCATTTCGGTGTCGGTTGCCGCAATTATATCAGCACACTTTTTCAGTCTTTCGGAGATTTCCGAGGTGTTTGAAATATCGTTTTTGTACCGAACACGGTGCTCAAGGCTTGCCCAGAAGTCCATAGCCATTGTCCGTATCTGGACCTCAACACGCATATACTGCTTGTGGTCCGAAAAGAATACGGGTATTTCGATTATCATATGATAGCTTCGGTAGCCGTTGGGCTTGGGATTCTTTATGTAGTCCTTAATCTGAACCAGACGGATATCGTCCTGCCGTGTCAGCATATCCGAAATAGTGTAGATATCCTCGATAAACGAGCAGATAACCCTTACTCCGGCAACATCGTTGAGGTTCTCAAAGGCAGATTCAATGGATACCTTATGCCCGTATCTGCTAAGCTTTTCGGCAATACTTTTCGGCTTTTTAATTCTGTATTTGATGGTTTCAATGGGGTTGCGGTTGTTACGCACCGACATCTCGTGGTTCAGCACCTCAAGCTTGGTGGTGACCTCCTGGATTGCGCATTGATACATCATCATCAGCTCTTCAAACCGATGTGCTGTTTCTGCAAATATTTCTGCAGTATCTTCCGGAATATTTACCTGAGCAAGAACTGCTTTATTAAGTTCTTTTTCCATTTACTGTTGTCCTTTCAAATTTAATTATCATCGTATCTGACCGTTGCCACGGATTGTATATTTTGTGGTTGTAAGAGCCTTAAGCCCCATCGGTCCACGGGCGTGAAGCTTCTGGGTGCTTATGCCGATTTCCGCACCGAACCCGAACTCAAAACCGTCGGTAAAACGGGTTGATGCATTGACATAAACCGCCGCAGCATCAATTGCCTGTAAAAACTTGTTTGCATTTTCGGGACTTTCGGTGATTATTGCTTCGGAATGAAGACTTCCGTATTTATTTATATGCTCAATTGCCGCATCTGTGCTGTCAACTACTTTTACACCTATTTTAAGTGCAAGATATTCTGTCCCCCAGTCCTCAGAGGTTGCAGGGGTTGCCTTCGGATAAATTGCACAAGCTGTTTTGTCGCCAACTATTTCAACACCTTTTTCTGAAAGTGCTGAAAGAATATCGGGAAGAAACTTTTCGGCAATTTCTTTGTGGACAAGGAGCTTTTCCTCGGCGTTGCAAACAGAGGGGCGTGAAGTCTTTGCGTTTATAACAATATTCTTTGCCATTTCAAGGTCTGCAGTTTTGTCTACATATATATGACAGTTGCCGGTTCCCGTTTCAATTGCAGGTACGGTGGCATTTTCAACAACCGTGCGTATAAGACCTGCACCGCCTCGTGGAATAATGACATCAAGATACCCGTTAAGCTTCATAAGTGCAACAGCACTTTCGCGAGAAGTATTTTCAACAAGGGAAACAGCATCTTCGGGCAGACCTGCGGTCTTGATTGCCTTACGGATAACGGAGGTTATTGCCATACTGGAGCGATGCGCCTCTTTTCCGCAACGAAGAATGCAGGCGTTACCTGATTTCAGGCAAAGGGCTGCTGCATCTGCTGTTACATTGGGGCGGGCTTCGTAGATAATGCCAACTACGCCAAGAGGAACGCGAACCTCGTTTATTTCCAAATTGTTGGGACGGGTGAAGCTTGACACAACCTCACTAATCGGGTCGGGAAGCTGGGTTATCTGCATTATTCCGTCAGCCATAGCCTTAATGCGTTCGGGATTGAGCGAAAGACGGTCTATAAGACCCTCGTTCATACCGTTTTGCTTTGCGGCCTCAATGTCCTTGGCATTTTCGGTAAGTATATATTCTGTGTTTTCTATAAGAGCCCTTGCGGCATCGCAAAGAGCGGTATTTTTTGCATCAGCTGAAGTAAGGGCAAGCTTTGCTGCGGCAGCTTTTGCAGCTTTGCCTTTTATAATGAGTTCTTCCATAAAATCACCTCTTATAAAAGTATAGCATAACCCATTACAAAAAGCAACAAAGGAAAAGTTTATTTAACAATAATTCACACAAAATTTAAAAAGCCGACAAAACTGTCGGCTCAGATATTATCGTATGTGCTTCATTTCGTGTATATCAATGTTTTCGGGGGTATAGCTCTCAAGGTAATCGAGCAGAGCAGAGGGGTCGGTGAACAATTCATAAAGCTCAAGAGAATCCTCTTTCATAAACCCGGCTTTTGTAATATCTTTCATTAGTTTATCAACAGGGTCATAGTAGCCTTTTGTGTTTAGAATTGCAATTGCCTTGTTGTGACGGGCAAGCTGCTTTAGGGTCATAATCTCAAAAAATTCTTCAAATGTACCAACACCGCCCGGAGTCATAATGAACGCATCTGCACGGTCCTCCATAATCTGCTTCCGCTCACGCATGGTCTCGGTGTAAACAAACTCGGTGCAGTGCTCATAAAGAACACCGTCCACCTCAAAGAATGATGGGGCAACACCCACAATTTCGCCGCCAGCTTTGGTGCAACCCCGTGCTACCGCGCCCATAAGTCCATTGGTACCGCCGCCGTAAACAAGGCTGTGCCCGCGTTTTGCCATTTCCTCACCCAGAGCTTCACCGGCAAGAATGTAATCTTTATCTATTGCATTGCTTGATGCACCGTATACGCAAATTTTCATAATAATCTCCATTCCGCCGCTCTGCGTCGGCATAAATAGTTATGAAAATTTGCGTATACGGTGCATCAAG
>SVJR01000030.1 GCA_015068845.1 Oscillospiraceae bacterium
CAATAACTCATACGGTATGGGTGACCAGACCCGTGGCGAAACAATGGGTTACGATATGCTTGCTCGTATCGGCTCAGGTGTAAGCCCCACTCAGTTCCACGCAGAAAGAATTAACGGCTTTAATCCTCTTGCTGTTATCGACGCTATGGAACGCAAGCTCGAAATACTCCGCGCAGGCGAAGGTCCTGTTATGCTTGATACTCTTACATACCGTTACTCAGGTCACTCAGTATCTGACCAGAACGCTTACCGTACCAAGGAAGAAATCGAAGCTTGGCAGGCAATCGACCCGATCATCACATACCGTCAGGGTCTTGTTGATGCAGGTGTTGCTTCTGACTCCAAGATGGAAGAAATCCTTGCTGAAACAGCAGAGCGTATGACAATGATCTGTAAGGCTGCATCTGATCCTCAGGTTAGCCCCTATGTAAACTTCAAGACAGACCCCGCAGTTGTTGAAAGAATGATGTTCTCAAATGAGAAGGTTGAAAAGTTCGACGACCGTGAACCCGAGGTTAATATGCCTCTGGCTGAAGTTCCTGCTTACAAAAAGCTCAAGGAAAAGGAACGCTGCCCCATCGTTGACGGCAAGCCCGTTTCAAAGATGAAGCTCTTTAACCTCCGTGACGCTATGAGTGAGGTTATTTATGATCGCTTCTATGAAGACCCGACTCTCATCGCATACGGCGAAGACTGCCGTGACTGGGGTGGTGCGTTCGCAGTTTACCGTGGTATGATGGATGCATTCCCGCATTGCCGTCTCTTCAACTCACCCATTGCAGAAGCTGCTATCGTTGGTACAGCAGTTGGTTATGCTCTCTCGGGCGGCCGTGCATTGGTTGAACTTATGTACGCAGACTTTATTGGTTGTGCCGGTGACGAAATCTTCAACCAGATGTCAAAATGGCAGGCTATGTCTGCAGGTATCCTCAAGATGCCCGTTGTTCTCCGTGTATCCGTTGGTTCCAAGTACGGTGCACAGCATTCTCAGGACTGGACAGCACTCTGTGCTCATATCCCCGGTCTTAAGGTTTGCTTCCCCGCAACACCTTGGGAAGCTAAGGGTCTTATGGAAACTGCACTTAAGGGTACTGACCCTGTTGTATTCTTTGAAAGCCAGAGAATTTACGATGTAGGTGAACAGTTCCACGAAGGTGGCGTACCTGCTGAGCGTTATGAAATCGAATTTGGCGATGTAAACAAGGTTCGTGAGGGTAAGGATGTAACAATCCTCACAATCGGTGCGGCTCTTTACCGTGCAGTTGACGCTGCAAAGCAGCTCAGCGAAAAGTACGGAATGGAAGCAGAGGTTATCAACCTCCACTCACTCGTTCCGCTTGACTACACCAAGATTATTGAATCTGTTAAGAAGACAGGTCGTGTTGTTCTCGTATCTGACGCTTGCGCTCGTGGTTCATTTATGAACGATGTTGCTGAAAACATCACACAGCTCTGCTTCGACGACCTCGATGCACCGCCTGTTGTTGTTGGCGCACGCAACTGGATTACACCTCCCTTCGAATTCGACGAATTCTTCTTCCCGCAGGCAGGCTGGATTATCGATGCAATCCACGAAAAGCTCGTTCCGCTGCCCGGCCATGTTGTTGAAAACGGCTGCACAGAGGCAGAAGCTCTCCGCCGTGCAAAGCAGGGTGTGTAAGTGATTATTAAGCGTACAGCAAACGCCGGCGTACTATTGAGGATGGATGAAATATCTGTGCTTTTAGACGGCGTGTGCAGGGAACTCCCACCGTATCTTGGAACTCCCGATTCGGTAAGGGAGGAGCTTGAAAATAACTTCCCTGATGTTGTGGCATTTACCCACAGGCACGAGGACCATTTTGACGAGTCCTTTGCCCGAAATTATGAAACATTGACTCTCAGGCCCGTTATCGGGCCTGAGTTCTCAATTTCAAGGGAAGTTAGTAATTTAAAGATTTTTTCTGTACCAACAAGGCATATCGGCAAAACCGATATACAGCATACAAGCTTTGTGATTGAGGGTAGCGAGTGCGTTTGGTTTATGGGCGATGCATCTCCGCTTGAATTGAAGAACTTTTCAGATTTTCATAAGCCGGATGTGATTATTGTCCCTTATGCCTACGCAATTTCGACTTCTGCATGGAAGTCAACAAAGAATACAGGTGTAAAAACTATTGTGTTGCTGCATTTACCGCTAAGAGAAAATGATCCCTACGGTCTTTGGCAGGCGGTGGAAGATGTCACACAAAACGATGAATGCCTGAAAATTTTGCAGATTGGTCAAGAAATTGAGATTTAAACAAACAAAAAACGGTTCAGATTTTAATCTGAACCGTTTTTTATATAGTTTTTTATTTCCACAGCGTTGCAATCAGTATACCTGCCACAACAATAGAAGCGCACATTGTTTTGTAAAGTATGTGTTTTTCCTTAAACACCAGCCATCCGGTGAGGACAGTCACAATAACCGAAGATTGTTTGATGATTGTCATCAGCGTAACCTCGCTGCCGGGGTAGGCGTTTGCCTCAAACAGAAGTCTGTCTCCTAAGATAAGTGACGCACTCATAAGCGGTATCCAGTAATTTGTTTTTATGGATTTGACGGATATCCTTTCCTTTTTGACAAGCAGTAGTAGTCCGTAGAGGAGTGAGGTAAAGAATATAAACCAGAACTGTAATTGTGGCGATTCCATATACCGCATAAGTATTTTGTCCATTGTGCCCGAAATCGCGTTAAAAAAGCAGTTTAAAAGCGCCGCAGTGAGGGCTATAAGGGTAAGACCCTTAGAATATGTGCCTTTTTTGCGATTAACCAGTAAAAGTCCCGTAATAACCAAAATCACACCAATTATTTTAGGCATGGTCATTGTTTCGCCAAGAATAAATACCGCAAGAAGTATGGAAAAAACATGCGCGAGAGGTCCATAATCCCGTAAAGACTGACCGACATATTTTTAAGGGCCACAAAAGCGAATAGCCACGCAATGCAAACAACTGCCGCCTTGACAAATGCCCAAAATATAAATATTGGTTGACTGCATCTAAACCTTATGTGTCGCAATATAAAGAATGTCGAAATCTGACGAAAAAAATTATGTTGACAATATCCTACGATTTGCATATAATATAAATTGTAGGACATATTTATTGTATAAATAATAGGAGGTAATTATGAATATAAATACTGAAACAATTACAACAATGACAGAAGCGAATCAAAATTTTTCAAAAGTTGCAAAAGTAGCAGAAAATAATGGTCGTGCAATTATTTTCAAAAATAATAAACCTAAATTTTTGTTGATAGATGTTGATTCCAATTCTTATTTCGATATTACTGACGATGAAAGAATTGATGTTGCGGCAAAAAGAATTATGAACAGATTCAAACCTGCATTTGAGGAGTTGGCAAAATGATAAAATTAAGCAAAGAAAAAGTTTTACTTCTTCATCAGTTAATTGCCGAAGAAACAGGCGGAGGCGTTGGCGTGCGAGATGTTGGTCTTTTGGAAAGCGCCCTTAATAACGCATATGCAACCTTTGGAGGAGAAGAACTTTACAAAACAAAAGAAGAAAAAGCGGCAAGTCTTGGATTTTCGTTAATATCTAATCATGCATTTGTTGATGGAAACAAACTAATTGGCGTATATGTTATGCTCACATTTCTGGAAGCAGAGGGTGTAAAAATGAATTGTACAAATGCGGATGTGGTTGACTTTGGTCTATCAGTTGCATCAGGTGATATGAAATATGATGAAATTTTAGATTGGATAAATAAATTCAAAAGATAATTTTTTGCGCCTGACTTGACAAAATCATAAATGGGAAATTGTCAGGAACTGTCGAAAAGGAGAATTACAATGAAGATAGTTATACAAAGAGTTCTTGAAGCAAGCGTGGAGGTGGACGGTGCTGTCTGCGGACAGATAGGGAAAGGTTATCTGCTGCTTCTGGGTGTTTCAAACGAAGATACAAAAGAGATAGCCGATAAAATGATTGAAAAGGTTGCACGCCTCAGAATTTTTGAGGACAGCAACGAAAAAATAAATTTGAGCATTGGCCAGGTAGAGGGAGAGGTTCTGGTGGTTTCTCAGTTTACTCTGTATGCGGATTGCAGAAAGGGTAACCGCCCGAGCTTTGTCAATGCAGGGAACCCGGCTATGGCAGAGGAACTTTATGAGTACGTGCTGAAACGGTGCGAAGAACTGTTCCGCCGTACCCAACACGGAATATTTGGTGCCGATATGAAGGTATCTTTGGTAAATGACGGGCCATTTACTGTTGTTCTTGACAGTAAAGAGATTCTGTAAAAACAAAATACGAAAGGCTGAAGAATTTATGCTGGACTGTTTGATTTAAAATGCAAAAATCATTGACGGAACAGGAGTACCTGCTCGCGAAGAACAAAGGTGTTATCAGAGAAGGCTATGACGCTGACTTGGTAATTTTGACTATGACAACCTGCACGATACCGCACCTTACAGCAATTCAAAAAGCATTACCGAGGGTATCGACTATGTAATTGTCGGCAACGAAGTGGTATACCACGATTTGAAGCTTACCGGCAAGTACTCTGGCAAAGTAATTAGAGAAAAAAGGGGATATGCTATGTTTAAATCAAAAACATTTGATAATCTGACAACAACGGAACTATATGAAATAATAAAGTCCCGTACAGAGGTGTTTTTGCTGGAGCAAAGCATCGTCTGTCAGGACCTTGACGATATGGATTACAAAAGCTTGCATTGCTTTATAGAAGAAAACGGCAGAGTAATTGCATATTTAAGAGCATTTATGGAGGATAGCGAAACCGGAACTGTGAAGGTGGGCAGAGTTCTCACCCTTGACCACGGAAAGGGTATCGGTCGCGAGTTGATGAAAAAAAGCCTTGAGGAAATCAAAAAGACCTTCAACTGCAGCAAAATACATATAAATTCTCAGAAACACGCTGTCGGTTTTTACGAAAAGTTCGGCCTTAAAACCTGCTCGGATGAATTTCTCGAAGAAGGTGTTGTTCATATATCAATGGAATATACTATATAATATAAATCCTGTTTTTCTTTGAATATTCAGTTGGTGCGAGTCCGGTTTTTTACTTGACCAGCCCTCAGGCAAAGAATAAAACGATATAAAAAAGAAAGATCTCTTCATATGGATGAACCACAGAAGCGAGGTCTCAGTGTGCCGATATTTTACGCCACGGGCAACCGCACAAAGGCGTTCCTTTATTCGCTTGTATCCGGGATAGCCGAGCCGGTCGGTGCAATTATCGGCTATCTCCTGCTGATGCCGTATATAAACGATACGGTCAATGCTGTGGTGTTTGCAATTGTGGCGGGAATAATGGTGTTTATCTCGGTGAGCGAGCTATTGCCGTCGGCACAGGAATACAGCGGAAACCATATATCCGTATACGGACTAATCTGCGGTATGGCGGTAATGTCAATCAGTTTGGTCGGGTTTATGTAAAAAAGTATTGATTTTTTAAAATTGTAGTGGTAAAATTATCCTGTAAAATAGAAACTATGAAAGGTGGAATAAAAATGACACAACTTAAAGGCTCAAAAACAGAAGCTAATCTGATGGCGGCATTTGCCGGTGAATCTCAGGCGAGAAACAAGTATACTTACTATGCATCAAAGGCAAAGAAGGACGGATATGTTCAGATAGCTGAACTGTTTGAAGAAACTGCAAACCAGGAAAAGGAACACGCAAAAATCTGGTTCAAGCTTCTTCACGATGGCGTAGGTGCCACTCCCGATAACCTCAAGGACGGTATCGAGGGCGAAAACTATGAATGGACAGAAATGTACCCCGAATTTGCAAAGGTTGCAAAGGAAGAAGGCTTTGCCGAAATTGCTGCTCTTTTTGAAATGGTTGCAGCAATCGAAAAGGCACACGAGGACAGATATAAAAAGCTTCTTTCCAGTATCGAAGCAGGCGTTGTATTCTCAAAAGACGGCGATGTAATCTGGCAGTGCTTTAACTGCGGTCATCTCGTTGTAGGCAAAAAAGCTCCCGAAATGTGCCCCGTTTGCGCACATCCCCAGAGCTACTTCAGAGTAAAAGCTGAAAACTATTAAATATAATATCTACTATTATAATCATTCCGTGCATACTTTTGAACGGAATGATTTTTTTGTGCAAAAATTTTTTCAAAGTTTTTAAAAAAAACTATTGACAAATTAAAATCTTTTGTTATAATAATAGTAACAATTATTATTATTATTATTAAAATAAATAAACAGAGGTGCCATAATGAACACATCAAAACACAGCAGACAGCGCGACGCAATCTTAGAGGTGCTCAAGGGCACCAAGGTTCACCCCACGGCAGATTGGGTTTATTCGGAAGTAAGAAAGATTATCCCCAACATCAGCCTTGGTACAGTTTATCGCAATCTTTCAAAGCTTTCGGATGAAAAAGCTATTGTTAAGTTGGGACTTGGCACAAGTGTAGAGCACTTTGACGGAAACCCCGACCCTCACTATCATGTTATGTGTACCGAATGTGGTGCGATAAAGGATATAGAGACAGAGCCTTTGGAAGAATTCAACGAGTGGGCAAAAAAATTATTTAATGGTGAAATTTATAAACATTCTGCAATCTTTTTCGGAAGATGCAACGAGTGTCAAAATTAAAAATAAAATTTTTTAGGAGGAAATTATTATGAAAAAATTTGTATGTTCGGTATGTGGTTATGTTCACGAGGGAGACGCTCCTCCCGCAGCTTGCCCGGTATGTAAGGTTCCGGCTGAAAAGTTCAAGGAAATGCAGGAAGGTGCAGCTCTTGCAGCTGAGCACGAATACGGCGTATACGGCAAAACTGTAAAGAATAACCCCGATATCAGCGAAGAAGATAAAAAGTATATCTTTGAACAGCTTATGGCAAACTTTAACGGTGAATGCGCAGAGGTTGGTATGTATCTCTGCATGGCAAGAATTGCACACCGTGAAGGCTACCCCGAGGTAGGTCTCTACTGGGAAAAGGCAGCTTATGAAGAGGCAGAACACGCTGCAAAGTTTGCAGAGCTTCTTGGCGAAGATCTTGAACCCAATATGAAGGCTACAACAAAAGACAACCTCAAATGGAGAGTTGACTGCGAATACGGTGCAACTCAGGGTAAGTTTGATTTGGCAAGTTGCGCAAAGAAGAACGGTCTGGACGCAATCCATGATACCGTCCATGAGATGGCAAGGGACGAGGCAAGGCACGGCAAGGGTTTAGAAGGACTCCTTAAGAGATATTTTGCATAAATGATTTCGGGCTGTCTGGTTTCAGGCAGCCCCAATTTACAAAAGAGGAGGATTAATTTATGGAAGCAAAAGTAGCAAAACTAATTAATGAACAAATAAACAAGGAATTATATTCGGCATATCTGTATCTTGATTTTTCGATTTTTTACGAAGCGCAGGGCCTTGACGGCTTTGCAAACTGGTATATGATTCAGGCGCAGGAGGAAAGAGACCACGCAATGTTGTTTCTTAAATTTCTGCAAAATAATGGCGAAAAAGTAACACTTGGTTTGGTGGAAAAACCGGATAAAAAGCTTGAAACACTGATGGACCCGCTGGAGTTTGGTTTAGAGCATGAGCGGTATGTAACGAGCCTTATTAATGATATCTATGCGGCAGCGTATGATGTCAAGGATTTCAGAACAATGCAGTTCCTTGACTGGTTCGTAAAAGAACAGCTTGAGGAAGAAAAGAACGCTGATGATATGATAAAGAAGATGGAACTTTTCGGCAACGACTCAAAGGGTCTGTATTCTTTAGACAGCGAGTATGCTGCAAGAATTTACACAGCACCGTCTCTTGTGTTGTAATTTAAAAAGAGCAGTTCGATACGAACTGCTCTTTTGTTTTTATTCCGTCAAAATTACAGAAAATAAAAATATTTTTTATGCGTATTTACCATACACTTTTGATTGACTTTATCCCTTGCTTGTGTTATAGTGTGTATATATAGAAATATCTATGCCCATTTTTAGATAAAAACGGCATTTTTACATCTGTTTTTGAAAGGAATGTTGTTATGAAAAAACATTTTTTTAAGTCATTGATTGCGCTTTGCCTGAGCTTTGTAATCTGCGCAATGCCGGCGTTTGCGGCAAACACAATTTCAATTGCAGACGGTGGCATCAGCATTGATTTTTACGAAGACGCAAGCGGCAAAGTTAATGAAGACTATGTCAAGGTAACTGTTACATATACGGCAACTCGTGATGAAACTGTAGAGAAAATGTCACGAATCACCTTTGCACTTTCAGCAATCGATCCGGAAGAAAAGCTTGCCGGCAACGAAGCAAAGGTTGTTTACCTCGACGAACAGGTTACACCAACAGACGACAGCAAATATACATTTGTGATTAAAAAGTCAAGAATTCAGTCTGCACTCGGTAAAGAAAAAATCGAAGATATTGAGGGCTTATCACTTTACTTCAAAATGGGTGGCGTAGGAGTTGAAAAAGCAGCGGTAAAGGAAGTTGTGTATTATAGCCCTAAAAATGCTCTTTACGGCGATCTTTACACTGATGGTTTTGTGGATAGTAGTGATGCGTTGGCTATGCTTAGAGCTGATGCTCAGTTATTAACATTAACGGCTGAGCAAAGTGAACTTGGTGATATACTGGGAGATGGGACTGTTGATTCGGCAGATGCTTTGGCTGTGCTGAGATTAGATGCTCAGCTGATAACATATGAACAGATTATGGCGGTAAGAGAGCAAAATTTGAGTAATTAAGTAGATAATTATTTTATAGAAGGTGAATGTTATGAGAAAACTTTTTAGTTGTTTTTTGATATTAGTAATTATGCTCTCTGTTTTTGTTGTTGAAACAAATGCTGCTGATGAAAATATTGTGGTTTCTGTTGAATGTGATTTTACATCTTCAAAACCGGGTGATATGGTAACATTAAAAGTTAATGTATCCGAAAGTGCAAAATGTGTGGGTGGTACATTTAATTTAGTTTATGACACAGATAAATTAGAATTCGTAAGTGGAGTGCTTGCAAATGGTTGTACGGGTCTGTTTAATTCTCAAACGGACCAAAGTAGAGTTCGATTTAATCCGACTTCAATAAATGTAATTTCTAACCCTGTTGCGACCTTGACTTTTAAAGTCAAAGAAAATGTATCAGGCACAACTGGATTTGCATTAGATGTAGAAGTTTTAAATATCGAAAATCTATCAGCCCCTCTGGGATTTGATAGGATAACAACTGGATATACCACTAAAGGTGCAGAGTTGAAGATAGTATCTTTTGCCACTAAAACAGAAGTAGAAATTGGTAATGAAATGGTGTTTACGACTGTAGTTACTGATTGCCCTGATTCAGGTGTTATCTATGCGGCTTGTTACAATGACAAAACCCTTGTTGCTTGTGATTATAAGGTGTTTAATTCTCCTATTACTGAACCTGTAACATTTACGATGCCTGTTCCGATAACTTATACCGGTGGAAAAATTTTTATCTGGGATGCAGACGGAAAACCGCTGTTGGAAAAACCGGAGGATGTAGAAATTCAATAAAGGATGGTGCTTGACACTTGAAAAAGTATTTAATTGCTGTATTAATTTTAATTATAGCAGTTTCAGCACCCATATATGCTGAGGACTCGACAGTATTTACTGTCGAGCCTTCTGTGAATAATGGGGTTGTTACTGTTAATGTAAGCTATAAAAATAATGCTTTGGTACAAGGCGGAGGCTTTAATATTATTTATGATAATACAAAACTAACGCTTAAAGAAGTTGGTCAAGGCGATGCTATGGCAAACACTATGTGTGTCATAAATGATAAATTGGCAGAAAATAAAATTCGTGTTGTATGGGCATCTGCTGTGGCTATGCCGGAAAGCGGTATGGTTATTACGATGAAGCTTGATTTGATTTCAGGTGAATTTATAAATTCGGATATTGGTTGTGAAGATTTTAAAGTTGGGAATATGAACGGTCAAGTTATCAAAACTGCATCAATGAGTATCAAAGGCGTTGAGGGTTCGACAATTTATTCCGGACAGGTTACTGAAACTGAGGATAAGAAAGAAGAAACTCTTGATGCCGACACTAAGCCCGAAGCTACAAAACCGGCAGAGGACAGCAAGCCTGCGGGTGGCGGAACAATAAAGCCTGACGGTGCAGACACGCAAAAGCCGGATGTAAATGAAACTGACGAAACACTTCCCCTTGACAAAGTTCCGAGCGAGGAAGAGGCGGCTCTTGGCTTTGTAGACATTGCAGAAAGTGACTGGTTCTTTGATAGCGTAAAATATGCTAAAGAAAACAAGCTTATGAGTGGTGTCAGCGAAACAGAATTTGCTCCTAACGCATCAGTTACCCGTGCAATGCTTGTTGTGGTTCTTCATAGGATTGAAGGCGAGCCTCTTGTAGAGGGTGCGCAATTCACTGATGTTGAAAGCGGACAATGGTACTCAAACGCTGTTGCGTGGGCTGCAAACGAGGGTATTGTCAATGGTGTAGGAGAAGGAAAATTTGCTCCCAATTCCGATATAACCCGTGAACAGATTGCAACAATTCTGTATAAGTATTCACAAAAGAAAAGTGCAATTGATGCAGCTTCTGTGGGAATTATTGCACCGGACAGAGACAAAATTTCTGATTGGGCAATGGAAGGTATGAGCTGGGCAGTAGCTGAAAAGCTCATTACCGGTAAGGATGGCGGTGTTCTTGACCCTGGCGGCAAGGCAACCCGTGCAGAGATTGCGACAATCCTTATGAGGTATTTGGAAAGCGTAAAATAATTAAAATGGTCGCATTTGCGACCGTTTTTTAATGCTCGCCTAACCCTGTCATTCTGAGGCATCGCCGAAGAATCTTAAAGGCTATAATATTCTTCACTGTGTTCAGAATGACATCCACTGTATACATTTGCGATTAAATGTCACCCTGAGCTTGTCGAAGGGTCTTAGTTCACCCGATGCCGGATCCTTAATTGTAGGGTGTGGCGATTTTCTACGCACTGCAAATGCCGACAGATATAAAACCCTTGAAAATTATAAAAATATATGATAGTATTTTGGGAAATAATAATTTTAAAAACCGAAAGGCGGCGCAACCAACAATGATTATAGATTTTCACACTCACGCATTTCCCGAAAAAATTGCCGGCCGTGCAATTGAGTCATTGGCTCATGCGTCGGGCGGCTTAATTCCGCAAACAAACGGAACATTGGAGAGTTTAAAAGAGGAAATGAATAAAGATGGTGTTGGTTTGTCGGTAGTGTTAGGGATTGCTACCAATCCAACGCAACAGCACAATGTAAATGATTTTGCCGCTGAAATAAACCAAAAGCAAGGGTTTATGGCCTTTGGTTCAGTTCATCCCGATGCACCCGATGCGCTCGATGAGCTTGAGCGGATAAAAAGTCTTGGACTTAAAGGGGTAAAGCTGCATCCTGAGTACCAGAGCTTCTTTGTGGACGACGAAAAAATGAAGCCGATTTACAAAAAAGTATCAGAGCTTGGCCTTATTATTCTTTTCCACGCAGGACACGACTATGGTTTTGGTGACCCGTATCACTGTATGCCGGATAATCTCATTGGAGCACTTAAATGGCTTGATACACCGGTTGTTGCGGCGCATTGGGGCGGTAACGGCTGCGGAAAAGAGGTTGTTGAAAAACTCTGCGGTCTTGATGTGTGGTTTGATACCGCATTTGGATATGGAACAATGCCCAAAGCTATTGCACAAAAAATACTAGACAAGCATACCCCAGACAGATTCCTTTTCGGTTCAGATATGCCATGGCACCGCCCTGCTTGGGAGATAAGCCTGATTGAATCCTTGGATATTTCAAAGGAAGATAAGGAAAAGATATATTTCCGAAATGCGGCAAAATTGCTTGGTATAAATGTGTAAAAATGAAAAAACTTATTTGGTGGTAATTTATATAGCCGCAAAAACAGTTGATGTTTTGGCGGCTGTATGATATACTATTATAAAATATGAGATGGCAGGGAGGCGCTTTGGTATGAATATATTACATATGAAATATGCGTTAGAGGTCGCAAGAATGGGGTCTTTAGGCAAGGCGTCGGAGAATTTGCTGATTGCAGTTCCCAATATCAGTCGCTCAATAAAGGAACTTGAGTCGGATTTGGGAATAACTATTTTTGAACGAACCAGGAAAGGTATGAACTTAACTCCGGAGGGCGAGGAGTTCATTAATTTTGCAAAGGGAATCCTCAGCCAGATTGAGCAGGTGGAAAAATTCTATAAGGAAGGCGCACCCGATAAACAAAAGTTTTCAATTTCGGTGCCCCGTGCCTGCTACATTTCCGACGCGTTCTCGGAGTTTTCGAAGTCCTTAGAGAATGAGCCGTTGGAAATATTCTATAAAGAAACCAATTCTCAGCGAACAATTCATAATATGGTGAATCACGACTACAAGCTGGGAATTATCAGATACGCAGAGAATTATGACAAGTATTTCAAGGCAATGCTGGACGAAAAGGATATTTGTTATGAATTGCTAACCGAGTTTTCATATTCTCTTATTATGAGTCGGGAAAACCCTCTTGCCAAGAAGTCCGAGATTACCTTTGAGGATTTGAAAGGTTATATCGAAATTGCTCACGCTGACCCGTATGTTCCGTCGATGCCGCTTTCAAAAGTGGTAAAGGAGGAGCTTCCGGAAAATATCGAACGCCGTATCTTTATCTTTGAACGCGCAAGCCAATTCGATTTACTGGAGAAAAACCCCGAGACATTTATGTGGGTTTCTCCTGTTCCCCAAAGTCTGCTCGATAAGTACGGTCTTGTTCAAAAGAAATGTGTTCAGAATAAGAAAATATACAAAGATGTCCTGATTTACAAAAAAGGCTACAAGCTGACAGTTCTTGACCGTAGGTTCATAGAAGAAGTCAGCAAGGCAAAAAAAATAATTTATGATTAAACGGGTGTTATCGATTTTGATAACACCCGTTATATGTTTTAAGAATTCACAAAAATAAAAAATAGTGTTAAAATATTAACAAAGATTTAAAAAGGTTGTAAATCAACAGGAGGACAGTAAGATGGATATAAAGACTTACGATATAATAGACAGCGTTGAAAAGCTTGAAGAAGCTATCAAACGCATAAGAAAAGCGCAGAAAATTTTTGCAACCTACACTCAGGAGCAGGTAGATAAAATTTTTCTGGCGGCGGCATCTGCCGCAAACAAGGCGAGAATTCACCTTGCCAAAAGGGCGGTCGACGAGACCGGAATGGGTGTTGTTGAGGACAAGGTAATCAAAAACAACTATGCGTCCGAGTATATCTACAATGCCTACAAAAACACAAAGACCTGCGGCGTTATTGAAGAGGATAAGGCATCGGGTATGAAAAAGATTGCCGAGCCCATCGGTGTGATTGCTGCGGTTATTCCCACAACCAACCCTACATCTACAGCGATTTTTAAGTGCCTGATTGCGCTTAAAACACGAAATGCAATTATAATTTCTCCCCATCCAAGGGCAAAGGACTGCACGATTGCTGCGGCAAAGCTTGTTTTGGAAGCAGCGGTTAAGGCAGGAGCACCTGAAGGCATTATCGACTGGATTGATGTACCCAGCCTTGATATGACCAACACGGTTATGAAGGAAGCGGATATAATCTTAGCGACAGGCGGTCCTGGAATGGTTAAGGCTGCATATTCTTCAGGCAAGCCGGCGCTTGGTGTAGGTGCCGGAAATACCCCGGCAATCATCGATGAGAGCGCGGATATTCTTCTTGCGGTTAACTCGATTATCCATTCAAAAACATTTGACAACGGTATGATTTGTGCATCTGAGCAGTCGGTTATCGTTCCTGAAAGCATTTATGATGCGGTAAAAAAGGAATTTGCAAAAAGAGGCTGCTACTTCCTTAAACCGGAGGAGACGGAAAAGGTAAGAAAGACAATAATCATAAACGGCGCATTGAACGCCAAAATTGTTGGTCAGCCTGCAGCAAAAATTGCAAAACTGGCAGATGTGACTGTTCCCGAGGGAACAAAAATCTTAATCGGGGAGGTTGAGTCGGTGGAGCTTTCGGAAGAATTTGCTCACGAAAAACTCTCTCCTGTGCTCGCTATGTATAAGGTGAAGAATTTTGATGAAGCACTGGATAAAGCGGAAAGGCTCGTTGAAGATGGCGGCTTTGGTCATACTTCGTCTGTTTATCTTGATGCGGTGACCGAAACGGAGAAGCTTGACGCATTTGCGGCAAGGATGAAGACCTGCCGTATTCTTGTCAACACGCCTTCTTCCCACGGTGGTATCGGCGACCTCTACAACTTTAGACTCGAACCGTCGCTTACACTCGGCTGCGGCTCCTGGGGCGGTAACTCGGTATCCGAAAATGTAGGTGTTAAACACCTTATCAATATCAAAACAGTAGCAGAAAGAAGGGAAAATATGCTTTGGTTCCGTGCACCTGAAAAGGTATATATCAAGAAAGGCTGTCTGCCGGTGGCACTTGACGAGCTCAAAAATGTAATGGGCAAAAAGAGAGCCTTTATCGTAACAGACACATTCCTTTACGAAAACGGTTACACCAAGCCGATTACAGACAAGTTGGACGAAATGGGTATTGTTCACACAACCTTCTTTGATGTTCAGCCTGACCCCACCCTTCTCAACGCAACGAACGGTGCGGCACAGATGTCAGCATTCAAGCCCGACACAATCATTGCCCTCGGCGGCGGCTCTGCTATGGATGCGGCAAAGATTATGTGGGTTCTCTATGAGCATCCCGAAGCTGATTTTATGGATATGGCAATGCGGTTCATTGATATCCGCAAGAGAGTTTACACCTTCCCCAAAATGGGCGAAAAGGCGTATTTTGTGGCAATTCCAACATCAGCCGGTACCGGCTCCGAGGTTACACCTTTTGCAGTTATCACCGACGAAGAAAGCGGCGTTAAATACCCGCTGGCTGACTACGAGCTTATGCCCGATATGGCAATTATTGATACCGATTTCCATATGTCAGCACCTAAGGGTCTTACCGCAGCATCGGGTATCGACGCTGTGACTCACGCAATCGAGGCTTATGCAGCAATGCTTGCAACAGATTATACCGATGGGCTCGCTCTTAAAGCTCTCAAG
>SVJR01000031.1 GCA_015068845.1 Oscillospiraceae bacterium
TAAGGTCAGCGTTAATTCGGGCGCAATCCGTAACCCTGATTTGATTTACGAGGCAGCAAAGCGTTACGGCGACCAATGCGTGGTTATTTCGGCCGATGTCAAGCGTGTTGACGGGGTGTTCCGTGTGTTTGCCAAGGGTGGCAGAGAGAACACCGGTATGGAGGCTGTTGAATGGATAAAACGGTGCGTTGGCATGGGTGCCGGCGAGGTGGTGCTAAATTCCATCGACACCGACGGCGTAAAGCAGGGCTTTGATTTGGAGATGCTTGATGCGGTGTGCAATGCGGTATCTATACCGGTGATTGCATCGGGCGGTGCAGGCGGAATTGACGACTTCGTGGAGCTGTTCCGTGAAATTCCCAAAGTGGATGCCGGACTTGCGGCGTCAATCTTCCATTTTGGCGAGGTTGAGATAAAGGATTTAAAGGCGGTGCTTCGCCAAAACGGCGTTCCCGTAAGACTTTAATAAAGGAGTTTTTGATTATGTTTAATATTGACGAGCTTAAATTTGACGAGAAGGGTCTTATCCCTGCGATAGTGGTTGATTCCATCACCAAAAAGGTGCTGACTCTTGCATATATGAACCGTGAGAGCCTTGAAATTTCAATGGAGAAGAAAAAGACCTGCTTCTGGAGCCGTTCCAGACAGGAACTTTGGCTCAAGGGCGAAACAAGTGGCAACTATCAGAATATTGTTTCCATTACGGCAGATTGCGACAAAGATGCACTTGTTGTGGTGGTTGAAAAGGAAGGCCCTGCCTGCCATCTTGGTACGGACTCCTGCTTCACAAACCCCGTGTGGGAGAGTGACGAGCTTCACGAATTCTCGCTTGAGGGACTTATGGAGCTGCTCCGTGGCAGAAAGGAAGAAAAGAAAGAGGGTTCATACACCACCTATCTTTTTGAAAAGGGACTTGATAAGATTTTGAAAAAGGTGGGCGAGGAGTGCACCGAGGTGATAATTGCGGCAAAGGCGGAGGACAAGGCGGAAACCGTGTACGAGATTGCCGACCTTGCGTACCACACAATGGTACTTATGCTGCAAAACGACATTACTCTTGAGGATATACACCGCGAACTGGCGTCCCGTCATGTGATTGACCACAAGGTTAAGCAGGAGAAGATGACCAAATGATTTTAGAGGATTTTCACATTCACACAACCTACTGCGACGGCAACAATTCTGCCGAAGAAATGGTTCGTGCGGCAATTGATTTGAATATGACCCGACTTGGGTTTTCGGTACATTCGTACACTGCGTACGATGAGAGTTACTGCATTGCAAAGGGACGGACAAGCGAATATATCGCCGAAATCCGTAGTCTTGCAGACAAATATAAGGCAAAAATCGAAATCCTCTGCGGCGTAGAGCAAGACTATTATTCGGATGAACCGACCGATGTCTTTGACTATGTTATAGGCTCCGTCCACGCCATAAAAAAGGGAGATGAGTATATTGAGGTGGATAACACCGCTGAAATTCTGGCAGATGCGGCAAACCGTCTTTACGGCGGTGACTTTATCGCACTTGCCGAGGACTATTTCAGAACTCACGCCGATGTTGTGCGAAAGACAAATGCTGATATCATAGGGCACTTTGACCTTGTTGCAAAGTTCAATCAGGATAAAAGACTGTTTGATACCGATGAGCCACGATATATTGCGGCGGCAAAGGCGGCGCTTGATGTGCTTTTGACCTACGGCAAGCCGTTTGAAATCAATACCGGAGCGATATCGCGAGGTTACCGGAAAGTGGCATATCCCGAAGAATGGCAGCTGCGGTATATTGCGAAAAACGGCGGCAAGGTAATTCTTTCAAGTGACAGCCACAACGCAGAGACGCTTTGCTATAAGTTTGAAGAATATGAAAGACTGGCAAAGGACATAGGCTTTAAGGATTTAAAATTTTAAATATAGAGATGCAAACACCCCAACCAAAATGGTCGGGGTGTTTGCTGTGTGTAGAAGTGTAGCAACTCTTGAGAATGGCACAAAAAAAGGTGCACGGCAAGCCGTACACCGAAAAATGCACCGCTCTCAGTCGCCAAACCAAACTGACAAAATCCTTAACCGATATGTCAAAAGACGGTACATTTTTACCAAAAGATAAAAATATATCGGTTCAAGAAATTGTATTCAGTTTGATTTGGCAATATTAGTATACCACAGTTTTGACAGAAAAATCAAGAGTTTTTGAAAAAATGTAGGGGACATTCACGAATGTCCCGTGACGGGCGGTTCGTGAACCGCCCCTACATATATACAAAGATTTGTGTGGCTTAAGTAGGGGCGGATGCCCACATCCGCCCGTTGTGAAATATGGAGACATTTTGTTCACAAAAATATTATAAAAATTCTCTGCAAACACTTGACAAAGATGGGTTTCGGTGGTATATTGGTTATATTGATTAGCACTCTTTGCAGTTGAGTGCTAACAAAACCCGAAAAGGGGGTGAGCCTATATGGCTTTAGATGACAGAAAGCGGATGATACTTCAGGCAATTGTTGAGGATTACATCAACACGGCAGAGCCGGTAGGTTCGCGAAACATATCAAAGAAGTCGGACATTAACCTCAGTGCGGCGACAATCCGTAACGAGATGGGTGATCTTGAGGAGATGGGACTTCTCATTCAGCCACATACCTCGGCAGGGCGTGTTCCATCCACGGGCGGATATAGACTTTATGTTGATTCGCTTATGGAAAAGTACGAGATGACGGCGGCGGAGATTGAGGAATACAAGCTTGCGGCAGACGCAAAGCAGCAGGAGCTTGACAAGATTGTCAAGGATGTTGCGGCGGCGTTCTCGGGGATTACGGGGCTTCCGGTAATCGGTGTTCTGCCCTCGACAGAGGCGGGAGTTGTGAAAAATATTAAGCTTGTCAAGATTGATTCCGACACCGCAATGCTTATAGTTTCCGACAAGTCGGGAATTATAAAAAACAAGCTTTTAAAGCTGAAGCACGATATTTCAGACGATTTTGCCGACAAGGTGACAAAGATACTTAACGAGAGCCTTTCGGGGCTAACGATTTCGCAGATTAACCTTTCCAATATAATGGAGGTTCAGTCGGTAATCGGCAAGAATTTTGAGATTTTGGCGTCGGTAATGGAGCTTGTGCATCAGGCGGTTTCCGAGATTGACCGAAAGCAGATTTTTGTTGACGGGGTTTCAAATATATTCCGCTTCCCCGAATACACAAATGTTGAAAAGGTAAAAGAGCTTTTCAAGGTGATTGAGGATAAGGATAATCTACTTAAGATTATCACCGGGGCGGCACCAAGCTCGCAAACTAAGGTTCTGATTGGTGACGAAATCCCCATTCCCGAGCTTAAAAATAACAGTATTATACTTTCGCCGTACAGGCTGAACGAAAAGCTGACAGGGGTTCTGGGTGTTCTTGGTCCTGCCCGTATGGATTACTCAAAGGTGATTTCGGCACTTGAGTTCTTTACACAGCAGCTCAGTATGGCACTGTCAAAGGATTTTGGTGACAAAAAACCGATGAAGTTTCTTGAAAAAGGAGATGAATAGAAATGGCGACAGAGGAGAATAAAAACACAGTAGCAGAGGAGACCCTCGACGAGGTAACTGAAGCCGCAGAGGAAATTGTGGAAGAAGTTCCCGAAAAGACAGCGGAGGAAGCTTTGAAAGAGGAAGTCGACAGTCTCAAAGATAAGCTGATGCGTCACGCAGCAGAGTTTGATAACTTTAAAAAGCGTAACCAAAAGGAACGGGAGGAGCTTTACAGCACGGCTGTTTGTGACACAGTTGAAAAAATTCTTCCGGTAAAGGATAATCTTGAGCGTGCAGTTCAGGCGGCAGACGCTGAAGAAGGCGGAGACTGCTTGAAAGAGGGCGTTAAGATGATTTTAAAGCAGCTTGACGATGTTCTCGCGGCAATGGGCGTTGAAAAGATAAAAACGGTAGGCGAGGAATTCAATCCCGAGCTTCACAACGCAGTAATGCACGAGGAAAACGAGGAGTTCGGTGAAAACACCGTGTCCGAAGAGTTGATGAGCGGATACCTTTGTAAAGGCAAGGTTGTTCGTTTTGCGATGGTTAAGGTAGCTAACTAACCTAAAAACATATTCAAAATGTAGGGGCGGTTCACGAACCGCCCGCATTTCGGGACATTCGTGAATGTCCCCTACAATAGAAAGGCAAAATAGATATAAAAAAGAAAGGTGATTTATTATGGCAAAGATTATAGGTATTGACCTTGGTACAACAAATTCATGTGTAGCAGTTATGGAGGGCGGCGAGCCCAGTGTTATCGCAAACCCTGAGGGTGCAAGAACTACTCCCTCGGTTGTTGCGTTCACAAAAACAGGTGAAAGACTTGTAGGTCAGGTTGCAAAAAGACAGGCAATCACAAACCCCAACACAATTTCTTCAATTAAGAGAGAAATGGGTACAGACTACAAGGTAGATATTGACGGCAAAAAGTACACTCCTCAGGAAGTTTCGGCAATGATTCTCCAAAAACTCAAGGCTGATGCGGAAAGCTACCTCGGTGAGACAGTTAGTCAGGCGGTTATTACCGTTCCTGCATACTTCAGCGATGCACAGCGTCAGGCAACAAAGGACGCAGGTAAGATTGCGGGTCTTGAGGTTCTCAGAATTATCAATGAGCCGACAGCTGCGGCTTTGGCTTACGGCCTTGACAAGGACAACGACCAGAAGATAATGGTATACGACCTCGGCGGCGGTACATTCGATGTATCTATCCTTGAAATCGGCGACGGCGTATTTGAAGTTCTTGCAACCAGCGGTAACAACAAGCTGGGCGGTGACGACTTTGACCAGAAGATTATTGACTTCCTCGTAGACGAGTTCAGAAAAGAAAACGGTATTGACCTTAAGACTGACAAAATGGCGCTTCAGAGACTGAAAGAGGCTGCTGAAAAGGCAAAGATTGAGCTTTCAGGCGTTATGTCATCAAACATCAACCTGCCCTTCATCACAGCTGATGCAACAGGCCCCAAGCACCTTGATATTACTCTTACAAGACAGAAGTTCAACGAGCTGACAGCTGATTTGGTTGAAAAGACAATGGTTCCCACTCAGAACGCAATCTCCGATGCAGGCATTTCACCCTCAGAGATTGACAAGGTTCTCCTCGTTGGCGGTTCTTCAAGAATCCCCGCAGTTCAGGAAGCGGTTCAGAGACTTATCGGCAAGGAACCCCACAAGGGTATCAACCCTGACGAATGTGTTGCAGTTGGTGCGGCAATTCAGGCAGGTGTACTTTCGGGCGATGTTGAAGACCTCGTTCTCCTTGATGTAACACCCCTTTCACTCGGTATCGAGACAATGGGTGGCGTGTTTACCAAGATTATCGACAGAAACACCACAATTCCCACAAAGAAGAGTCAGATTTTCTCAACTGCGGCTGATAGCCAGACCAGCGTTGAGGTTCATGTTCTTCAGGGTGAAAGAGAAATGGCGGCTTACAACAAGACCCTCGGTCGTTTCAGCCTTAACAACATCCCTCCGGCACCCCGCGGTGTTCCCCAGATTGAAGTTTCATTTGATATTGACGCAAATGGTATCGTTCACGTAACAGCAAAGGATATGGGCACAGGCAACAGCCAGGATATCACAATCACATCAAGCACAAACCTCTCTGACGAGGATATCGAAAAGGCTGTTAAGGAAGCTGAACAGTTTGCGGCAGAGGATAAGAAGAAGAAGGAAGAGGTAGACACAAGAAATACAGCTGACAATATGGTATACCAGACCGAAAAGACCTTGGCTGACCTCGGCGACAAGATTACAGCTGACGAAAAGGCAGGCATCCAGGCAGAAGTTGATAAGCTGAAAGAGCTGCTTAAGGCTGAAAGCTTTGATGTTGAAGCAGTAAAGGCTCAGACCGAAGCAGTATCCAAGAAGTTCTACGAGATTTCCTCAAAACTCTATGCAGACGCTCAGGCTCAGGCACAAGCACAGCAGCAGGCAGACCCGAACGCACAGGCAGGCGGCGGAGATGACAATGTGGTTGATGCGGACTACAAAGTGGTGGACGAAGACTAAATAAATGCGAGGCGTAAAAATAGGTATCTACCGCTAAAAAGAATTTATCTTTTTAGCTATGTCCAACCTACACCTCTCGATGTACACGCAGCACACCGTCGGGTTAGGGTTGGACATTATATGCCTATTTTTGCCACCTCTTTAGGTTATAAATTAATTTTATGACTCCTAAAAATCTTCTATTTATTGAAGGAATGTGCTATGGCAGATAAGAGAGATTACTATGAAGTGCTGGGCGTTGACAAAAGCGCATCGGCAGACGAAATAAAAAAAGCATACAGAAAACTGGCAAAAAAGTATCACCCCGACCTCAACCCCGGTGACAAGGCAAAGGTTGCCGAGGAGAAGTTCAAGGAGGCATCCGAGGCTTATGAGGTTCTGAGTGATGCTGATAAAAAGCAGCGTTATGACCAGTTCGGTCACGCAGGGGTTGACCCTCAGGCGGGCGGCTTTGGCGGCGGCTACGGCGACTTTGGTGGATTTGGCGGTTTTGAGGACATATTCGGTTCGTTCTTTGGCGGCGGCTTCGGTGGTCAGTCACGCCGTAACCCAAATGCGCCTCAGCGCGGCCGTGACCTTAAATACGGCATTGACTTAACCTTTGAGCAGGCGTGCTTTGGCTGCGAGATTGAGCTTAATGTGAGCAGAACGGAAAAATGTGATTCCTGCGGCGGAAGCGGGGCGGAAGCGGGAACATCGGCGACCACCTGCGGAACCTGTCACGGTACAGGTCAGGTAAGCTCGGTGCAGAGGACTGCATTTGGCACATTCCAAAGCTCCAGACCGTGTAGCACCTGCGGGGGTACGGGTAAGGTTATCAAAAATCCCTGCAAGTCCTGCCGTGGTGAGGGCACAGTTCGTAAGAGTCGTAAGGTAAAGGTTAAAATTCCGGCAGGTATCGACAATGACCAGATTATCTCGGTAAGCGGTCAGGGCGATGCAGGCAAGAACGGCGGTATGAGCGGTGATTTGCTGGTTGTTACCCGTGTTAAAAAGCATAAACTGTTTACCCGTCAGGGTTACGATATTATGTGCGATTTCCCCATTACATTTGTTGAGGCGGCACTCGGTGCGGAAATTGAAGTTCCCACCATTGACGGAAAGGTGACATATAATGTTCCTGAGGGAACACAGACTGGCACGGTATTCCGCCTGAAAGGCAAGGGTGTGCCGAGGCTTCACGGTAACGGGTCAAGGGGCGACCAGTATGTGAAAATCAATATTGAAATCCCCAAGAATTTAAGCGAGAAGCAAAAGGAAATCCTCCGTCAGTTTGCCGACACGGTTGAACCGTCAAAGTATAATGAACGGAAGAGCTTCTTTGATAAAATGAAGGAATTTTTGAAATAAAATGAAATATGGGTCGATGCAGACATCGGCCCTTATGCTTTTTGGAGGAATTATTTATGAACTGGATACAACTGAAGATTACGACTACCGGTGAGGGGATAGACCCTATCTGCGGTGTTTTGTACGACATGGGGATTACCGGAATTGAGATAAGTGACAAGGATGACTTCAAGGAATTCTTAGAAAATAACCGTAAGTACTGGGACTATGTTGATGAGGAACTGGAACGGCTTAAAACTGCCGACAGCTGTATAACGGTTTACCTGAGCGATGACAGTGAGGGGAAAATTCTGCTTGACGAAATTAAGACGGCGGTTTCAGCACTTAGCCTTGAAAACACAATGTTCTATACCGAGAATATGAAGGACGAGGACTGGTCAGAGAACTGGAAGCAGTACTTCAAGCCGCTGGAGATTGGTGAAAAGGTGCTTATCGTCCCTGAATGGGAGGAAAATATTCCCGAAACCGACAGAGTGAGGTTTGTTATCAACCCCGGTGTAAGCTTTGGTACAGGCTCCCACGAAAGCACAAAAATGTGTATTGAGGAGATTGAAAAACACCTTAAAGACGGCGACAGCGTTCTTGATTTGGGCTGCGGCTCGGGAATTCTTTCGGTAATTGCCTTGCTTCTTGGCGCAAAGGATGCGGTGGCTGTTGATATTGACCCTATGGCGGTTGAAACGGCGTATTCAAACCTTGCACTCAATAACCTTCCCCAAGAGACTTATCAGGGTTATGCGGGGGATATAACAAGTGACAATGCTCTTTGCGAAAAACTGGCAGAGCGGAAGTACGATATTGTTCTTGCCAACATTGTTGCGGATGTAATTATCAATCTTTCGGGCTTTGTCAAGGATTTTATGAAAGATGACGGAACCTTTATCTGCTCGGGGATTATAATTGAACGAAAAGATGAAGTGAGAAAAGTGCTTGAAAATGCCGGACTCAGAATAAAGGAAGAACGGGTTATGAACGAGTGGGCGGCATTTGTTGCAGAAAAGGGGATGTAAAAATAGTCCAGAGCACAAAAAGCGTATGCTTTTTGTTATAAACAAACTTCGCCTCTCGACGTACACCCAGGACGCCTTCGGGTAGCCCAAAGCATACGCTTTGGCTCAGTTTGTTCATTCTGAATCTATTTTTACTATCCCCTAAGAAAGAGGCTGTTTAAAAAGCAAAGCTTTTTAAACAGCCTCTTTCTGTTACTGCGAAATTCTGTCAAGAAAAACCGCGGTTTCGGCTCGGGTGGCAAGACCTTTGGGCTTAAATTCGCCGGTTTCATAGCCGCCGAGATAGCCGTCCTCAGTCATTGCGGCAACAGCCTCGCGAGCGTATTCTGAGATTTCGTTGGCGTCAGGGAACTTTTTAAAGAGTATTTCGGGGTTGCCCTCGCCTATTCTGCCCTCCTTGACGAGAACGCGGTAGGCAAGGGTTGCCATATCCTCACGGGTGATGTTGCCGAGGGGGTCAAAAATGTTATTTTCTCTGCCTGAGGCGTAGCCAAGTGCTTTTGCAATACCGATTTCCTTGTAGTAGTATTTGTCCTCAGTGACATCTGCAAAGTTCTCGGCAAACGGAACATTCTGCTCGGTCAGCCGAACAAGCATAATCGTGAAGTCGGCACGGGTAACTGTCCGTGAACTGCCAAAGGTGCCGTCGCCCATACCGTTGACTATCCCTTTTTGGTATAGCCTTTCAATAGCTTCTTCTGCCCAGGGGTAGCCTTCGGTGTCTGTAAAAGAACGCAATTTTTGAGTGTTCAGCTTTTTGATAAAATCTGCAAAACCGCCATTGTCCGCTGCACTGCCCAACCGATAATGTGAGTAGCCGTGAATGTTGTCAAGGGAGTTCAGCAGCTTCAACTGGGATTTCAGCTCGGCTTGACCGTTTTCGCCATACCACACAGAGGTTGGGTTGGTTTCGTCCGAAACGCGGTAGGTTCCCTGACCTATGCAAAGTCTGACCGAGGTGCCGCGGACGGTATCGTTCCACCAATTTGTGATTTTTTTAAAGTCTGCGATTTCATAGCCTATATTCCAGTAAATCTGGGGAATAATCACATCAATTAGATTCTCCTTTACCCAAAGGCGTGTATCGGCATAGTTGTCAAAATAACTCTGAATTCCTGAAGAATCACTACCCTCGGGGTGGCTCTTTTTGTTTGCCCAGATTCCGGAAGGGCTGACAGAAAAGATACAGGAGGGGTCTTCGGCTTTTATAGCGTCACGCAAGGCTTTGATAAGGCTTGTGGTATTGTCTCTGCGCCAGTCGCCTATGTCGCGGAAAGAACCGCCGTACCTTGTAAAGGTCTCGCTGTCGGGGAATGCTCCCGACGGGTAGAAGTAATCGTCAATGTGTATTCCGTCCACATCATAGTTCCTGATAATCTCTAAGGCTCCGTCAACCACGAGCTTGTTTGATTCCGGCTCGCCCGGATTAAGGTAGAGCTTGCCGTCGGAATGTTTTACTGCAAGCTGCGGGTACTTTTTTGCAATGCTCTGTTCGGTTTGTGTTGCGTTGCTTTTCTCTGATGCGGTGATGCGGTAGGGGTTTATCCACGCGTGAAGCTCAATCTCTTTTTTGTGCGCCGCATCAATTATGTATTCAAGTGGGTCAAAGCCGTTTTGCGGTGCAAGACCCTGCTCGCCGGTGAGGTATTCGGACCACGGAAAGATTTCGGACTCATAAAATGCGTCGCCAGATGGTCTTACCTGAAAATACAAAGTATTGTAGCCAAGCCGGTTCGCCTTGTCGATAAGGGCATCTGCGTCTTTTTTTAGAATATCGGGGTCGGTGGTGGGCTTTTGCGGAAAGTCGAGTGAGAAAACGGTTGCCGCCCACACCCCTTTAATTGTATCAATTTTTGCTGAGACTTTTTCGCCCGTGGTTGGGATAACCGCTTGAAGTGTGCAGATAAGCCCGACAATTACGCAAAGTGCCTTTATTGTTCTGGTCATAAATCAAAACCGCCTTTCACATTGGTCTGGATTTTACATAATATATAAGTAATATAAAAATGGAAGGAGTACATAGCAGATGCTGAGAGTGTACGATGCAATTGCCCATATTCAGGGGAGTAATATAACGCCCGAAGTCTACGGAACGGTAAAGTTTTTAAAGGTTGCTGACGGAAGCTGGGTCGAGGCCGAGATTTTCGGGCTACCTGACTTCAGTCAGGAGCTTGGCAATTCACCGCAGGTGGGTCCGTTTGCCTTTCATATTCACGAATCGGGAACTTGTGGAAATATCTATGGCGACTCGCCCTTTGAAGCCGCCGGCGGACATTGGAATCCCGACGGCGAGCCCCACGGCAATCACGCCGGGGACTTTCCTGTGCTGTTTTCCAACGGCGGAACGGCAAAAATGCTGTTTTTCACAAATCGGTTTTTCCCTGAGGACATAATCGGCAGGTCGGTAATGATTCATCAATCGCCTGATGATTATAGAACTCAGCCGTCAGCCGGGGGAAAACGCATAGCGTGTGGGGTCGTCGAAGCGGTGCAGCTGACATAGTAGTTATGACACCTCATCCGACGGCTAACGCCGCCACCTTCCCCTCAAGGGGAAGGCTAACTAAAAGGGCAGAAACTTTCTGCCCTTTTAGTTTAATACATATTCGGTTTTTGGTCAAGCAAATACTGTCGAAATCACTTTTTCAACAGTTCACTTGCGTACATTTCCACAGCAACCCACTTGTCGAGGAGTCCTGACCTGACTGCCGCGGTGTACTCGGGACCTTTAAGGGTCATTTTAATTAAATATTCCTCACTGAAGCCTTTGCTCTGGTCAATCAGCTTCCCTACAACAAATGAAGGCTTGCGTGGCTCAAAGTATTCGGCAATCTTGTCACGGCTCAGCTTGTCAAAGCCTAGCTGCTTAACCATCAAAAGCTCACTAAGTCTTGTGGTAATCAGTGACATAATGGTTGACGGGTTCTCGCCTGCGGCACGCATTGCCGAAAGCTCGTCAAACACGCCCTTTGCTTTACCGAGGGCAATGCTGTCAATAACCTCGAAAATCCGAGTCGCGGTGGATTTTGAAACCACTGCACGGATATCGTCTTCGGTAAGCTTGGTGCGCTCACCCAGAAAACTTAAAAGTTTTTGGTATTCGTTGAAAAGATTGGACATATTCTGACCGCAAAGGTCAATCATTGTCTGCAGGTCGGTAGATAAAACCGACTTGCCTTTGCTCTCAAACAGCTTTTCCAGCCAGCGTTCAAGCTGAACGGGGGAAAGCAGATCAAACTTCACAACCTCGCCGTGCTTTTTAAATAAGTCAAGGTTCTTTTCCTTCTTTTTGTCAAAGTCCCGCTCGGTGAAGATGAGGCAAAGGTATTCGGGGATATCCTCTAACAGCTCGCAAACCTCCTTGAAGTCACGGAGTTTTGCGTTGCCGAAAATTCCCGTGTTCTGAACAACCACCATACGCATATCCGACATTGCCGGAACCGCCATAACCTCGCGCCGGATATCTGCCGCGGTGGTTTTTTTGCCGTCAAGCCGTACGAAGTTGAAGTCCGCAAAGTCTTTGGCAATAAGTTTGTTTTTGATGGACTTTATTTTGTGCTCCATAAGGAACTGTTCATCACCGTAGAAAAAGTAGAGCTTGCCTAAATTTCCGCTTGAAATCTGCTTGTCAAGGTCTTTAATCTCCATTTTGCGCAGCCCCCCTTTCGGTTGTGATTGATTCAATGCCCTTGGAAGTGACGGTAAAGGTTATGTCGCCGTCCTCGTCGGTACGATAGATACGAACATCGTCATTTTCAAGGGCGCTTAAAACCTCGTAATGAGGATGCCCGTATCGGTTGCCATTCCCTGCCTCAATTACCGCATAGGTCGGGTCAACCTCTGCCAGAAACTTCGGTGAGGTCGAGCTGGACGAGCCATGATGGCCAACTTTAAGAACATCTGCCTCAAGATTGTAATTTTTAACTAAAACTTGCTCTGCATCGTCCTCAAGGTCACCGGTGAACAGGAATTTTTCGTCAAAATACTTCAGCATAAGAACAAGTGAATTGTTGTTTTCGTCTTCCTGCGAAAATCCGCCCTTGAGTGGGTGCAGAACCGAGATTTCAAGGTTCGGGTCGCCTAAATCAAGCACATCGCCGGCGCAGATTTCGCTGATTTCAACACTGTTCTTTTTAGCCTTTGCCACAAGCCGTTCACGGTTTTGGTTTTTGTCGTCGTATTTCGGGATAATGAGAGTGCTGACTACTTCGGTCTCCAAAAGCTCGGATATGCCGCCCATATGGTCAGTGTGATAATGCGATGCCAGGGCGTAATCTATTGTCGTAATCCTTCTGCTCGCCAGAAACGGTGCAAGCTGCTCGTCATACGCGCTGTATTCGCCGCCGTCGATGAGGAGCTTTGTGCCGCCGGCAGTTTCGATAAGTGCCGAGTCGCCCTGACCTACATCAATGAAGGTAACAGTCAGGGCATCAGCCGTAGCGGGTGAATTGGTGTCGGGGTTATTGTTCTCGGTGGTTAAATAGGCAAGAATAGCGCACACGGCAAGGATAACAATTGTGTTGATAAATCGTTTCATAAGCTCATACTCCAATGCTTAAGCTGTGGGGTTCGACTCCCTGCGGCTTATAAATAAAAGGCTGACCGTTTTTTCGGGCAGCCTTTTATTTTTAGTTAAAAATTCGTCTTCCGCAGGTGGCTCTGAGTGAATAGTTGCCGGTAACGATACTTTCGTATCTGACAAATTCACCGGTCTGGGGCGAGTGAATCATCATACCGTTGCCGGCGTAGATACCGACATGATTGATGTAACCGCTTTTGTTTGCAAAGCCTACAATGTCTCCGGGCTGCAGTGCGTTCAGCGGAACCCATTTTCCGTTGGTCATCTGGTCTGCTGCCACACGATTGAGGGTAACTCCCATACTCTTGTAAAGGTAGTATACAAAACCGCTGCAGTCAAAACCGGAGGGCGACGAACCGCCGTAAACATACGGTGTTCCTATGTACTTCTTTGCAAGCTCAACGATTGCCTGACCCTTGCTTGATACTGCCTCACTTCTGGACGGTGCTTCGCCTGCTAAAACCTTGAGGTAGTCAAGTGAGAGATAACCGTTTGAACCATAGTAGTTGACATTTGCCCAATTGCCTTCAAGCTTAATAATGTTTACGCTTGTGCCGTTGGGAATCTGTGCCAAGATTTTAGAACTTGTGGTGGGTGCCTGACGGAGATTGAGGAGCGATGCCGTAACAATCCCGTAATGCTTTGATTCTTCTGCCGAAACTGTGCATAAAGCCATTGACAGAACTATAACAACTGCGACAAAAATCGCTGTAACTTTTCTAAAAAAACTCAAAATATAAAACCTCCAAAAAATCTTCTGTTTTCTGCTATCCTCCTCGCTGAAATAAGATGCGCCGTGTACGGCGTTTTTCCCAAAGTTAAATACAGTATACTACATTTTATGTATTTTGTCAAGTCGGTGGGAGAGATTCTTCGACGGAGCTTTGTACGATTGTCAATGATGGGTGACACTTTTCTTAAAAAATAAAAAGTGAAACTCCAGGGTGGAACAAGGGTAGAACACGGGGACGGTTCTCCTGTCCACCTTATCAAGACAATAGAACCGTCCCCCTGTGTTATCCCCCTGTGTTATCCCCCTGTGTTATGCGCACGTCCCCAATGTTGCAAATGGCCTAGTGTTAATCTAGAAGCGCCTGATCCAATACAATAGAATCGTCAGGCTGACTTAAAACTGTTATATCAGCATTTCCTATCAAAGTATCAATATATTCATCATAACTACTTCCTTCCAGCATTGATTCTGTCGCTTTCCACAAAGCCTCTCTTTGATACATATCATATGCAACTTTTTCTTGCAGTGTTAGATATTCTTTTTTTGAAATTTTCATACCCTCCATAAGGGCAAAAACCGTCTCTGTTCCAACAGCTTTTTGTTCTAACGCCATATCAACCTGATTTAAATACTCATCAATACTTTCTTGTGCTGGTTCAATCCCCAATCTAACAGCCTCTGCTTTTATAACTTTGTCCCGAATAATGGATTTGATGTAATCGTTTAATGTTTTATCTCCCAGATTTTTAGCGTATATCTTTTGTGTTTCAATCTCTTTTTTGGTAATACTTTGTCCATTAACCATAATGGCTGTTTCATCTATACCAGAAATATCATCAAGTTTTCTGATTTCCTCACCTATTTTTGTCCAAGCATCTGTATTTGTTATCTCAATAGGTTTTTGTGTGGACATTTCTTCGTTTGACTCATACATTTCTATCTCATTTCTTTCCACGGTTTTCTTATATGAACATCCAGAAAAACAAAAAATCAAAACAACACTAATAACTGAAAGCTTTTTTAATTTCCTATTCATATTTAATTCTCCCAAGTTTAATTCCCGTTTTGTTAAGTTAAATGAAAATTGAGACCTTGAACTCCTTATGGTATAATAGTTTTACCCCTAAAACCTATACCTCCCTGAAAATCAGAGAAAGGA
>SVJR01000032.1 GCA_015068845.1 Oscillospiraceae bacterium
TACACGCACACGGTAAGCACCGATATGCTGAGTGATACCACAAAATTCGCCATCGGTTACATTGGTGTTACGGATTGTGTCAAGAAGCGAGGTTTTACCGTGGTCAACATGGCCCATTACAACAACTACCGGTGAACGGGGAACAAGTGACTCGGGTGCATCTTCAACATCATTAAACAGTTTATCCTCTTCTGTCAGAATTATTTCGTGTTCAACAATTCCGCCAAGATCTTCCACTATGAGTGATGCGGTATCAAAGTCGAGAGTTTCGTTAACCGATGCCATAATGCCGAGCATCATAAGTTTTTTGATAACCTCGGTTGTCGGCTTCTTCATTCTTTCAGCCAGCTCGCCTACGGTGATTGCATCGGGAACAAGAACCTCAAGAACCTCCTTCTTTTCCTTCTTAACAGGCTTTGCCGCCTCTTTTGCATCAGGCTTTTCCTTAACAAGTTTACTCTTTTTGTTGCCGGTCTTTATCTTCTGCTTTGCACTGCCGCCGGTTTCTTTTACATTCTCGGGGATGAGTTCCTCGAGCTTTTCGGTATCCAGCTTGTCGAGGTCAACATTGTTTGCACGGGTATCAACCACACGGGTCTTGCGCGCGTGAACAAGTTCTTCAACCTCTGCCGGAGCTTCGGGCTCTGCTGTATTCTCAGCAGGAGCAGCCTCTTGTGCTGTCTTTTCAGCCTTTTCTATCTTCTTTTCTTCTACAGGCTGTTCAACAACCGCAAACAGAGCAGAAAAATCCTCTACCTGGTTTTTCTGAGTATAATATTCAAAAATAACATCCAGCTCTTTTTCGTCAAGAGCACTCATATGGTTCTTTTCCGAAACGCCGTAGTCATGCAAAACCTTAACAATTTCCTTGCTGGGAATGTTGAATCCCTTTGAAAGTTCGTATGCTTTAATTTTTGTCATAACATTTTCCTTTCCGACCAGTCTTTTGCCTCAAAGACAAGTCTAAAACAATTATTTACAGAGTGTCAGTATCAAGCATTGTAATCAGATTTTGTGCTAATCCTTCGTTCTTTACCGAAAGCACCACCGCAAACTCTCTGCCGCAGGCTTTGCCTAAAGTATAGCGGTCAAAAAGCTCTGCGTATCTTATGCCATAGAAGCTGCAGTTATCGCCAAACTTCTTTTTCGTGTTATCTGCGGCGTCCTTTGCAACAATAACAAGCTTTGCAGTATTGCCGCGTATGCTGTCACGGACTGCGCCTTCGCCGAACGCAACTCCGCCTGCCCTTTGGGCAAGGCCGAGCATCCTCAAAAACTTATCACTCTGCATCGCTCACCATAGCCTCCAATGCGCTGTAAATTTCAGGGCTGATTTTCATAGAAAAGCTTCGTTCAAGAGCGCCGCGCTTTTGTGCATTTTTAATACACTCTGCACTTTTGCAAACATACGCGCCCCGTCCCGATGCACGGAGTGTGGGGTCTATCGCAACCGACTCCTTGGTTTTAACAACACGTACAAGTTGGTCCTTTTCTTTCATTTCTCTGCATACAACACACATACGCTGTGGCTTCATAATCAAAATCTCCTAAATAAATCTGCTTATTCGTTTTCTGCACCTTCGGGCTTGAGGTCGATCTTCCAGCCGGTGAGTCTTGCTGCAAGACGGGCATTCTGACCCTCTTTACCGATTGCCAGTGAAAGCTGGTCTGCAGGAACTATAACGCTGCACATCTTCTTTTCCTCGTCAACGGTGATTGAAACAACCTTTGCAGGGCTAAGCGCCTGAGTGATGTATTCTGCAGGGTCATCGCTGTATCTGATAATATCAATCTTTTCACCGCGAAGCTCGTCGATAACCGCCTGAACACGCATACCCTTGGGGCCGATACATGTGCCAACCGGATCAACGCCCTCAACAGTTGAATGAACAGCCAGCTTGCTTCTGGAGCCCGGCTCACGGGTAAGACCCTTGATTTCGATTACACCCTTTTTGATTTCAGGAACCTCAAGCTCAAAAAGTCTGCGAACCAGTCCCGGATGTGAACGTGATACAACAAGGTGAACACCCTTTACAGAGTTTGCCACCTCAACCACAAATACCTTGTATTTTTCACCGGGCTTGTAGTTGTCATTCTTCACCTGTTCATTGGGCATAAGTACAGATTCGGTATCACCGATTTCAAGCATAATATTGCGTCTGTCAATCTTGCGGACTGTTGCAGTCATAATATCGTTGGCTCTGTCGGAGAACTCGTCAAACGCCTTTTCTCTTTCAGCCTCACGGATTCTCTGGAACACAACCTGACGAGCTGTCTGTGCCGCAATTCTGCCGAATGCAGCAGGTGTAACCTCAGTTTCAAGGACATCGCCTGCTTCGTAGTTGGGGTTTACCTTTTTGGCATCCTCAACAGATACTTCGCATTCTCTGTTTTCAACCTCTTCAACAATGTTCTTGCGTGCATAAACCTTGATTTCGCCTGTTTCCTCATCAATCAGAACCTTTGCGTCCTGAACTGCGCCGAAGTTCTTTTTGTAGGCACTGAGGAGAGCACCGCTTAGTGCGTCAATAACAACATCACGGCTTATGCCTTTTTCCTTTTCAATTTCATCCAATAACATAAATAATTCTGAACTCATTTTTTACAATCAACTCCTATATTATATTAAAAAATATTAAAACTCAAAGTGAAGCTTAACATAAGTTGTTTCACTCTGCATAATTGACATTTCCTCACCGTCAAGACTGACACTAATCTTTCCGTCTTCAAATCCCTTGAGCTCTGCAAGAATGGTCTTTGAATCGTTAACCGCCTTAAAAAGACCTATTTCCACCACCTCGCCAAGATAGCGTTCAAAGTGTTCGGGATTTTTTAATTTTCTTTCAATTCCGGGAGATGAAACCTCCAGAACATAATTTTCTTTAATGGGGTCCGCCTTATCAAGCTCATCGCTCATTCTGCGACTGATTGCCTCGCAGTCATCAAGCGAAATGCCACCGTCCTTGTCGGCGTAAATTCTAAGATATCTTGCCTTGCCTTCCTTGGCGTACTCTATATCATAAATATAACAGCCACATTCTTCGGCAATCGGGGTTGCCATTTCCAAAATGTTTGATTCAAGCTTTGAATATGCCATATACCATAGCTCCTTTCGTCTGCGGTAAACAAAAGAGTGAGGTCCAACCTCACTCTTTAAGCTTATCTATTCTGTTAGAGCTATTCTATCACAAAAAGCCGCATTTGTCAAGCTTATTTTATAATTTTGGCAAGCTCTTCCATAAACGAATTTACATCCTTAAACTGTCTGTAAACAGATGCAAATCTCACATACGCAATATCATCAAGGGCTTTAAGGCGTTCCATAACCATTTCACCTATCTTCTCGGAGGTAACCTCGCGTTCCAGCATATTGTAGAGCTTTGACTCGATATCATCAATCAGTTTTTCGATGTCGCTGAGTGTTACAGGGCGTTTCTCGCAGGCACGCAGAATACCGTTGAGAACCTTTTCACGGTCGAAGGTCTCGCGGATACCGTCCTTTTTGATAACAATCATAGGGATTGTCTCAATCTTTTCGTATGTAGTGAATCTTTTGCCGCATTCAAGACATTCTCTGCGGCGGCGGATTGTTGTTCCCTCCTCGGTTGACCTCGAGTCTATAACCTTGCTTTCAAGATGTCCGCAAAACAAACAGCGCATTTAAATCAACTCCAAACACAAAATATATTATACTTTTTATAATATTAACACAAAATATATGTTTTGTCAATTATTCCACAGGAATTCAAATCTGCCCTCCAGGACATTCTGCTGCATATCCGAATCTGCAAAGTACGAAAGCTCAATTATTTGCTCTGCGACCTCGTTTGATATCTCAATGCGCAAGTCTTTTGTTCCGGGGAACAATCCTTTTAAAATGCTGTTGATTTTATTTGATGTTTCGGTATTTTCTCCATCAAGCCGGACTCCGGCAAGAATACGCTTCTGCATTTTCAGCACAGCAACCGTATCAACTCCGTCAAGGCGGCTTATCCGCTCCGCCGCATCCACACATCTCGCATCATTCCCTCTGAGAGTTCCGGAATTTGCCGAAAAAACTGCCGTTCCAAATAATATTATCAAAACGAAACAAAATATTTTTTTCATTTTATATAACTCCGTTTTATTTTTAGTGTCCGCAAATTTTAAAAAAATATTCCAACGGTTGTTTGTGAATATTTTTTAAGCTATCTGACAAAATATAATTGAAAAGATAAACAATATAAAAAAAGGAGCTAGCAAAAAATGAATGTTATCGCTTTGATATTGGTGATAGTCGGCGCCATTAACTGGGGCAGCATCGGTCTTTTTGGTGTTGATCTGGTTGCAAGCCTTTTCGGCGGACAGCTCTCGGTTATGAGCCGTATCATCTTTTCACTGGTCGGTCTTGCAGGACTGTGGTCCATCACATTTTTCTTTAAGGACACGCCCATTATCGGCGACGGTAAATAACGGCCGGCAACAAAAAAAAGAAGGATGTCAAATTTGGCATCCTTCTTTTTTTTGTTTAAGACTATCAACAAAGTAACTTTCTACCTTTTTCATATTTTCACGTTCTTTAAGCAATTCTTCATTTCCCTTTTGCGTATCATATTCCACGATTGAAATAAAGTAAAGCTTTACACCCTCGCCGGGATTGAATATTTCACGAATTACGGGAGCATCTGTTATCTCGGTTATATTTTCAATAATCCCCATATCTTTGGTAAACATCTCGATATAGTTTTTGTATGCCTCGTCAACTATATAAGCCGGGCACTCGCCCATAGCAATTTCACTTTGAAGCTTTGTTAAAGTCGCCTGAGCATTCTGGTCAAGATACTCTTCCGTAATGTTTCCTAAAAACAAGTATGCCTGAGCATCAACTACACCATTTTCGTTTATATCATCACACAATGTTTCCAAAAATAAATCAAACTCCGCAAGAGCCTCTTCCTCAACATACCTTTCGCTGTAAAAAGAGATGTCAAGGTCATAATCAACACGGTTTGCGCACTGAACCGCGCTCCACACAATAACCGCCAACGCAAAAATCAAAGCCAGTGTGTGTGGCTTATAATAGTACCAGAAATGTTGTAATTTTTCCTTAAATGGCATTTCTTTTGCCAATTCTCTAGCAAGCTGTCTGTCCTTATCCATAATATCACTTCCCGTAATTTTAATTGATTACAATATACATCAAGCTTTCCGATTATTCAAGCAGGTTTACATAAGTTTTACATAAAATTCACAAATCAACCCAGCAAGAAATGGACGCATACCGGTATTGTCAGGCACGCAAGCATCGTTGACACCATTACAAGTCCGGCACCGGTCCGGCAGTCTTCGTTTACCAGCTTGGGGAACACTACTCCGTTAAGACCGCAGGGCATACAGGTAACAAGGACTGCTGACATAACAATCTGGGGGTTGCAGAATGGTTTGAGTATCATCCCCACCGCAAAGGGAATTACAATGAGCCGCATAAGTGTAACAATATAGATATTGCGGTTAACCAATAGTTCTTTAAACTTATACTGCGAAACTGCAATTCCGGTAAGAAGCATACTCACCGGACCGGTACAGCTTCCGCTTTGCGAGAGCACCGTTTCCGCAACCTCGGGAAGTTCAAGCTCCGATATGCCCCAGACAGCACCCAACAGCATAGCTACCGTAACCGGGTTTACCAGTTTTTTCATTGTCAGCTTCTTTTTGAGGAGCAGGCAGTAGCCACCGGTATATGTATAAACAGAAACAGGCATAGCATAAATCATCATTTCAAACAATGCCGCATCGCCATACAGGGATTCAACAAGAGCATAGCCCATATATCCGGAGTTTGCAATAATCATAGAATATTTAAGAACTCTCTGCTCGTAATCTTTTTGGGTAAGCAGCTTTGAAAAGAATGTGGAAAAGACAACTATCACCGACAGCACCACAATACAAGTCAGGATAGTGATATACCGCTCACTTAAGACCTGAACAGACAGATTGTTGGCAAAGCTTCTAAAAACCTTACACGGAAAAAACACATTGACCAAAAGTGCCGAAAGGATAGTTCCGTGCTCGGATTTCACCTTCCCGATTTTGCTAAGTACATATCCGATAAATGCAAATATGAACAAAACAAAAACCTGTTTAAACACAACAACCATTTATAATTCACCTTCAATTCATCAAAATATGCCCGGCAGACTACCGGGCACTAAACTTTACAGCAAATCTGCCATATCGTATATAAGTTTTTCGGTCTTTTCCCAACCAAGGCATGGGTCGGTAATAGATTTTCCGTAAATACATTCGCCAATCTTCTGGGCGCCGTCTTCAATATAGCTTTCTATCATAAAGCCCTTAACCAGTTTTTTCACATTCGCATCATGTCGACAGCTGTGAAGAACTTCTTTGGCTATTCTAACCTGTTCAAGGTACTTTTTGCCGGAGTTTGCGTGGTTTGTATCAATGATTACACCGGGATTTTTAAGTCCCGACTGACTGTATGTTTCTGCAAGATGAACAAGGTCCTCAAAATGATAGTTAGGCATTGACTGACCATGTTTGTTCACATACCCGCGAAGAATTGCGTGTGCGCAAGGATTGCCCTCGGAGTGAACTTCCCATCCACGGTAGAGGAAGGTATGCTTATGCTGAGCTGCAGTAATTGAATTCATCATAACTGAAATATCTCCGCTGGTAGGATTCTTCATACCCACCGGAATATCAAGACCGCTTGCAGTTAAACGGTGCTGCTGATTTTCAACCGATCGAGCACCGATTGCAACATATGCCAAAAGGTCGCTCAGGTATCTGTAGTTCTCAGGATACAGCATTTCATCAGCACAGGAAAAACCGGTTTCCTTAAGGGCCCTCAGGTGCATCTGACGGATTGCTACAATACCCTTATACATGTCAGGTTTTTCATTGGGATTGGGCTGATGCAACATTCCCTTATAACCGTCACCGGTGGTTCGGGGTTTGTTGGTATAGATGCGTGGAATAATAAGAATTTTTTCCGCTACCTTTTCCTGAGCCTCTCTGAGCCTTAAAATATAGTCTATAACACTGTCCTCGTTATCAGCAGAACACGGTCCAATAATAAGTGCCAGCCTGTCCGACTTGCCGGTAAAGATATCTCTGATTTCAACTGCACGCTTTGCAATCACCTTTTCAAGGTCTGCCGTTACCGGATATAGTTCCTTTACCTCCATAGGTATAGGGAGCTTTCTTTCAAAAATCATACTCATTTTAAGTCCTTCTTTCTAAATACAGGCAACACCTTCATCGGTGTTGCCTGCAAACATTGGTGTCTTATTTATCAAGTGGCTTCATTGTTGGGAAGAGTAGGACATCACGGATTGATGAGCTGTCGGTAAGGAGCATTACAAGTCTGTCGATACCGATACCGAGGCCACCCGTGGGGGGCAGACCATACTCAAGTGCGGTAACAAAATCGTCATCCATCATATTTGCTTCCTCGTCGCCCTTTTCTCTCTTTTCAACCTGCTTCATAAAACGTTCTTTCTGGTCGATGGGGTCATTGAGCTCGCTGAATGCGTTGCCGTATTCACAACCAAGAATGAATACCTCAAATCTTTCGGTGAATGCGGGGTTGTCCTTGTATCTTTTTGCAAGAGGAGAAACCTCAACCGGATATTCGTAAATAAATGTGGGCTGAACGAGGTTGTCCTCTACCTTTTCTTCAAATGCAAGATTGATAATTTCGCCACGGGTCATACCCTTTTCAACCTCAATACCAACAGACTTTGCAAGAGCCTCAGCCTCAGCGTCCGTGGTTGTTTCGGCAAAATCAATGCCTGCAAACTTCTTGATTGATTCAATCATTGTCATTCGTGCCCAACCGGGTGCCAGGTCAAGCTCTGTTCCCTGGTATGTAATCTTGGTTGTACCGAGAACTTCCTGTGCAACAGTTGAAATAAGGCTTTCGGTAAGGTTCATCATACCCTCGTAGTCTGTGTATGCTTCATAAACCTCCATTGTTGTAAATTCGGGATTATGCTTAATGTCCATACCCTCGTTACGGAACTGTCTGCCCATTTCGTAAACTCTCTCAAATCCGCCGACAATAAGACGCTTGAGATAAAGTTCGGGCGCAATACGCATATACATATCAATATCAAGAGTATTGTGGTGGGTAATAAAGGGACGCGCTGCTGCACCGCCGGGGATTGTGTTGAGGATAGGTGTGTCAACCTCCATATAACCACGGCTGTCCAGATAGTTGCGGATTGCTGTTATAATCTTGCTTCTGATTTCAAAAGTGCGCTTAACCTCAGGGTTAACAATCAAATCAACATAGCGCTGTCTGTAACGCAAATCTGTGTCACGAAGACCGTGGAACTTTTCAGGCAGTGGCAGAAGTGACTTACTGAGAAGTGTGTAGCCGTTTGTGCGGACAGAAATCTCGCCCTTCTGGGTTCTGAACACTTCGCCTGTTACGCCGACCAAGTCACCGATATCCAGCTTTTTAAACTTTTTGTATACTTCCTCACCCATATCGTCACGGGTAACATAAAGCTGAACCTTGCCGCATCTGTCACGAAGGTCAAAGAACGAAGCCTTACCCATAACACGCTTTGACATAAGACGACCGGCAATGCTGACCTGCTTACCTTCCATCTCGTCAAAATTATCAATTATATCCGCGGTGTGATATTCCTGATTATAGGTTGTCACATCAAAGGGGTTTTCGCCCTCTGCCTGCAGCTCTGCCAGCTTGTCGCGTCTGACTTTCATAAGCTGACCTATATCTTGTACTTGCTCATTTTGTCTGTTGTTTTCACTCACTGCTTTATCCTCCTGTCTTACTACTTATTTATGCTCAGTATTTTAAGCTTGAAAACTCCGCCGGGGGTATCAACATCAACTGTATCGCCGATATTTTTACCGATAAGAGCCTTGCCCACGGGAGATTCGTCTGAAATTTTGAACATATCCGGGTCTGCTTCGGTTGAACCAACAATGCTGTATTCCAATTCCTCGTCAAATTCTTCGTCATATACCTTTACACGGGTACCGATACTTACCTTATTTACATCAATATCGTCCTGATCAATAATTTTTGCATTCTTGAGCATATTCTCAAGCTGAACAATTCTCGCTTCTACCTGAGCCTGTTCTTCCTTTGCTGCATCGTATTCAGAGTTCTCTGACAAATCACCGAAGCCTCTTGCTACCTTAATTTTCTCAGCAACCTCCTGGCGCTTCTGTGTTTTAAGCATTTCAAGCTCATTTTCAAGTTTTGAAAGTCCTTCATCCGTCAGCATAATCTGTTTGTTTTCCATATTTTTTAAACCTCCTGCTCACAAATATACCATTTTGCCGTGGCTTTACCGTGAGCTGATAAAGCTGATTTTCAGTCAAATTTCCACATACAATTTATATATTATATAACAAGCCCGCCACAATGTCAACCTTTTTTATCATAGCTATAAATCCCTTTAAATTTAAGCACTGCAGCTTCCCTGAAACATGCTGCAATATCAATTGATTTTACATCGCATTCAAAAAGCTTGTACCCAAAATCTATATCGCGGATATAGAGGGCGTTACCAAATCGTATAAATCCTCCGTCAACATCTATGAGGATACCGGCCTGTTTCGGCAGGTCGCTTCGGACCTCAACCCAAAGTCCGCTTTCCTCAAAAAACGCCTCGCAAAACCTCTCGGCGCGATCACGATTCTGCGTCACAACCGTCATTCTTTTAGTGTCGTAACACAGTTCCCGTAAAAGATACTCACTTATTCTGTCCATTTTAGAATCACTTATACAGACAGATTGGTATATAAGCTTTTCACCCGTTTCTGCTGCGGTCTGTCTGATACACGCAGGTGCAAGTCTTAAAAAAAACAGCTTCCCGTCACTCAAAAATGCCTCGGGCATCTCTAACCCTTTTTCACACATCAAGCGCATTATAGGCTGAGACCAAATCACTTTTTCCGCACCAGATTTTCTTGCTTTTTTTACAGATTTTTTCAGCAGCTGTGAAATACGCCTCAAACTCACTTTTTCCAGTTTTTGTTTTGAATACGGAATACTCACCATCACCAGTTTGAACGGATTTTCTTCCGTCTCAATTATTTTAACATTTAAAAACTTAAAAATTCTTTGCAGAATATTTTTATCTTTTGCTTCGGTAACAACGCCTATAATCACCGTCTTCCTCCGCAATCCTATTATTTACTTTGCAAAACCTCAACAGCTTTTTTAAGCTGGTCATCCTCATCAAGCGTCAGTTCCGACAGACTTGCCGACTTTTCCTCGGACATTTCAACCTTTACATCCGGCTCAATTCCCTGCTTATCAATACAAACACCGTTTGGAGTGTAATATCTTGAATCTGTTATTTTAAGAATACTTCCATCAAGGAAGGTATACGGAACCTGGGTAACGCCCTTGCCGAAGGTCTTTTCGCCCACAACCGTAACAAGTCCGTAATCCTTGAGTGCCCCTACAAGTATTTCGCTTGCGCTGGCACTGCCGCCGTTGGTAATTGCTACCAGCGGGAGCTTGGTCTTTTCCTCAGTTGAAGTATAATCATGACGCTTACCATTTTTATCTAAAGTATAAACTATTGTCTTGTCGCTTCCTAAAAAGTTATCAGCTAATTTGACGGCAACATCCACATATCCGCCGGGATTGTTGCGTAAATCAATCACAAGTTTTTTCATTCCCTTGCCCACAAGTTCATTGAAATGGTTTGCAAATTCCTCGCAAGTATGCAGTGCAAACTGGCTAATCTGAATATATCCTATCTGCTCATCCAGCATTTTAGAGGTCACTGTCTCACGCTTTATAACAGCTCTTGTGAGGGTGATTTCAACTGTTTCATTTGAGCTTTTTTTCAGCATTTTGAGCTTAACTTCGGTACCCTCCGGCCCCTTCATTTTGTTTGCAGCTTCGTCAATACCGTCAGCCGACACCGTTTCGCCATTGACCTCAATAATTTTATCGCCCGAAACAATCCCTGCTTTTTCCGCCGGAGACCCCGACAGCGGTGATACCACCATCACTCTGCCATCCTCTGCATCGCCGGATATGTAAAGGCCTACTCCCGCATAATCATCGGATTCCATATTTTCTATAAAGCTGTCCGCAACTTCCTTATTCATATATACTGTATACGGGTCTTCTACGCTGTAGGCAACTCCCGCAAGAGCTCCGTCAAGCAACGAATCCTTATTTACATCTTCATAATAATACCGATTGAGAACCGCAACCCCCGTATTGAATTTTAAAAGGTCGTCAAACTGAAACACTCCAAAGGGGTTTACAGCCATTATGGTGCCCAGAGCGGTAACAACAACAAGCACCACGGCACATATAATCAGAACGGATTTTTTTATATACATAACTTTTTGCCTTTCCTGCAAAACGCACATTCACCTGCACAATATATAAAAATATTATGCAGGTGAGCTAAAATTATTCACCATAATTTAGAAGTATTGCATCGGGTCAACAGCCGCACCGTTAATCAGAACTTCAAAATGGAGATGCGGACCCGTTGAATTACCGGTCGAGCCAACCGAACCTATTCTCTGACCCTTTGAAACGGTCTGGCCTTTCGAAACGCTGAACGCACTCATATGTGCGTAAAGCGTTGCACGGCCGCCGCCGTGGTCAAGTATTACGCAGTTGCCATAACCGGAATTCCAACCAGCAAGAGTAACCGTTCCGGAGTTTGCCGCAACAATAGCCGCACCGTATGATGCACCGATGTCTGTACCGGTATGCCGCTTATAAACACCGGATACCGGATTTTTGCGTCGTGGCGAGAAATGCGATGTTATGTAATAACAGCTTGGAGTCGGCCACGCGAACTCGCCACCTACATACTTTGCACCCTTCGAAGATGTACTGAGCGAGCCGGAAACGGATGCACGCAGGCTTGCCATTGCAGCATCTGCCTCGTCAATAATTCTCTGGTATGCCGCCGTATCCTTTTCAAGCTCTTTTATGTAGTTTGCCTGTTCCTGCTGTTTTGCTACAAGTGCCGATTTCTGACCTGCAAGGTTTTTTGCGGAGCTTTCCTGTGTTTCCTTCAACTTAACTATCTCATCTCTGGACTTTTCAATCTGTTTGCGGGCTTCGTCCATTTCGTCAAATACTTCTTTGTCGTATCTTGAAATTTCCTTCATTATTTCAGCCTTATCCACAAAGTCACCAAAGCTCTTCGCAGAAAGCAGAATTTCAAGATAGCTTACTTCTCCCTGCTCGCACATAACTCTAAAGCGTTCCTGAAAAATATCGTATTTTTCATTTGCTTTTTGAGTAGCTACATCAAGCTTTTCTTGTTCAACAGCAAGGTCTGCCTTGGTCTCGGCAATAACCTTATCCAGAGCCTCAATCTTGGTCTGGAGTTCACCGGCTTCTTTTTCAAGCCGCTCCTTTTCCGCAAGGCTCTTGGCCTTCTTTGAGTTTGCCGCGTTTATCTTTTGTTGAGCTTCGTTCTTTTTCTGTTGCTGCTGGTTTATCTTTTGCTGAGTTGACGACGCATACGCCAGATCAAACACAATTGATGACACTGTTCCCAGCAAAAAAACAGCCGCAATAATGACGGAAATCCATCTTACTGTCCTTCGGTTCAACAATACCACTCCTATCTGTTTTTATACATGCAAGTGCTTTCTCAAAGACATGGCACTTCCCGCCATACCGATTGTCATTCCCATTGCAAAAAAGCCTATTACTATCACAGATAATAGCTCGGACGCTTCAAGCAGCTTTATATTGCCCATAAAGCTTTGCAGATTGCCGAATACCGAGCTGTAGCCGAATAAAACTATACATATCGCCACAGCGGCGCCCACCGCACCCAGAAGCATACCTTCAATTATAAACGGCCATCTTATGAACCAGTCGGTTGCACCGACAAACTTCATAATATTTATCTCCTTACGTCTTGCAAACATACCAATCTTAATTGTGTTGGAAATAATAAAGATTGAAATCGCCGCAAGAATCAGAAGCAGCCAAGCGCTGATGTGCTTTATTGTATTGGTTATTGACAAGATCGACTGGATAAGGTCCTGACGGTTTGTTACTTCCTCAACACCTTTGATTTTTGCCGCTTCGATTGCAACAGCATTTGCCTTCCGCACATCGGTGAGCGACAATACATAAGCATCACGCAAGGGGTTGTCCGTTTCGAGCGTGGTAATCACCTCTGCCTGGTCCTGATGAACACCTTCCTTATAGTTCTGGAGGCGTTCCTCCTTGGTATAGAGCCGCGCCTCCTTGACGAATTCAAGCTCGCCCAGCTGACTGCCTATCGCACGGACATCGTCACGGCTCATATCGTTTGGCATATAAACATTAATCTCACACTGATCCTTTATCTGCTCGCCGATATTATTTATATTCAGTCCGAAAAGCACAAATACGCCAAACAGAACAAGGCTTGCAATAACTATACCGATTGACGCAAGGGTCATAAGGCTGTTTGAAACAAGACCTTTTACTCCCTGCGCAAAAAAATACTTTGCATTTCTAAATATCATAACCGTAAGCCCCTTCTTTTTCGTCACGAATCAAAACACCGTCTCTGAATTCCAGAACCCTTTTATGCATTGTGTCAACATAATTTTTAACATGGGTTATAACAATCATTGTGGTTCCCCTTTTATTTACCTCGTCCAGAAGCTGCATAATCTGGTCAGAGGTCTCAGGGTCAAGATTTGCCGTAGGCTCGTCCGCAATAATCACCGGCGGCTTGTTTACCAGAGCGCGGGCAAGAGAAACACGCTGTTGCTCGCCGCCCGAAAGTTGACCGGGCTTCATTCTTGCTTTATGCGAAAGACCTACAAGTGCCAGAACATTTGGAACATTACGCCGAATTTCACCGCGGGAAGCACCGATAACCTGCATAGCAAAGGCAACATTCTCGTACACGGTTTTGTTAGGAAGAAGTCGGAAGTCCTGAAACATCATTCCCACACTTCTGCGAAGATACGGAATTTCCTTTTTGGGGAGCGAATTAAGCACAAAGGTATTCACTCTGATATCACCCGTATCAGGGGTTTCTTCCTTTATAATAAGTTTACTGAGGGTGGATTTTCCGGCACCCGAAGGACCAACCAGAAAAACAAATTCACCCTTATCTATGGAAAACGAAACATCGCTTAACGCTCTTACTCCCGTATCCTCATAGGTTTTGGATACATTGTTAAATTCAATCATTACATTCTCCTTTAGTTTCTATACCGTTATTACAGTCTGGTGGGTTCAGAGGTAAGATACTTGTTAACCATCATCGCCACTTTGAAGATAATCGCATCGTCAAATTCACGAAGGTCAAGAC
>SVJR01000033.1 GCA_015068845.1 Oscillospiraceae bacterium
TTTTCGAGAGAGCCTATCTAATATATCACACCGGACAACTTTTGTCAACCCTTTTTTTGAATTTTTTTAATTCTTTTTTCGGGCTCGACCCCGTCGCTCGGCGCAACTCGTTTATATTAACACATCCTTCTCCCTTTGTCAAGTACTTTTTTACAAAAAATTTATATTTTTTTATATATTATTACTATTTTTTCGAATTATATCCTTATGATAAAAAGACAATAAATATTGACGGCTTTTTCTTAATATGATATAGTAAAAAAAACAGTTCAAGGAGAGACTTTTATGAAAAAAAAGATACTGGTTGTTTTTACAGGTGGGACAATCTGCACCACCATTAAAAACGGTGTAATGAGCACAACCGCTAAGGCTGCATCTGCGTTAATTGAACTATTTAAAAAATCCGCTTCCTTATATAAAGATAGTGTTTATCTTGAAGAGGGAAAACGGTTTAATATACTAAGTGAAAATATGACCGTCAGCAAATGGAACGAAATTATAGAGTATTTCCAAGAGATACTCCCGACACTATCCGAATACAGCGGAATAATTGTTGCTCACGGGACCGACACTCTGGCATATTCCACTGCATTGTTTTCACAACTTCTGAAAGGTATAACCATTCCTGTCTTTTTTGTCTCAAGCAATTATCCCATATTACTTGAAGACGATTCGCCAAACCCTATGGCTAATGGTGCTGAAAACTTCAGAGCAGCAGTCGAATGCATATGTAAAAATATTGTTTCCGGAATTTATGCGACATATAAAAACCCGGATGACCAGCTTATGTATCTGCACAAAGGTGAACACTTAACACAGTGTGAAATATACGATGAAAACTTTTACAGCCGTGACGCTTTAGATGTGACCGACCCAAGCAGTGCTCCTTTTGAAACCGTCATAGAATACGATAAATTCGAAACTTCACATCTTCCTATTATGAAGCTTGAGAACAGACACCTTGAGGACTGCATCCTAAGAGTCACTCCTTATGTCGGCCTAAACTACGATATGTTACGTCCCAAAAAAGCAAAGGCTGTTTTACACGGAACATATCACTCCGGAACAGCCTGCGTTGTAAGAACAACCGAAAGTCCCGACTACTTATCCGGAGCTAATTCCATTCTGTATTTCTTTGACAGATGCGCTGACAATAACATTCCCTTCTATTACTCACCTTCAAAGATCGGCGAAAAGCATACCGTATATGCAAGTGTTCCATTTATAGAAAAACATATCGCACCAAACGGTCAGAAAATACAAATTTACTATGGGCAAACCGATGAGCTGATGTATATAAAGCTACTGATTGCTTATTCGCTGGATTTCACACAAGAACAGATTGACAAATTTCTAAGCGAAGAATAACAAAACAAAACAGAAGTTGAAAAATCAACTTCTGTTTTGTTTTGTTAAGACATTTTCTTTTCAAGAATTTCTTTGATTACAGCCGGGTCGCCCGCACCTTTTAGCTCTTTCATGCAAGCACCAAACAACGCCTGAATAGCCTTTGTTTTACCGTTTCTGTAGTCTTCTACCGCACGAGGATTCTCACTTATTATTCTGTCGATAATGCTATCGATTGCTGATGAGTCAACCTGTCTGTCCAAACCATTTTCCTTACAAAAAGCAATTGGATCAACATCATTTTCGATAACTGCAATAAGAATCTTCTTTGCTGCAACTCTGTTAATCTTTCCGCCATCAACCATTTGAATAATATCACTAAGCTTTTGAGGAGTGATTGCAAGGTCTGCAAAGGTTTTACCATCCTTACGCAAAACGCCTGCACAGTCGGTTAAAATCCAAGTTGCTGCATCCTTGGCATTGCAACCAAGAGCAACCGTATCGTCGAGCAGTTTGCTTATTTTATTGTTAGAAATAAGCATATCAATTTCTTTATCTGAAACACCTGCATTTCTGTACTGCTCAGCCTTTTCATCAACAGCTTCGGGCTTATTTGCCTTTATCTTTTCGAGCCATTCGTCGTCAATAATTATCGGCATAAGATTTGCATCAGGGAAATAACGATAATCTGCTTCGGTTTCCTTATTACGCATCGCAAAGGTCTTACCGCTTACATCATCAAAACGGCGTGTTTCCTGAACAAGCTCCTCCGTTTCAAACTCAAGAGCGTCCATATGACGCTGTGCTTCGTAACGGATTGCACGCTCAATTGCATCAAACGAACTCATATTCTTTATTTCCGTACGGACGCCAAATTCTTCGCTACCCTCAGGACGAACAGAAATGTTTACATCGCAACGCATTGCGCCTTCTTCACATTCAGAAATTCCGCCTGAAATAAACATAGACTTGAGTTTATTGAGGTAGGTTGTAACCTCTTCAGCACTGCGGAAGTCAGGCTGAGTTACAATTTCAATAAGCGGAACACTTGTACGGTTGAAATCTACAAATGACGAGTTACCGCCATGAACAAGCTTACCTGCATCCTCTTCCATATGAATCTGCTTAATGCGGATATCACGGGTGCCTTCGGATGTCTTCAGTGTCACACAACCATCAGTACAGATAGGATGATTAAGCTGTGTTATCTGATACGCACAGGGAAGGTCGGGATAATAGTAGTTTTTCTTATCAAATGTGGTGTATCTGTTAATGTTGCAGTTAAGCATAAGACCCGCTGTAACAGCAAGCTCAACAACACGCTTGTTCATAACTGGAAGCATACCGGGCATACCCGAGCAAGCCGGACAAACGCAATCATTGGGTTCTTTTGCCGCAGAGTGGCCGCCGCAGGAACAGAATATTTTTGATTCGGTGCTTAACTCCACATGGGTTTCAAGACCGATAACGAGTTCATACTTCATATTTACTCACCCTTCCTTTCAACGCTGTGTGCAAGGCTCAAAAGTGTGCTTTCGCCAAAATGCTTGCCCATAAGCTGAACTTTGCCGCAAGTAAGAGCGGGAATTCCGATAAGATTAGCAACCGAAGTAAAGATACCTTCATCAAACACCTCACCAAAGGCCTCGTGAATATCATATGCTACATATTCGTCAGCACTGCACACGGGCGAAAGTATTGCATCATACTCCCCTAAAAGCTTTTCAATGCCTTCAGCCACAACTCTGCGAACACGGAGAGACTTATCGTAACAATCCTTATAACGGTTCTTCGAAAGAACATCTGAGCCATAGAGTATAACAGCTTTGGTGAGGAAATTAAATCCCTCTGTTCTTGAATTTACATATAATTCATCAATATTCTTATATTCCTTTGCACGATGACCGTATTTTACGCCGTCATATCTTGAAATATTGTTGCAGGTTTCAGCAGACATAAGAATCTGCCAAGCAGTGTTTGCTACATCAAACAAATCGCAAGAGATTTCGTCAACAGTGACACCATTTTGACGAAGTGCATCAACATACATCTTAACCTCAGCCTTTACAGCATCGTCCGCTTTATCAACCAATTCCTTTATTACGCAGGCTTTCATACCCGAAACAGTTTCGGAATTTGAATAGTTGTAGCTATCATCTTTAAGGCTTGTTCCGTCTTTTTCGTCGTGGCCTGCAATAACAGCCAATACTTCCTTTAAATTATCTGTATCTTTTGCATAAACACCAAGCTGTTCACCCGATGCTGCTGTTGAAATAACGCCATATCGTGACACTGTTCCGTAAGTGGGTTTTAAGAAGTTAACACCCGACATAGCAGCCGCTCTTCTGGGTGCGCCGTTTACATCCACACCGAGAGCCGCTTTAACTTCGCCATTTGCAACAATTTCTGCCGCCGCACCGCGAAGGACATCCTGCTTTTCAGCATAATACGAGAATTCACCGACAAGGTCAAGGCCAAATTCACCAACATGAGTCTTGCCGGATACTGTGTAGCCTTTGTTCACAAGTCTTGTAACAGCTTCTGCATCGAACAGAGGCTTGAACCCTTCTAATATTCGTGAACCTGCCGTTGTAACAGCATCTTTTACAAGAATCGTGTCATCAACAGCAATATTTCCTTTTTCATTCAGCTGTGTTGCATAATATTTCATTCTACACACCTCACTTTACAAGTCTGGGAACCTGCCAACTGTCATCGCTGCGTTCGGGAGCGCCTTCGAGCAGGCTCTCTCTGGTGAACGGCTGTTTGCGCTCATCTTCGCGAAGTACATTGGTCATAGGCATAACATATATCATTTCTTCAACATTTTCCGTGTCAATATTTTTAAGGCTTTGCTCTTTTTCGTTCATTGTTTTGAAAATGCCCTGCATCACCCTTTCCTCATCATCGGTAAGAGAAAGTTGGTTGAGTTGCTGTGCATTCGAGAAGGTTGAGCGTTTGCCCGCATTCTGCTTTGAAGCCCCGGAAGCCGCCGCACGCTGTGCAAGAGCACTGCCGCTGCCAAGAAGATGAACATCCTCGAGCTGCTGGTTTGTAACTTCGCTCGGTGCGCCAAGTAACAAGTCCTGAGCATTGCCGTTAAGCGGGAATGCAATAACATCAAGAATTTTTTCTTCGTCAGTCAAAAGCATTACCATACGGTCGATACCCGGTGCCATACCGGCATGGGGCGGTGCACCGTACTGGAATGCAGTGTAAAGAGCGTTAAATCTGGTCTTGAGTTCAGCCTCGGTATAACCCGCGATTTCAAACGCCTTCTTCATTATATCAATATCGTGGTTGCGGACAGCACCCGATGCAAGTTCAATACCATTACAAACAAGGTCGTACTGATATGCAAGAACTTCGGTAGGTTCTTTATTAATAAGAGCATCCATACCACCCTGAGGCATTGAGAACGGGTTGTGGGTAAAAATTGTGTCGCCGGTTTCTTCGTCATTCTCATACATAGGGAAGTCAACAACAAAGCAGAACTCAAATGCATCATCACGGATAAGGTCGAGCTGTTCCTTTTTTGCAAGCCAGGTACGGATATGACCAGCCTTTTTCTCTGTGTCATTTTTCTTATCGTCACAGATGAAGAACAGAGTTTCGCCTTCCTTTACGCCGGTAAGTTCAATTACTTCCGCCTTCTTTTCATCGCTGAGGAACTTGGCAATAGGGCCGGCAAAAACACCCTCCTTGAGGGTTATATAACCAAGACCGCCAAGACCTACTTCTGCAGATGTAGCAAACTTGAGTGAGTCCTCAAAGAACTTCTTAGATTTTCCTTGACAGTTTGCAACAATACCGCGAACAGGCTTACCCTTGAACGCCGGAAAATCAACATTTTCAAAAAACGCAGTTAAGTCACATATAATAAGGGGGTTGCGAAGATCCGGTTTATCTGAACCGTATTTCATCATCGCATCAGCATAGGTAATGCGTCTGAACGGTTTTTCTGTCACCTTTTTATCGGAAAAGGTTTTAAATGTGTCATAAATAACATCTTCACAAACATCAAGAACTTCTTCCTGTGTCGCAAACGCCATCTCGAAGTCAAGCTGATAGAACTCGCCCGGCGAACGATCGGCACGGGCATCTTCGTCACGGAAGCAGGGTGCAACCTGGAAATATCTGTCGAAGCCGGATACCATCAGAAGTTGCTTAAACTGCTGCGGAGCCTGGGGAAGTGCATAGAACTTACCCGGATGCTTACGGCTGGGGACAAGGAAGTCACGCGCACCTTCAGGAGACGATGCTGTGAGGATAGGAGTCTGCATATCCAGGAAACCTTTATCTTCCATTTTATTTCTGAGATGACGAATAATCTTTGAACGGATAACAAGGTTTTCGTGGTTCTTGGGGTTACGAAGGTCGAGATAACGGTACTTAAGACGAACTTCGTCCTTGCTGGCTCTTGATGCTCTTACCTCAAACGGAAGCATATTTTTACTTTTTCCAAGGACCTGAAGAGTATCTGCAATAAGCTCTACATCACCTGTTGCAATCTTGGCATTAACTGTTTCAGCATCACGCTTTTCGACAGTGCCACTGACAGAGATAACCGTTTCACGGTTTACATTTTTAAGCAATTCCTCATTGTGGATAACAACCTGCGTAACGCCGGTGTAGTCGCGAAGGTCAACAAATATAACGCCGCCGTGATCGCGAACAACATCTACCCAGCCTGCAAGCTGAACCGTTTTTCCGATATGCTCATTGCGTATATCGTTACAGAATAGAGTTCTATACATAATAATGTACCTCCTTAAAATTTTTCAAAAATAAAAATCCCGGGAATATTATGAAATATTCCCGGGACGAGAAAACAAAAATTAACCCGCGGTGCCACCCGAATTGATATACCCGAAAGTATATCCGCTTTTGATATTTATTTTTTATGCATTTTAGAGTGTTCCCAAGCTTACTACTCATCTGAAACGCGCTTTCAGTCGGTGACGCGTTCTCCCTGACAGACTTTCCACAAAAGCCGAGTCTCCGTTAGTTATTATAACAAACAAATATATTTTTGTCAATATTATTTTCACCGGAAACATCAGGGAATATTCACAAAATTATACCGCACAGAAATTCTGTGCGGTATTTGTTTTTAAATAACCTTGTCCTCTACTTCTTTGCCGAGCATTTCCATAAATGCATCGAGAGTCATTGAGCCAAGGTCGCCCTGTTTTCTGGAACGAACAGAGACTGTACCCTCATTCATTTCCTTTTCGCCTGCAATAATCATATACGGAACCTTTTCAAGCTGAGCTTCACGAATCTTATAGCCAATTTTTTCGCTTCTTTCGTCAATCTCAACTCTGAAGCCCTTCTTCAGCATTGCATCATACAGCTTGTCTGCATATTCTCTGTAGTTATCGGAGATAGGCAGAATTTTCACCTGAGTGGGAGCAAGCCATGCCGGGAATGCACCTGCATATTTTTCAATCAGTAGAGCCAGCGTTCTTTCATAGCATCCAATTGATGTTCTGTGGATAATATAAGGATTCTTTTTGCTGCCGTCGGAGTCAATGTATTCCATACCGAACTTTTCAGCAAGCATCTGGTCAATCTGGATTGTGATAAGAGTGTCTTCCTTGCCGAATACATTCTTTATCTGGATATCAAGCTTAGGACCATAGAATGCAGCTTCACCGATACCAACCTTATACGGAATTTCAAGATGGTCAAGAATTTTTGCCATTGTATCCTGAGCTTCGTTCCATTGTTCCTCTGTACCGATGTACTTTTCCTTATCATCGGGATCCCACTGTGAGAATCTGTAGGATACATCCTCATAAAGTCCCAGTGTCTTAAGCATATAGATTGCCATTTCAAGGCAGTTTTTGAATTCTTCTTCAAGCTGGTCGGGACGGCACATAAGATGGCCTTCCGAAATGGTGAACTGTCTTACACGGATAAGCCCGTGCATTTCACCGGATGCTTCGTTTCTGAAAAGCGTTGAAGTTTCACCATATCTTAAAGGAAGGTCACGGTAGCTGCGCATTTTGTTGAGGTATGCCTGATATTGGAACGGGCAGGTCATAGGACGAAGTGCAAATACCTCCTTGTCCGATTTCTCATCACCCATTACAAACATACCGTCCTGATAATGATCCCAGTGACCGGAAATTTTGTAGAGATCACTCTTTGCCATATACGGGGTTTTGGTTCTTACCCAGCCGTGCTTATCCTCGTGGTCCTCAACAAATCTCTGCAGAATCTGCATAATCTTTGCGCCCTTAGGGAGCAGTATGGGAAGTCCCTGACCGATACTGTCAACCGTTGTGAATATTTCAAGCTCACGGCCAAGTTTGTTATGGTCTCTCTTTTTTGCTTCCTCAAGTCTTTCGAGGTGTTCGTCAAGGTCAGCCTTCTTTGGGAATGCTGTACCGTATATTCTGGTCAGCATCTTGTTATTTTCGTTACCACGCCAGTATGCACCGGCTGTGTACTGAAGCTTAATCGCCTTCAGCTTGCCTGTTGACAAAAGATGCGGACCTGCACAAAGGTCAACAAAATCCCCCTGCTTATAAATCGAGATTGTCGCATCTTCGGGGAGGTCTTCAATAAGCTCTACTTTATAATCCTCATCCAAATCAGACATCATTTTTATAGCATCTGCTCTTGGAATTTCAGCTCTTTCGAGTCTGATATCTTCTTTGATAATCTTCTTCATTTCTGCTTCAAGAGCATCAAGGTCCGAATTGGTAAGCGGTGCTTCAAAATCAAAGTCGTAATAGAATCCGTCATCAATAGCAGGACCGATTGCCAATTTAGCCTTAGGATAAATTCTTTTAACAGCCTGTGCTAAAACATGAGATGCTGTGTGTCTGTAAGTTCGTCTGCCGTCCTCGTCATCGAATGTGAGGAAATTAACCGCACAATCCCTTTCCGGTACAAAATCCAGACCGTGAACTTCACCGTCCACATCGGCCGCAAGAGCCACCCTTGCAAGTCCTTCGCTGATGGACTTTGCCATTTCAATAAGGCTGGTTCCGTCTTCAAAAGCTTTTATATCTCCGCCTTTGAATGTAATGTTTATCATAGCAATCCGCTCCTTTCTTTATTTTTTCCTTTATACTGCAAGCTTTTGCAGTATCGGGTTGCTTTCATATATAAATAATATTGTAACTCAAAAACAAAAAAATTGCAATAGAATAATTGTAATTTTCTGTTTTTAATATCTAATTTTTTCTGCCCATAAGATATTTTGCGAATTCTTTTAAAAATTCTGCTTTTTCCCCAAATATATCAAGCGCAGAAATTGCGTTTTGGGTAAGTTCCTCCGCTTTCTTGCGGGCATTGTCAATTCCAAGGAGGGTAACATAAGTTGTTTTTTTGTTTTCTGCATCACTGCCTATTGGTTTGCCGAGCGCAGCCTCGTCACCGATACAATCAAGAATATCATCCTGAACCTGAAACGCAAGACCAATATTAGCTGCAAATTTAACAAGTGCAGTTATCTGTTCTTCTGTTGCATCTGCCGCTATTGCGCCTGAAATAACCGGAACCTTAATGAGTGCACCGGTTTTGCGATTGTGCATATAGGTTAAGGTTTCTTCCGTTACGCCGGCTTTTCCTTCACATTCCAAATCAACTACCTGTCCGCCAATCATACCTTCACAACCGGCTGCCTTTGCTATTTCGCAAGTAACCTTGAGGATTTTATCTGCGGACAACGATTTGTATGCTGCCTGGTCAGAAAGTATTTCAAATGCCAAAGTCAGTAATCCATCACCGGCAAGAAGTGCAGTTTCCTCATTGAACTGCTTATGGCAGGTGGGTCTGCCTCTCCGCAAATCGTCATTGTCCATACACGGAAGGTCATCGTGAATAAGTGAATATGTATGTATACACTCGATTGCAATACCAAACCTCAGTACATCATCAAGCTCAGCACCAAGCATATCACCTACCGCCAAAGCAAGGACCGGACGAATTCTCTTTCCGCCTGCTGTTATGCTGTAAGTCATTGCGTCATACACGCTTTTTTGCATACAGCTTCGTTCAAAAAAAATTCGTTTAATCTCACAATTGACCATATTCCGGTATTTATCAAATTGTTCCTGAAAATTCATAACTGCCTCCATCAACCGAACTATTCAACTTCAAACGGTTCTTCACAAATTTCACCATTGCCGGTTTTCATAAGAACCGTTATTTTCTGCTCAGCTTTTTTAAGTTGGCTTGTGCATTCCTTGGTTCTGCGTATGCCCTCCTCGAAAAGTCCCAGCATTTCATCAAGGCTTACCTCGCCGTCTTCAAGCTTACGAACAATACTTTCAAGCTCCTTTATGTTCTCTTCAAAACTGATTTCTGTTTTCTTGGTTGACATTTTTCTGCCCCCTTATTTTACAATAGTATTTATTTCACCGTCGCTTACTCTCACTGTCATACTGTCCCCTGACCTTACCTGTTCAACACTTCTGATAACTTCGCCTTTACTGTTTTTTGCAACCGAGTACCCACGATTAAGCGTTCCAAGCGGGCTAAGTCCGTCGAGTTTTGATGCCAGACCTCCAATTTCCTGCTGTTTTTTTGCAAAAACAGCATTTGCCGCATTCTCAAACATTTTCGTCAGGTGGTCAAGGTATATACCTTTCTCGCTCACTTTGGATACAGGGTCACGCATAACTTGTTTTTCTGAATACATTTTAAGCAGTAATCGTCTGTTCTCCAAAATCTTCTTTGATGCGGTTTTTAAACGCACCTCATAACTTTGAAATTTATCTGCAAGCTCCAGTTCCGACGGTACAGCAAGCTCTGCCGCAGCTGATGGCGTTGGAGCCCTCAAATCTGCCACAAAATCCGCAATAGTGAAATCAGTTTCGTGACCTACTGCCGAAATAACCGGTATCTCACTTGCGAATATTGCTCTTGCAACAATTTCCTCATTGAACGCCCAAAGATCTTCAATTGAGCCGCCGCCTCTGCCCACAATCAAGACATCGGCTGATTTTGTTTGATTAAAGTATTCAATCGCCTCGGCTATACTTTCTGCCGCTCCGCTCCCCTGAACAAGAGTAGGGTAAAGACAGATATTGCAAAACGAAAACCGTCTTGTAATGATATTGATAATATCCCGTACAGCCGCACCGGTGGGTGCGGTAACCACACCTATTCGTTTTGGAAAATCCGGAATAGGCTTCTTAGCAGAATAATCAAACAGCCCCTCAGCCTGCAGTTTTGCCTTTAGTTTTTCAAACTGCTCATACAGATTTCCCTTTCCGTCTTTGGTCATTTTGTTTATATAAAGCTGGTACTGACCGTCGCGTTCATAAACAGAAACTCTACCCTCTGCAACAACCTGCATTCCGTTTTCAGGTCTGAAATCAAGTGTCATTGCTGCAGTCCGGAACATTACCGCACGGATAACCCCCGTCTCGTCTTTAAGTGACATATACATATGTCCGGACGAGTGATGCTTAAAGTTGGAAATTTCACCCTTTATTTTAATGCTTCCAAAAAGCGGAACCTGGGCAAATAGGTCTTTTATAAACAAATTAAGCTGCGTTACAGTAAATATTTGTTTTTCGTAGTCCATAATTCCGCCTCCTGTCTTATATTTTTGATTTCATTTTCCCTATCTGACAAACTCCCACAGCATTATCGGTTGAAAGGTCAGGCTCTGCAAAGTACACATTTAGCATATCGGAAAACTCATTACGCATAAACCTTGACGAAGAAACTCCGCCCACCATTAAAACATTCTTTATATTATATTTCTTTTTGGCAGACTGTACGGATTTTTTCACCGAGTCGGCAATACACTTCATTGTACAGTATGCTACAAGTCCACCATCAACGCCACTTTCAATCATTCTTTCACATCTTGTTTCCTCACCGGAAAAATTGATGTATTCTTCCTTGACACAGGTTTTAACCTTTGGTTTTTCACCCAGGTATTCACAAGCGGAATAATCAAGGTATTTACCGCACGGAAATTCCATGCCAAGCTTAACACCTATACGGTCGATAAACTGCCCCGCAGGTAAATCCAGCGTACCGCCGACAATTTCACATTTAAAGCCATCATCTGTTGGTTTTGCAAGCAAAAGTTCTGTAGTTCCGCCCGACAGATGATAGGTGAGGAACGGCTCACTTAGGACAGAATACTGCCTGCAAGAATATATTGCCGCCATAATATGACCTTCCTGATGCGAGGTTTCAAAATACTCAGCGCTCAGGGTGTCGGCTATCACCTTTGCGAATGACTCTCCTGTCAAAAAGACGGGCATATATGACCCGTCAACATTTCTGGGTCTTGAACTTACCGTAACTGTAACACCTTCAAAGTCACGAAAATCAAGTTGCTCTTTTAATTCATCAATGCACAATGGGAGGTTTTTGATATGCTGAAAAACCGCCTCGGACTGTCTGAGGCCGCATTCGCCCTCTTTCACCTTCAGCGGTTTTTTTACATGTATTACCGTATCACCTGTATCAGCCGCAACCGAAGTGGTGTAACAGCTTGTGTCAATTCCTAAAAAGAGTTTACTGCGGCTCATTTCACAGCACCGCTCAGCCTACCCAGAATTCCGTTGATAAAGGGTGCAGCTTCTTCGCCATCGTACTTTTTAGCAAGTGCAACTGCCTCATTAACCGAAACGGGAGCCGGAATATCATCACAGTAATCAATCTCGAACGCCGCAAGGCGCAGTACAGCGAGGCTTACGAAAGAAATTCTGTCAATCTTCCAGTCCTTTGAAAGCTCACTTATTTTTTCATCAATGTTATCAAGATTAGCTATCACACCGCGAACAACCTTTTCTATATATTCCTGCTGGTTGCCGGGCTTGTACTCCTCAACAAAGTCTGCCAGAATTGTCTCGATTTCATCAGGCTGAAACTTATACTCAAAAAGAAGTATAAATGCATATTCTCTTGCCTTTGTTCTGTTCATTTGTATTCACTCAGCCTTTCGTTATTCTTCTGTAGTCGCTTCCTCATCAATTTCTTCAACCGGTTCAGCAACTGTTTCCGGCTCTGCTGCCACGGTATTTACCCCTTCAATATTTACATTAACAGCGGTAACATTAAGTCCGGTCATTGCCTCAACCTCGTTTTTGGTCTTACCCTGAATTTCCCATGCAACATCAGGGATTTTAACTCCGTATTCAACAACAACAAACATATCAATTTTAACATCACGGTCATTAACGGTAACCTTAACGCCTTTTGAGGGGTTCTTTTTACCCAGAAGCTCTGCAAAACCGCCGGTGAGTGAGTTAACCATTCCGTATACGCCGTCAATGCTTTTTGCGGCAATTGCGGCAATGGTTGCAATTACATCGTTGGAAATTGCGATGTTTCCATCCTTGTCAATATTTGTATTTAAAACTTTTTCTTCAACGCTCATATGCTCCTCCTATATAATCTTAAGAGTTTTACATTTTAAGTATATCATAAACAATATAAATTTACAATTCTTTTTTCAATTATTTTTTTCTTTATTTT
>SVJR01000004.1 GCA_015068845.1 Oscillospiraceae bacterium
TTTTTACTTTTCAACCACTTTATCCAATATTTTTCTTCATTACTGCCATCCCATACGCCACCAAAATCACCACATATGATCACATAATCATTTTTGGTCATTTCTTTTTGCTCGGGAAAATGTTTAGTGGAAAGTTTCTGTATATCGACTGGTATGTGTGTATCCCCTGTAATATATATCACAACAAATCCCCCTTTCTGTTAATCAAACCAAAGTAAATCGTTAATTGTTTTGTATCCTTTATATGGCAGCGAAACCTTTTGCGTAGGAATTTTATCCAATTTCAGCTGCTTTGCTGCCCTTAATCTATGATGCCCATCAACAACATACTTTGTACCTTTATACTCAACATATTTGATAGGTTCAGTAATCCCATTTTTTCTTATACTTTCCACGAGATTACTATATTGTTTTTTGCTCAACGTAAGCTTATGAGTTTGTGTTAGCTTTGATGGTGCAATCCTTTTTATGCCCTTTGCAGCATCCGACACTTTATCTGCCGTTTTAGCTGCATCTACAGCTTTATCTGCTATTTTAGCAAGTTTTGCTGCATCCCCAATTTCGCCAACTACTGGGACAACACCAAGTGCACTAAGTCCCGCAGAAACAAAATCCCCTCTTGCAAGGTCAACAGGTATTGATGCCAAATTTGTGAAAGTATCCAACCCAGGAATAAGTGAGGCAGCGGTCAAAAGATTGCTTAAGGCATCTAGACTATTGCCTTTTGTATTACCAAAATTTCCTGATTTCCCTGCACCCATTAAGCAGTCACCTGCTTTCTGGACTTTGAAAATTCACTTTCAAAGGCTATGATATTGATACCCATATCCTTATAGGGCTTGAATATGCTGTCAGGTGCACTACCATAAACTATTATGGTTTTAGGAGATAGCCTTTGCACCATTCGTGCAAGACCTATTTTAAAGAAAATTTTATCCTCTTTGCGCTTAATACAACCATGTGTGCCTACTGCAACAGTTTTGTTTTCTTCTATCCCGTCAAAGCAGAAAGAGAAGGTTCTTTCATCCCCGAATCTTACATTTGGGATGACTTCAACGCCGTTATTCTGCAACCAAACGGCTATTGCTCTGCTACGATATGTATTCCACATTTGCATGATAAGAGGCATATTTCGATAAAGACTAAAGTCGGGGGATATGATACCCTTGAACTTTTTCAACTTATCGAGATATTGTCTTGGCTTGTTCCAAAGTCTTTCGAAATCTCTGTCATGCTCGTAAAAGACCACCCAACAGTCAAAATCGTCCCACGCTTTAGACATTGCCTTTGAAAATGTTATGACCTTATCAGGTAACCGGTCGCTTGTCCTGATGACAGGTAACTCATAGTAACCATCATAGTCAGCATTTTCTACCAAGAATGCATGGAAAACATCATAATTGTTATTAAATTGTACATTTGTCATTTTAAACAAATTCCTCCTATGAATTAAAAATATTTTTAAAAAGTATTGATTTTAATTCACAGGTATGCTAAAATATAACCATAGCAAAGAGGTTTGCTTTTAGCATACCTGTGAGAAACACATTGTTAAGTTGTTGGTAGCAACTTTTCTAATGTGTTTTTTGTTTTTATTACAATCAAATCACATCATCCTTTCTTATACTGCTTCTTTAAAAAGCTCTAATGTTTTGAGTTCGTAAGAAGTATAATTCCTTCCGCCGTATGCTAACCACTTATTGTAATATGTAAGTGCATAGCAGGCTGCCTCAAAGCTTATGTCAAATGTTTCAGAAATCGAATAAGGATCTTTTAATTCAAATTTGTGAATAAGCACAGGTGGCGCTAAAGCGTATTTTGCAAAGAACTTAACTTCTTTTTCGGCAAGTTCGCTATCTTGTGAATGTCTTAAAACAATATGACCAATTTCATGCATGATAGTGTTGTTTGTTCTGCCATAATTTTTTTCATCATTGTAAAATATGTAAAATTCTCCGTTTTCCCTTTCAACATTGAAGCCGTCTTCACTTTCTTTGAGCATAAGGCGTTGTATTCTTTCACTATATGCTGAATAAGGAATTACCTTAATTCCCATTTTAGTTGCAATCTCGAATGCGCTTATCGGCACACAGTTGATGTCAAACTTTTCATACATATTCACAACACTTACTTTGATTTCTTCTAATCTTTCATCAGATAATCTTAATGCCAATAGTTCATTCCTCCCCAAAAATTGCATTGATAAGTTCTTTCTTTTCTTGTTCTGTGAGCGACCCTGAATTTCTTGCTATAATTCTTTTGATACCCGGAAAGCTAAATTCACCGCTTTCAATTCCAAGCAAGTAATCGGATGTTGTACTTAGTGCTGTTGCTATATTTGCCAATACATCAGGCTTTGGCTCTCTTTCCCCGGAGATATATCTCGATATTACAGCCTCTGTCACTCCTATCCTTGTTGCAAGCTCTCTTTGTGTTATTCCTCGTTTTTGTAAAGATTCAGTTATTCTTAAACCTAATTCTTTTCCCATAAACGACACTCCTTTCTTTCACCGTTTATATAACGGCTAATTATAATATAACACATACTTGCCATTTTGTCAAGTCTTTTTGCCAAAAAAGTTTTATGTGATTTTTTATTAACATATTTTATCGCTGTATCTAACATTTTTCTAGCACTTTTCTAGCGAAAACCCAAAAAATGCATCAAAAAGTGGCAATACGAAAATTCATAGAACAGCAAAGGCTTTGAAGGATTTTAACCCCTCAAAGCCCTTATTTTATGCGGTTTTTATCGCTTTTTAACTTCCTTTAAATTCCGCTTATTTCGTCTATCTAAAAAGACTGTCTAACAGCTCGAAATCAGTTTGTCTTAACGGACACGTGGGTTCGAATCCTGCCCTTTTTGCCAGTAAAAATCATATTGCGCTTACAAAAAAAATCCTGTCTCGCGACAGGATTTTTTATTTATTCTTCATCAAGAAGCTTCTGCAGCTCTGCCATTTTTTCAGGCGTTGGCTCGGAAATATTTTTGAACCTGAAATCAAGGCCCTGTTTTTCGTACTTGACCGAGCATAGCTTTTTAAAAGGCAACAGCTCTACCTTGTCAATACAACTATGCTCTGCAACTATTTGCCGGAGTATTTTTATGTTCCCCGCATCATCATTGAGTCCGGGAATGATAACCTGACGAAGAGTTACCGGAATGCCCCTTTTTTCAAGAACCTCTAAAAACTCAAGAGGCTTATCCATTCCACAGCCGACAAATTCACGGTATTTTTCGTCCGTGGTATACTTTATATCCAAAAGAACCCTGTCGGTATGACCAAGCAGTGCAAGAACTTCGTCACTTATTATACTGCCGGAAGTGTCGATGCAAGTATTGATACCAAGCTTGTGACATTCCAAGAAAAATTCTGCCGCAAACTCTGCCTGAAGCAACGGCTCGCCGCCCGAAAGTGTAACGCCGCCGTCATTTCCAAAATATGTGCGGTATCTTTCTGCTAATTTTGCAAGTTCTGCCGCAGAATACTCTTCACCGCCGTCCATCGGCCATGTTTCGGGGTTGTGGCAGCAACCGCACCGGAGATTGCAGCCCTGCATAAACGCCACGAACCGAACTCCGGGGCCGTCCAGCGTTCCCATTGTCTGTATTGAGTTTATTTTCCCTTTAACCGGATTCCCCATGACAGACTACATTGCCTCGTGGAAGGTACGACTGATAACCTCGCGCTGCTGTTCACGGGACAGCTTGTGGAAGTTAACCGCATAGCCTGAAACACGGATTGTAAGATTGGGGTATGCTTCCGGATTTTCGTATGCTTCCATAAGAGTTTCGCGTCTCAATACATTTACATTTATGTGATGCGCCATTTTTGCAAAATACCCGTCAAGGATTGCAACAAGATTATCCACTCTTTCGCCGTCGGTTCTGCCGAGTGCCTGAGGAGTGATACTGAATGTATTTGAAATGCCGTCACGGCAATCGTCATAGCTGATTTTTGCAATAGAGTTAAGCGATGCAAGAGCACCATTCTCCTCGCGGTTGTGCATCGGGTTTGCACCGGGAGCAAATGCTGCGCCTGCCTTGCGGCCGTCGGGGGTTGCACCGGTGTTTTTGCCATACATTACATTTGATGTAATTGTCAGTACGGAAAGCGTGTGAATCGCCTGACGGTAGGTCGGGGTTTTGCGAAGCTCGCAGATCGTCTTATGGGTCAGTTCCTTTGCAATAAGGTCTACCCGGTCGTCATCATTACCAAATTTGGGGAAGTCACCCACAGTTTCGAAGTCGCAGATAAAGCCTTCCTCGTCCTTAACCGGGCGGACATCCGCATACTTGATTGCACTGAACGAGTCAGCCACAACCGAGAGTCCTGCGATACCGAACGCCATCAGTCTTTCAACATCTGTATCGTGAAGTGCCATCTGAGACTTTTCGTAGGCGTACTTATCATGCATATAATGGATAATATTCATTGTGTTTACATACAAATTCGCAAGCCATTTGAGGTAAATATCAAATCTCTCCACAACCTCGTCATAGCCGAGACTTTCGCCGCTGAGCACGGGCATCTGCGGACCAATATGCATCTTGCTTGTGGTGTCGTAGCCGCCGTTAATTGCGATAAGCAAAAGCTTTGCAAGGTTGCAGCGTGCGCCGAAGAACTGCATCTGCTTGCCCACCTTCATCGCGGAAACGCAGCAGGCAATTGCATAATCGTCGCCATAGATGGGACGCATAAGATCATCGTTCTCGTACTGGATTGAGTCGGTATCAACCGAAACCTTTGCACAGAACTTCTTAAAGCCCTCGGGGAGCTTGGTTGACCACAGCACAGTGAGGTTCGGCTCAGGTGATGAGCCAAGAGTATATAGGGTATTTAAGATACGGAAGCTGTTCTTTGTAACAAGAGTTCTGCCGTCCTCGCCCATACCGCCGACAGCCTCGGTAATCCACATCGGGTCGCCGCCGAAGAGTTCGTTGTATTCGGGGGTTCTGAGATGACGGGCAATACGGAGCTTGATAACAAAATCATCAATCAGCTCCTGAGCCGCCTGCTCGGTAAGCGTTCCGTTTTGGATATCTCTTTCAATATATATGTCAAAGAATGTGCTAACTCTGCCCAGCGACATTGCAGCACCGTTCTGCTCCTTGATTGCCGCAAGGTAGCCGAAATATGTCCACTGGATTGCTTCTTTTGCATTTCCTGCCGGCTGGCTGATATCAAAGCCGTAAGACATAGCCATTTCCTTCATATAACCAAGGAACGCAATCTGCTGATAAAGTTCCTCGTCAAGACGGATATGTTCGGTGTCAAAGCAGCCGTTTTTGAGTGCGGCCTTGTCTTTGCGCTTTTCCTCGATAAGTCTGTCAATTCCGTAAAGCGCAACACGGCGGTAATCGCCGATAATTCTACCTCTGCCGTAAGCATCGGGGAGGCCTGTAATAACATGGCACTTACGCGCCTGACGCATCTCGTCTGTGTAGGCACGGAAAACACCATCGTTATGGGTTGTGCGGAAGCGGAATTCCTCCTCAACCTTGGGGCTTAATTTGTAGCCGTAAGCGTCGCACGCCTGGCGAACCATACGCATACCGCCAAAGGGATTTACGCCGCGCTTAAGCGGACGGTTGGTCTGCATACCGACAATAATCTCATTGTCCTTGTCGATATACCCCGGAGAAAAGCTTGTCAGCGACGAAACCGTTGCTGTATCAATATCCAGAACACCTCCAAACTGGCGTTCCAGTGTAAAAAGTGCCTGAACCTTTTTCATCAGCTCGTTTGTTCTGTCTGTTGCCTTTTCCAGAAAGGCATCGTTGCCTGTGTACTCTTTGTAGTTTGTCTGAATAAAATCGCGGACATTGATCTCGTCCTGCCATTTACCCATTTTAAATCCGTTCCAGTTTTTGTGTTCCATAATTAATCTCCTTTCTTTCCAGCCCTCTCGCGCGATAGCGAGTAAATTAAAAACCTTTGCCCAACCATTTTTCTATAAAACAGAAAAAGGCAAATCAGCTTTTAACAAAACTGAATTGCCCAGACGGTCGGCATTATCTAACTATTACATTCCCTTGCGGTTATCCGCACATCCGTCAGTCATGTAAAAGCCGTATAATTATTTTACAACATAATCCGTATTTTGTCAACAGGCGGTATTCATTTCCGTCAAAAATATAATGTATAATTCCCAAACTTTCTCATATATCTAACTTGAGGTGATTATATGAAGAAAAATTGGAAAACCCTGTTACTTTTCATTGCCATCCCCTTACTTGTCGGGGGACTTGCAGCGCTGATTACCGGCGGCGGAATGTCCGACTTTGCCGTGCTTAACCAGCCACCGCTCTCGCCACCGGCGTGGCTGTTCCCCGTTGCGTGGACCATTCTCTACACATTGATGGGCATCAGCTCATATCTTGTGTATACCTCCGGTGCCCCGTCCGGCGAAATCCGCTCTGCGCTCACTCTTTATGGCGTTCAGCTTGTGGTCAACTTCCTTTGGCCGATATTCTTTTTTGAGTTTGGGCTGTACCTGTTCTCGTTTGTCTGGCTTTTGCTTTTGTGGGTTCTGGTACTGTGGACACTGATTTCGTTTTTCCGCATCTCAAAGCCTGCCGGCTGGCTTATGGTCCCCTACCTTGCGTGGCTGACCTTTGCGGCGTATCTAAACCTTGCTATATATTTACTTAACTAAAAAAAGAGGGCATCCGCCCTCTTTTTTAATTCTCTATGGATTTTTTGTGTTTTCTGGTCAGCTCCGTCAAGGTATCAACCACCGCCATTTTGTCGATTATCGTTTTAACAATGGTGTCAAGTTCCTTGCCCTCGGAGTAATTGGCTTCGGTAATGAAGTTCACTCTGTCCTCCGTCATCAGCTTTGCCGCAGTTGTTTTGTTGCGCCGTCTGAACACGGCAATGGATTGACCCCCGCTTTGCTTAACCAGCTTCATACACGGAACATCGGTGAGTCCGTCGCCTATATAAATCATATTGTGGAAGGGTATGCGCCGCTCCTCCATCGGGATATATGTGTTGAGCTTTTTATCGTCCGAAATATCAAGCTCGCCCTTGTTGATTCTGAATAAAAACTGGGTCTTGGTGGTGAAGTTAACCACATTCTTTGGCCATACTGCAACACCGTTTATATCGTACAGAAATTCGCAGGCGTAGGTCTTTTTGAAGTTCTTGTAAATGGACGAACCCTCAATAATCTCCTGAATTCCGGACGAAATAACATAGTGTTCAATAGCAACCCCCATTTTTTCGCCATAGCGGTTAATACGCTCAAACCACTCTTCAACGCCGGGGAAATATTCTATCTTTTTGCCCAGCGCCACAAAGTTCTCACGGCGCACGGGGATATCCTTTGCCGCCGCCTTCTTGAGCATCATATACATATAGCAAAGCAGACCGTCCATATTGTTTTCCTTAGAGGTCTTGTTCACCTCTGCCCAGAAATCGTCAACCGGAATGCCCAGGCTCGGAATAAACTCGTAGTTCTGCATATCCTTTGTGCACAATGTTTTATCAAAGTCATACATTATTGCAATAACAGGTTTTTTACTCATTTTATTTTTCCTCCTATCAGAGCTTTACGGGCACAAAACCCTTTATCTCAAGGCTGTCGGGTTTCACACGGCAATCGACACATAAAATGTCAACCCCCGACTCTCTCGCAGATTTCAGTGCCTCGCAGAATTCGGGGTGAGTCTTTTTGTTTGGCGTAAAGTACTTTGCGCCGTCCAGCTTAACCACAAAGCATATTGCAGCACCAAAGCCCTCGGCTACTGCATTTTGAAGCTCCTTTATGTGCTTTACGCCACGCTCGGTTGGGGCGTCGGGAAACAGCACAACACCGTCCTGCTCCAAAGTTACTCCCTTGACCTCAACAAAAATCCGGCGTTCCTCAGTTTCTAAAAGGAAATCAAATCTGGAGCTTTGGAATTTCTGCTCAGGCTTTACCGCCGTGACTCTGCCAAAATAATCAGTGGTTTTAACCCATTCGCCAAACACCTTGTTTGGAGCTTGGCTATCTATATTAAATAGTTTGTCGCCCTTATACACGGCAATCAAATCGTATCGGGTTTTGCGTATTGGACTTTGGCAATCCTGAACTATCACCCGTGCGCCTTTCACCAAAAGCTCGCCCAGCCTGCCGGTATTTTTGATATGACAGACCTCGACCTTGCCGTTAATTTCAATATTTGCAATGAATCGGTTAGGGCGTGACAAAAATTTGCCCTCGGTTATGTTCTGATATTTCATTTGTCCATATCACCAATGACATTATATCATTAAATACAAAGAATTTCAATTATTACTTTCCCTAATTTCGCACACAAAAGGTTTTTTAGGGAATGGTGAAGAGTGAATAGGTAATAAGTAAAAATCCGCACACTTTTGTGTGCGGATTTTTGGCACCCCCGACGCGAGTCGAACGCGTGACTAGCCCTTAGGAGGGGCTTGTTATATCCACTTAACTACAGGGGCATTCAATATTTATCTTAAAGAGTATACCACATCTACCGACTTTCTGCAAGGGGTTTTTACACAAAATCCGAAAGAATGGTGTTGCTTACAAAAAAACCCTTGTCCGAAAATCTCAGATAATCACTGTCAAACACCAAAAATCCCCAGTCGGTATATTTATTTATGACCTCGCCGAATACCTCATTGAACGAAACCCCAAATCTTGCTTTGAAGTCACTGTCACACACGCCTTTGCTGCAGCGAAGTCCCAGAAACATAAATTCGCTCATCTGTTCTTCTATGCTTTGAGTGCTTGACCAGTTTTCAGCAGAGCCGTTTTGCTGTACTGCAGCAATGTATTCGTCAATTTTACAAATATTTGAGAATCGTCTTTCTCCCACACAAGAATACGCACCTGCACCGAGACCCACAAAATCGTCACAACGCCAGTATTTAAGGTTGTGCTGCGATTCCTTGCCCGGCTTTGCAAAATTTGAAATCTCGTATCTGTCATAGCCTTGTTCTGCAAGCTTTTTAACCGCAAGCTCGTACATATCCGCTGCCAAATCATCGTCAGGAAGATTTAATTTCATTTTCGCAAATGGCGTACCATCTTCAATTTTGAGCGAATAGCACGAGATATGCTCTGCACCAAAATCTTTCACCGCATCAAGCGTTTTCTCCCAATCTTCAAGGCTCTGGTCGGGAAGTCCGTACATCAAATCAAGAGAAAGGTTGTCAAAACCGGCAGTCCGTGCGTTTTCAAAGCATCTTTTGAAGTCGTCAAAGTTATGGATTCTGCCCAGAACCTTCAATTTTTCGTCATCGGTGGTCTGGAGGCCTATACTCAGGCGGTTTATTCCGCTTTGGCGTAAAACCCTCAGCCCGTCAAGGTCAATTGTGCCGGGATTACATTCCGCAGTTATTTCGGCATCATTGGAAATATCGAATATTTCAAAAAGGGTTTTAACCGCCTGACCAAGCAGCTTTGGCTCGACACTTGTGGGCGTTCCGCCACCAAAGTACACCGTATCAACATTCTGTACGGTATTTTTGTAATACTCCGCTTCCTTCATCAGGGCAGAAAAATAGGGCTTTATAAACGCCTCCATTTTTGCATAAGAATTAAAGTCGCAGTAGCGGCACTTGCTTTTGCAAAACGGGATGTGAACATATAGCCCTAAATTCATTTATAATCTCCTAATTTTTAAAAGTATCAATCAAGTTAATCAAGCTTTAAAACTGACATAAATGCTTCCTGCGGCACCTCCACCGAGCCAACCTGACGCATACGCTTTTTACCCTCTTTCTGCTTTTCAAGCAGCTTTTTCTTACGGGTAATATCGCCGCCGTAACACTTGGCAAGAACATCCTTACGCATTGCACGGACGGTTTCACGGGCGATAATCTTACTTCCAATCGCTGCCTGAATAGGAACTTCAAAAAGTTGACGGGGAATTGACTCCTTCAGCTTTTCAGCAATGCGTCTGCCTCGTGAATATGCACTTTCCTTATGCACGATAAATGACAAAGCATCAACCATTTCGCCGTTGAGCAGAATGTCCAGCTTAACCAGTTCGGACTTCTGATAGTTCTTAAGCTCGTAGTCAAACGATGCATAGCCTCGTGTTCTTGACTTGAGTGCATCGAAGAAGTCATAAATTATCTCGTTGAGCGGAAGCTCGTATTTGAGCGTTACACGGTTCTCATCGAGATAGGTCATATCTATATATGTTCCGCGGCGTTCCTGACAAAGCTCCATAATGCTGCCCACAAACTCCTTTGGAGTCATAATCGATGCCGCAACAATCGGTTCAAGCATATGGTCTGTCTCCTGCGGTTCGGGCATATTGGTGGGGTTTGAAATGGTCAGCTGTGTGCCGTCGGTCTTGACAATTATATACTCAACCGAGGGTGCTGTTGTAACCAAATCAAGGTTATATTCACGCTCTAAGCGTTCCTGAATAATCTCCATATGGAGAAGTCCCAAAAATCCACAACGGAAGCCAAAGCCAAGAGCCACCGAATTCTCCGCCTCGAACTGAAGTGCCGCATCGTTAAGCTGCAGCTTTTCGAGCGCGTCTCGCAAATCGTTGTATCTTGCGCCGTCGGCAGGGTAAACACCGGAATACACCATCGGCTTTACCTCTTTGTAGCCGGGGAGTGCCTCTGCTGCGCCCTTTTGGGCTGTTGTAACCGTGTCGCCCACACGGACATCACGGACATTCTTGATACTTGCGGCGATAAAGCCAACCTCGCCTGCCTTTATCTCCTTTGCAGGGAGCATACCGAGAGGATTGAGATAACCAACCTCAACCACATCAAAGGACGAGCCGGTTGCCATCATCTTTATGGTCTCGCCGGCACGGAGTGTTCCATCAATCACACGGACATAGGCAATTACGCCCTTGTAGCTGTCGTAGTACGAGTCGAAAATCAACGCCTTGAGCGGAGCGTTTTCGTCACCCTGAGGCGGTGGAACTGCCTCAACAATTTTTTCAAGAACTTCTTCAATGTTTATTCCGTTTTTAGCGGAAATACAGGGCGCAGACTGCGCCTCAATACCGATTACATCCTCAATTTCCTGCTTGACCACATCAGGCTGGGCACTGGGAAGGTCGATTTTGTTGATAACGGGAACCATCTCAAGGTCGTGTTCCAGTGCAAGATAGGTGTTTGCAAGGGTCTGCGCCTCAATTCCCTGAGCCGCGTCAACAATTAAAATTGCGCCTTCACACGCAGCAAGGCTACGCGATACCTCGTAGTTGAAGTCAACATGACCTGGGGTGTCGATAAGGTTTAAGACATACTGCTGGCCGTCTTTCGCGTTATACAAAAGTCTTACCGCACGCGCTTTGATTGTTATGCCGCGCTCACGCTCAAGCTCCATATTATCGAGAATTTGTGCCTGCATCTCACGGTTTGTGAGCGCACCCGTAAGCTCAAGAAGTCTGTCAGCAAGGGTTGACTTGCCGTGGTCAATATGCGCAATAATTGAAAAGTTGCGTATGTTCTTCTGGTACTCGTTCATTCAGATTTTCCTTCCGATGTTTGTGTAGTTTTTATGAGCCCCACGGCTTATGCGTTGTAGCCGTCGGGATTCTGTTGCTGCCATCTCCAGCCGTCAGCACACATATCTTCAAGAGTCTTTTTGGCAACAAAGCCAATCTCTTCCTTCGCCTTCTGCGGGTCTGCATAGCAGGCATCAATATCGCCGGGGCGACGGTCTTCAATCTTATAGGGCAATTCTCTGCCGCAAGCTTTGCTGAATGCCTTTATCATATCCAGCACGCTGTAGCCCTGACCTGTACCTAGATTATAGGTAACAATGCCTGATTTTTCAGAAATCTTTTCAAGGGCACGAAGATGACCGTCAGCAAGGTCGATAACATGGATATAGTCACGAACACCTGTGCCGTCGGGGGTATCGTAGTCGTTACCGAATACATGGATATACTCGCGCTTGCCAACCGCAACCTGTGCAATATACGGCATAAGGTTGTTTGGGATACCCTTGGGGTCTTCACCGATAAGACCGCTTTCGTGTGCGCCTACCGGATTGAAGTATCTGAGCAGCGCAATGTCCCAATCGGAGTCGGAAACTGCAAGGTCACGCAGAATTTCCTCAATCATAAGCTTGGTTCTGCCGTAGGGGTTTGTGCACTGCAGCGGGAAGTCCTCACGAATTGGAACAGTGTGAGGCTTGCCGTAAACCGTTGCCGATGAACTGAATACTAACTTTCTAACATTGTTCTCCGCCATAACCTCACAAAGGTTAACTGTGCTGAAGATGTTGTTGTGGTAGTAAGCAAGGGGTACTTGAACAGACTCGCCAACAGCCTTAAGCCCTGCAAAGTGGATTGCCGCATCGAACTTGTTCTCGGCAAAGACCTTGCGGAGAGCCTCCTTGTCAACTAAATCAACTTTATAGAATTTAAGCGACTTACCGGTAATCTGCTGAACTCTTCTGAGCGACTCCTCGGAGCTGTTTGAAAGATTGTCAACAACTGTAACCTCATAACCTGCATTAAGCAGCTGAACGCAGGTATGACTGCCGATGTAACCGGCACCGCCTGTAACCAAAATATGCATAAATTTACCTCCTTGCGCTGCATTTGCAGCAAAGATAGTTTTTGAATTTTTATTTTAACATATTTTTACCCGTTTTTCAAGAGTTTTACCTGTATTTGTTCTGTCTTTCAAATTCTAGTGCTGAATATGCGTTTTTGCTGCAACACAAAAGCCCCAAGCCAACGGCTCAGGGCTTTTGTTATTAAACATTAAAAATCATATCGTCGGAAAAGTCTGTGGGAACAACATCAATGTCGCTGTAGGACTGAATGCCTGTTCCGGCAGGAACAAGCTTACCGATAATAACATTTTCCTTAAGACCAAGCAACGGATCAATCTTACCCTTGATAGCTGCGTCTGTGAGGACTCTGGTTGTCTCCTGGAAGGATGCAGCAGAAAGGAATGAATCTGTTGCAAGAGCTGCCTTGGTGATACCCATAAGAACCTCGGAGTGAACGGCTTCAGCCTTGCCCTCGGCACGCATGCTTTCGTTTACTCTTTCAAGCTCGTATCTCTCAACGAGTGAGCCTGTGAGGAAATCTGTATCGCCGGCATCCTCAACCTTAACCTTGTGCATCATCTGTCTTACGATAACCTCGATATGCTTATCGTTGATATCAACACCCTGCAGACGGTAAACTCTCTGAACTTCCTGAATGAGGTAGTCCTGAACAGCTGTGTAGCCCTTGATTGCAAGGATATCGTGAGGATTGATTGAACCCTCTGTCAGCTCGTCACCGGCTTCGAGAATCTGGTCATCACGAACCTTGATTCTTGAACCGTAGGGGATAAGGTAGGTTGCAACATTTCCGTTCTCGTCGTCAAGAATAGAAACCTCTCGCTTTTTCTTGTTTTCGGTAATCTTCACGCGGCCGCCGATTTCAGCAATGATAGCAAGACCCTTGGGCTTTCTTGCTTCAAAGAGTTCCTCGACACGGGGAAGACCCTGAGTAATATCGTCACCTGCGACACCGCCGGCGTGGAAGGTACGCATTGTAAGCTGGGTACCGGGTTCGCCGATGGACTGTGCAGCAATGATACCAACTGCTTCACCAATGTTAACGGGCTCGCCGTTTGCAAGGTTGTGACCGTAACACTTAGCACAAACGCCAATCTTTGAGCGGCATTTGAGGATTGAACGGATTTTAACCTGCTCTACGCCTGCGGCACAAATCTTTTCTGCCATAAGCGGAGAAATCATTGTTCCTTCTTCGCAGAGGAGCTCGCCGTCGGGGCTTACAACATTCTCGCAGGTTGTTCTGCCCACAAGTCTGTCCTTAAGCTTTTCGATAACCTCGTTACCGTCCTTGATGTCCTTAGCAATGATACCGTCATTTGTTCCGCAATCGTCTTCACGGATAATAACCTCCTGAGAAACATCAACCAGACGACGGGTAAGGTAACCCGAGTCAGCTGTTCTCAGTGCGGTATCGGTAAGACCCTTACGGGCACCGTGAGTTGAAATGAAGTACTCAAGTACTGTCAGACCTTCACGGAAGTTTGCACGGATAGGAATTTCAATTGTACGACCCGATGTATCTGCCATAAGACCACGCATCGCGCCCAGCTGACGAATCTGGTTAACGCTACCACGGGCACCGGAGTTCGCCATCATAAAGATAGGATTAAGCTCGTCAAGGTTCTTCATAAGAGCGTCTGTAACCTTGTTTGAAGTTTCAGACCAGATCTGAATAACCTTTTCGTATCTTTCCTCATTTGTCAAAAGACCACGGAGGTACTTCTTTGTAACCTTATCAATTTCTTCCTCGGCTTCTGCAAGGTAAACCTTCTTTTCTTCTGGGATTTCGATATCCGAAACGCCGACGGTGATAGCACCGCGTGTTGAATATTTGAAGCCCATAGCCTTTACATCGTCAAGGAGGGTTGCAGTTTCAGTAATACCGTGGATTTTGATGCTCTTGTCGATAATCTGACCGAGCTTCTTCTTGTCAACACGGAATGCAACTTCAAGCGCAAGCTTGTTTTCCGGCTTGCTTCTGTCAACAAAGCCCAAATCCTGCGGAATTTTTTCGTTGAAGATAAGTCTGCCGACGGTTGCATCTATGATACCTGTAACCTTTTCGCCGTCGATTTCTCTTGTAACACGAACCTTGATGGGGGCGTGGAGGCCAACTGCACCGTTTGCATAAGCGAGGGTTGCCTCGTCCTCTGAGCCGAAGACCTTGCCTGCACCAAATTCGTCGTCAATCTGGATTGTCAGGTAGTAACTACCCAAAACCATATCCTGTGTAGGAACAGTTACGGGGTTACCGTCCTGAGGCTTCAGCAGGTTGTTTGCAGACAGCATAAGGAATCTTGCCTCTGCCTGTGCTTCTGCTGAAAGCGGAAGGTGAACCGCCATCTGGTCGCCGTCGAAGTCGGCGTTGAATGCGGTACATACAAGCGGATGGAGCTTAAGTGCCTTACCCTCAACAAGAACAGGTTCAAATGCCTGGATACCCAGTCTGTGGAGTGTAGGAGCACGGTTGAGGAGCACCGGATGCTCAGAAATTACGCTTTCAAGCACATCCCAAACCTCGGGACGAACACGCTCTACCATTCTCTTTGCGGATTTAATGTTATGTGCCAAGCCATCGTTAACCAACTTTTTCATAACAAAGGGCTTGAACAGCTCCAGAGCCATCTTCTTGGGAAGACCGCACTGGTAAATCTTAAGTTCAGGGCCTACAACGATAACACTACGGCCTGAGTAGTCAACACGCTTACCCAGAAGGTTCTGACGGAAACGACCCTGCTTACCCTTAAGCATATCCGAAAGGGACTTGAGGGGACGGTTTCCGGGACCTGTAACAGGTCTGCCGCGTCTGCCGTTGTCGATAAGAGCATCAACTGCTTCCTGAAGCATTCTCTTTTCGTTTCTTACAATGATTTCGGGAGCGCCCAGGTCAAGAAGTCTCTTAAGACGGTTATTTCTGTTGATAACTCGTCTGTAAAGGTCGTTTAAGTCAGAGGTAGCAAATCTGCCGCCGTCCAACTGAACCATAGGTCTGATTTCGGGAGGAATTACGGGGAGAACGGGCATAATCATCCATTCGGGCTTATTGCCTGACTGACGGAATGAATCTACCACTTCAAGGCGGCGGACGGTACGAATCTTCTTCTGCCCCTTTGCACCGTCAAGGTCTGCCTTGAGTTCTTCATAAAGTGCGTCAAGGTCGATTGCCTGAAGCATTTCAAGAATAGCTTCGGCACCCATACCTGCCTTAAACGCATCAGCACCGTACTTTTCGCATTCTTCACGGTATTCTCTTTCGCTTAAAATCTGGTTCTTCATAAGCCCGGTCTTGCCGGGGTCAATAACCACATAAGCTGCGAAGTACAGAACCTTTTCAAGGAAACGGGGTGACATATCAAGGATAAGTCCCATACGGCTGGGGATTCCCTTGAAGTACCAGATGTGTGATACGGGAACTGCCAGCTCGATATGTCCCATTCTCTCACGGCGTACCTTTGCTCGTGTAACTTCAACACCGCATCGGTCACAGACAACGCCCTTATAACGGACTCTCTTGTACTTACCGCAGTGACATTCCCAGTCCTTCTGCGGACCAAAAATCTTTTCGCAGAAAAGACCGTCTTTTTCAGGCTTTAAAGTTCTGTAATTTATAGTTTCGGGCTTTTTAACTTCGCCGTGTGACCATTCTCTGATCTTTTCAGGGGAAGCAAGTCCAATTTGAATGGCATCAAAAATCTGATTTTCACTCATAATATTATCACTCGACTTTCTGCTCACAAGAATACTCAAGCTATCCGGACTTCGTTATGAGCGTCTCGGTCCGGGGTAATTCTGGATTGCTGAGGTCAGCGGAAGATTAGAACTCGTCGTCTGCACCGTCAATGTCACCAAGCAAATCATCTGCAAGGAGGTCAAATGAATCGGCGTCTTCTTCCGGTTCCTCGTCCATAACGGTATCTTCAAAGTCATAGAAGAGGTCGCTTTCATCAAGAGCGTCTGCGTCCGCTTCCTCGCCTTCGGGCTGACCGAATGTGTTTTCGGGAGCGTCCTCTGCTCTGTCGATGTTAACCTGCAAATCTTCCGGCTCGTCATCAAGGTTTTCTTTCAGGATAACCTCGTTTCCGTCAGCGTCAAGGACCTTAACATCAAGAGCAAGGCTCTGGAGTTCCTTGATAAGAACCTTAAATGATTCGGGGATACCGGGCTTGGGTATATTCTCGCCCTTAACGATTGCCTCGTAGGTCTTAACACGGCCCACAACATCATCAGACTTAACTGTAAGGATTTCCTGGAGTGTATATGCTGCACCATAAGCTTCAAGTGCCCAAACTTCCATTTCACCGAATCTCTGGCCACCGAACTGAGCTTTACCACCCAGAGGCTGCTGAGTAACAAGTGAGTAAGGACCTGTTGAGCGGGCGTGAATCTTATCGTCAACCAGATGGGCAAGCTTAAGCATATGCATATAGCCTACCGTTACGCGGTTGTCGAAGGGTTCGCCGGTACGGCCGTCATAGAGAACGGTCTTACCGTCTCTCTCGTAGCCTGCCTGCTCGAGGGCATCCATAATATCTTCCTCGTTTGCACCGTCAAATACGGGGGTTGCAACCTTCCAGCCAAGAGCCTTTGCCGCATAGCCAAGGTGAACCTCAAGAACCTGTCCGATGTTCATACGCGAAGGTACGCCCAGGGGGTTAAGAACAATCTGGAGAGGTGTTCCGTCGGGAAGGAAGGGCATATCTTCTTCGGGAAGAATTCTCGAAATAACACCCTTGTTACCGTGACGACCTGCCATCTTATCGCCGACAGAAATCTTACGCTTCTGAGCGATGTAGCAGCGAACTATCTGATTTACACCGGGGGGCAGCTCGTCGCTGTTCTCACGGGTAAATACCTTAACATCAACAATAATACCATATTCGCCGTGGGGTACGCGGAGTGATGTGTCACGCACTTCACGGGCTTTTTCGCCGAAGATTGCACGGAGCAGTCTTTCCTCGGCGCTGAGTTCGGTTTCACCCTTGGGTGTAACCTTACCGACCAAGATATCGCCGCTTTCAACCTCAGCACCGATGCGGATAATACCGCGCTCGTCAAGGTCTTTCAGCGCATCTTCACCAACATTGGGGATGTCACGGGTGATTTCCTCCGGACCAAGCTTGGTATCACGGGATTCAATCTCGTATTCCTCGATGTGGATTGATGTGAGGACATCCTCTTTTACAAGGCGCTCGTTAACGAGCATAGCATCCTCGTAGTTGTAACCTTCCCATGTCATAAAGCCAATGAGAATGTTGCGGCCAAGGCCGATTTCACCGTTCTTGGTTGAAGGACCGTCGGCAATGATGTCACCGGCTTCAACTCTCTCGCCCTCTGCAACGATGGGGCGCTGGTTAATACACATACCCTGGTTTGAACGGGTGAATTTGATAAGCTTGTAACGGTCGGTTTCGCCGCTGTCTGTCTTGATTTCAATGAACTGAGCCGAAACCTTTGAAACTGTGCCGGCATTCTTCGCAAGAACACAAACACCGGAGTCTTTTGCTGCCTTGTATTCCATACCTGTACCGATAATCGGTGACTCGGGGCAAAGCAGCGGAACAGCCTGACGCTGCATGTTTGAACCCATCAGCGCACGGTTAGCATCGTCGTTTTCAAGGAACGGAATCATTGCTGTAGCAATTGATGTAACCTGTCTGGGGGATACGTCCATATAGTCAACACGGCACTTGCCGGGTTCTGCTGATACTTCAAGGAATTCATCCTTATATCTTGTAACAACTCTCTTTGCAAGGAACTCGTTGTTCTCGCCGAGAGGCTCGTTTGCCTGAGCGATATAGAGACCGTCCTCCACATCTGCTGTCATATAGTCAACGATGTCGGTAACGCGGCCTGTCTCCTTATCCACTCTGCGGTAGGGAGCTTCAATAAAGCCGTACTCATTCACCTTTGCAAAGCCGGAGAGTGAGTTGATAAGACCGATGTTAGGACCTTCAGGTGTCTCGATAGGACACATACGGCCATAGTGTGAGGAATGAACGTCACGCACTTCAAAGCCGGCTCTCTCTCTTGAAAGACCGCCAGGACCAAGGGCTGAAAGTCTTCTCTTATGAGTAAGCTCACCCAGGGGGTTAATCTGGTCCATAAACTGCGAAAGCTGTGATGAACCGAAGAATTCCTTAACAGCCGAGGTCACGGGACGGATATTGATAAGAGTCTGGGGTGTGATTGAATCGAGATCCTGAGTGGACATTCTTTCACGCACAACTCTCTCCATTCTTGAAAGACCGATTCTGAACTGGTTCTGGAGAAGCTCGCCAACGGATCTCAGACGACGGTTGCCCAGGTGGTCGATATCATCAACTGCACCGAGGCCTGCTGCCAGGTTGCCTACATAAGAGATAGAAGCAATAATATCGTCAATAACAATGTGACGGGGGATAAGCTCGTCACGGCGTTCACGGAGCGCCGCCTTGAATTCGTCGGAATTCATATCGGGGAACTCTGCGATAATTTCTTTAAGAACGCTGTAACGGACTTTCTCGTTAATTTCATAGTCGCGGGGGTTGTAATCAACCAAGTCGCGCATATCAACCATGCCGTTTGAAAGGACATTGGTTGTATGCTCGTCGTCAACCTTGATGATAACCTTGCTGATATCAGCAACCTCAAGAGCACGAGCCATTTCCTTGGTAATGGTCTCGCCTGCGGCAACAATCAGCTCACCTGTTTCGGGGTCAACAAGGTTCTCGGCTGAAACCTGTCCGACAATTCTGCCTGCCAGCTCCAGCTTTTTATTGAACTTATAACGGCCTACACGGGCAAGGTCATATCTCTTAGGATCAAAGAAGAGGTTTGTAATAAGAGACTTTGAACTTTCGATTGTAGGCGGCTCGCCCGGACGGAGCTTGCGGTAAATTTCAAGCAGACCTTCCTCATAGGTTTTGGTTGTGTCCTTTTCCATTGTGCGGAGAATTCTTTCGTCATCGCCGAATAAATCCCTGATTTCGGTATCTGTGCCGAAGCCGAGGGCACGGATAAGAACGGTGATGGGAGTTTTTCTCATCTTATCAATCTTTACATGGAAAAGGTCGTTACTGTCGGTTTCGTACTCAAGCCATGCACCGCGGTTCGGGATAACCTGAGATGAGAACAGCTTTTTGCCGATTTTATCGAACTTCTCGGCAAAGTACACCGAAGGCGCACGCACCAGCTGGCTGACGATAACACGCTCAGCACCGTTTATGATAAAGGTACCTGACGGGGTCATAATCGGGAAATCACCCATAAAGATTTCCTGCTCCTTAACCTCGCCGGTTTCTTTGTTGATGAGTCTTACCTTAACTCTGAGGGGAGCGGCATACGTTGCATCCCTCTCCTTGCATTCCTCAATGTCGTACTTGGGGTTCATATCAATTCTGTAATCAATGAATTCCAGAATGAGATTTCCCGCATAGTCCATAATAGGTGACACGTCGTGGAAGACTTCTTTCAACCCTTCGTGCAAAAACCACTCGTATGAATTTTTCTGGATTTCGATAAGGTTAGGCATATCAATGACTTCTCTTATCTTGCCGTAGCTCATTCGGGTGTTTCTGCCAAGCTTCACCGGATGTACCATAAAATCAATCACCTCTTCGTAAATTTTGTGGCGCGCCGCAAAGGCCGCCGTTTGTATGCTAAATAAGTAAAAAAGCACAACATATAGTGGTAATTTTTGAGAATTTCATAAATTTTCACAAAAAATATTTTAAAGAACTATTGCATTTTCAGAAAGTGTGTGCTATACTGAAAACACGGTAAAAAATACAGGTAAAAATCGAAAATTCGCAAAAAGGTGCACTATAATAGATAGCCATTATATCATACGATTTGGGCTTTGTCAATGCATTTTGCGAAATTTTATTTATTTTTTAAAAGAGTGTTGAAGGGCATCAGATTAGTTTTCGGTCTGGTGCCGATTTTTTTGCAGAGAAAGGACATCGGATTTATGAAGCTGACAAATCCTTCCGAACTGAAAGCCGTTATTGAGCGTCACGGTTTTTCGTTTACCAAAAGTCTGGGACAGAACTTCCTGATTGACGAGAATATATTGAATAAAATAATCGAAGGCTCCGGAATTGACAAAGGCTGGGGAGCGCTTGAAATCGGGCCCGGTGCAGGAACCCTCACCCGTGAGCTTGCAGCAAATGCCGACAAGGCGGTTGCGATTGAGATTGACAAAAAACTTATCCCCTTGCTTTCGGACACTCTTTCAGAGTTCGACAATGTGGAGGTTATCAACGAAGATGTAATGAAGGTTGACCTCAAATCACTTATTGCCGAAAAATTCGGGGATATGCCGGTTGCAGTTGTGGCAAACTTACCTTATTATATAACAACCCCGATAATTATGGGCTTTCTGGAAAACAAAGTTCCCGTCAAATCCCTGACGGTAATGATACAAAAAGAAGTTGCCGAGCGTATGGTTGCAAGCCCCGGCGGCAAGGACTACGGAGCACTGTCGGCGGCGGTGCAGTTCTACACCGAGCCAAAGCTTGTGTGCCGTGCAGAACCCCATTGCTTTATGCCGCAGCCAAAGGTTGCGTCGGTGGTTATCCGGCTTGAGGTACTGGAAAAGCCGAGGATCGAGGTCAAAGACCCCAAATTTATGTTTGCGGTGATAAAATCCGCATTCGGTCAAAGACGAAAGACCTTGGTTAACGCTCTGTCGAAAAGTCCCTACATTAATATAGGAAAAGATTTAATAATTGAAGTTCTTGAAGCTTTGGGTATTGACCCCAACATTCGGGGCGAAAAGCTTGGGCTTGAGGAATTTGCAAAAATATCAGATTTACTGGAGGAAAGACACAATGACAAGTAAAGAAAGAGCATATTTAAAGAGTCTGGCGGCTAATGTTCCGTCGCTTTATCAGGTAGGCAAGGACGGCATAACCGAAAATGTCGTAAAGACCATAGACGATGCACTTGCAGCACGGGAGCTTATCAAGGGCCATGTTCTTGAAAACTCAATGCTTGGCGTGCGTGAGGTTGCCCAAGAGCTTGCGGCAAAAACCGCATCACAGGTTGTTATCTGTATCGGCAGTAAGTTTGTTCTCTACCGCCGCTCGAAAAAGAACCTTTGCGAAATGTAAACTTTTTGTTGCTATGCTGACAGATTATTGACTTTTAACTAAAATCTATATATAATTTAGGTAAAAATTCAGTTTTTTGAATTGCAAATCAAAAAGAAAGGCAAATGATTTCAATTGGATATATTTACAAAAAAAGGCAAAATTATACTTTCTATAGTATGCACCTTCTGTATGCTGTTTGCAACGGTGAGCGGTGTTATCTCGGCGAAGTGGGTTACAAACCTTTATCTGGGCGAGGAAATCCTGCTCGACTCCCTTGACAAGCAGTCGGACGGTGTAGGTATGGTGAACATACTTCTCCTCGGCGTGGACGAGGGCGGTATGCGCAGCGATACCATTATGCTCGCCAGCCTTAACGGGCGTACCGGCAAGCTGAGTGTGCTGTCAATCCCCCGTGACACCAGAGTCCGTGTAGGTAATTATTACCAGAAAATCAATGCAGCAATCGGTATCGGCGCACAAGAGGTCAGAAAGGGCAATATCAAAGAGCCTGAGGAGCTGACCGTTCAGAAGGTAAAGCTTTTGACAGGGCTGCCCATACACTACTTTATGAGTATTGACTTTGACGGCTTTAAGGAAGTTATTGACGCCCTCGGCGGAGTTGAATTTGAGGTTCCATTCCGTATGAAGTACGACGACCCGGTGCAGAATCTGCACATAGACCTCCAGCCCGGACTTCAGGTGCTGGACGGTGAGGCCGCTCACGATTTTGTCAGATTCCGTAAGGGCAACGCCGGCTACCCCGGCTACGCTATGGGCGACCTTGGCAGAATTGAGGCACAGCAAGCGTTTATTAAGGCACTTATCCAGCAAAAGGTAAATGCCAAGTATTTGCTGAAGACAGACGAGCTGTTTGATGTTGTGGTGCGCAATGTCCGTACCAACTACACCGCAAAAGACCTTGTACGGCATCTGGGCGCCATCAGCAAGGTTGACTCCGACCTGATGACTATGTATCAGCTGCCCGGCTCGGCGCAGACCATCAGCGGAGTTTCGTACTTCCTGTGCGACGACCGTGCAACTCAGGAGCTGGTTGAAACGGTATTTAACCCCTCAACCGACGGGGACAATAATAACAATGAATAATGTAAAGGACACGAATTATGAGAGTTTTAATGGCTACCATGCAGCTTGATATAGGGGGCGCGGAAACTCATATTGTTGAGCTTTCAAAGGCCCTTGCAAGACGAGGAATTGAGGTTTTTGTTGCCTCCAACGGCGGAGCATATGTAAAGGAGCTTGAGGATGCGGGAATTCCCCACTTCAAGGTTGCGCTTAACCGCAAAACCCCGGCATCAATGTATTCCGCATACAAGGCACTTAAAAAGATTATCTTTGAAAATAAAATTGATGTGGTACACGCTCACGCCCGTATTCCCGGATTTTTGTGCGGACTTCTGGCGAAGCGTTACAACCTGCGGTTTGTGACAACCGCCCACTGGGTATTTGACACCAGATTTCCGCTTAATCTGCTTACCAACTGGGGTTCACGAAGCCTTGCGGTCAGTGATGATATCAAGCAGTACCTGATTGATAATTACGGCTGCAACGCCGATAATATCCGTGTTACCATAAACGGCGTTGACACCGCAAAATTCTCGGACAGTATCGACTACTCCGACATTGCACAGGAATTTGATTTTCAAAAGGACGCAACCCGCATTGTGTATGTCAGCCGTATGGACACCGACCGCAGCTTTGCAGCACACAAGCTGATTGAAGCAATGCCCGTTTTGTGCGACAACATCAAAAATCTTGAGACGGTAATCGTAGGCGGTGGTAACGACTTTGAAAAAATCAATGCTGAAGCCGAGGAAATGAACAGAATTTTAAAACGCCGTGCCATCATTGTTACCGGCGGCAGAACCGACATAAACAAGTTTGCGGCGTCAGGCGATGTTTTCGTGGGCGTAAGCCGTGCAGCACTTGAGGCAATGGCTTGCAAGAAGCCTGCCATTATCGCCGGCAACGAGGGATATATCGGAATATTTGACGAAAGCAAGCTTGCAGTTTCAATTGACACCAACTTCTGTTGCCGCGGCTGTGGCGACACCACCACAGAGAAATTGACAGCGGACCTTCTGGCACTTCTCGGCGATGACAAGGTGCAATACCGCAAGGCTTTAGGCGAATATTCACTTGAAACAGTCAAAAAATATTACTCGGTTGAGACAATGGCGAGCGATGCTCTCAAAATGTATATTTCCGAAATTAAGGACAGCAAAATCAACAAGGTAGACGATGCCGCAGAGCTCGCAGATATTGAAAAGTATCTTATCCACGGCAACAGCCCAAGGGACATTGACATAATGGTTTCAGGCTATTACGGGTTCCATAACAGCGGCGATGATTCTATTCTTGACGCAATGATTAAGGATTTGCGTGCTGCTGTTCCCAACGCCAACATCATAGTAATGTCAAAATCCCCTAGGGAAACCGCAAATGAATACAACGTCAGCACCGTTGACCGTTTTGACTTTGTTGCAATCTGGAATCTCCTTAAAAAGACCCGCCTTCTGATAAGCGGCGGCGGCAGTCTTATTCAGGATGTAACCAGCTCACTTTCTCTTTACTACTACCTTTCAATCATCAGTATGGCAAGGTCGCGAGGCGCAAAGGTTATGCTTTATGCTAACGGAATAGGTCCTCTGACAAAAAAATACAATCTGCCGTTTGTGAAGAATACCCTCAAAAAGGTTGATTGCGTAACACTTCGTGATAAGGATTCAAAGACTGAGCTTTTGAAGCTTCTCCCCCAACTGACAAGTGCTCAGGTTACAGCCGACCCGGTATTCACCGCAGAGGCCGAGCAGGATGAGGCTGTAGACAAGGCACTCGGCCGTGCCGGAATTGATGGCGATAAGAAGTTCTTTGTAGTGTCTGTCCGTGACTGGGAGGATATGGACCCCGATGTGGACGAGAAGATTGCACAATTTGGCGATTATGTATACGAAAAGCACGGAATTATGCCGTTTATAATTCCGCTTCAGAGCCGTTTTGACAAGGATATTTCAGAGGAGATCGAGGTTCTTACAACCGTACCCCACGGATTATCCCGAAACGGCTATGCCCCCGAACTTCTGATGGGAATTATCGGCCGTGCCGAGTTTGTTGTGGGAATGCGGCTCCACAGCCTGATTTACGCCGCAAAGATGGGTATACCTTCCATTGCCCTTGATTACGACCCCAAGGTTGAAGCCGCAATGAAGTCTATCGGGCTTGACTATTCACTCAAAGTTGGCAATATTGACAAGGACAAGCTTTGCCAATTTGCCGACGAGATTGTTGAAAACCGTGAAAGCCTTTGCAAAGCCCTTCGCAAGAAGAGCCAAGCCCTCCGCGAGCTTGCAAAGAGCAACACCGAGGCGGCAGTGGAGCTTTTGAAAAAGTAAACAAAAAAACACATAACCTTTCGGTTATGTGTTTTTTTAGAAATACTGCCTGATATAAATTATTCCTCAACCAGTTCATTAAGGGATTCTTCGTATTTTGCAAGAATCATTTCCTGAAGCTGTTCTCTCATTTCAGCATTGATGGGATGAGCGATATCCTTGAATTCGCCATCGGGAGTTTTTCTGCTGGGCATAGCGATAAAGAGCTTTTCCTGACCTTCGATAACCTTGATGTCATGAACAACAAAGCAATCGTCGAAGGTAACTGAAACAACAGCCTTCATTCTGCCCTCTGCGTTGATTTTTCTCACTTTAATATCAGTGATTTGCATAAGTGTTGCACCGCCTTCTGCCGGAAATTTCGCCGGCTTGATTATTATATGTATATATAATTAATAATTTTGCATAAAAAGTTTTTAAAAATAATATAATACCAATATTGATAATTTTTCCAATATGTAGTACAATATTAAAGAAATAGATTGCAGAAATGCACCGACATAGATGAAATTATTCCAAGGAGTGAACCACATTGAAAGAAAACAAACTTGCCGGAATCCCCACAAATGGATATATACATATGATAGGAATCGGTGGAATAAGTATGAGTGCTTTGGCACATATGCTGAAATTCTTCGGTTACCGTGTAAGCGGCTCTGACCGTACAGAAACACGGATTACAGAGAGCCTCAAAGCGGCTGGTGTCGAAGTTTGCATCGGGCATAGTGCCGATGCTGTTTGTGACCCTGACCTGGTTTGCTACACCGCGGCGATCCCCAAGGATAACCCCGAGCTTGTTAAAGCCAGATCTCTTGGTATACCGGTGATGGAACGCGCCGAGCTGCTTGGTGAGCTGATGAAACTCTATAAGTACCCGGTTGCAGTTGCAGGAACGCACGGAAAAACGACCACAACATCAATGTTGTCGCTCGTTTTACTTGAAGCGAATCTGGACCCCACCATTCTGGTAGGCGGAGAACTTTCACAAATCGGCGGAAATTACAAAATCGGAGCAAAAGATTATCTCGTCTTTGAGGCCTGCGAATATGTTGAAAGCTTCCTTCACTTCAATCCATATATTTCGATAATCACAAATGTCGAAGAAGATCATCTGGATTATTTCTCCGGTATATCTCATATTATAACAGCTTTTGAGCGTTTTGCAAGACTAAATTCACCTGATGGATGCATTATTGTATGTTCTGACGATAAAAACGCTATGACTGTTGTGCAAAACATCAAAAAAAATGTTGTAAAATATGGCTTAATTAGTAGAAATAACGATTTTTTTGCAGAAAATGCACACTTTAACGCTTCAGGCAAAACCGAAGTTGACATTTTTGAACACGGCGAATTTGCAATTAAGCTGGAGCTTTCTGTTCACGGCGACCATAATGTACGCAACGCCCTGGGTGCCTATGCGGCGGCACGGACTTTAGGGATTGATGCCGAGACCGTAAAACGAGGCTTAGAGGCCTTCGGCGGAACAAAGCGCCGTTTTGAAACTCTGGGCGAGGCAAACGGCTTTACCGTGATTGACGATTACGCCCACCACCCCACCGAAATCAAGAGCACCCTTGAAACTGCAAAATCAATTGCAAAGGGCAATGTGTGGTGTATATTCCAGCCCCACACCTATTCACGCACAAAAGCGTTCCTCGGCGAGTTTGCCGAATCACTCTCGATTGCCGACCGCACAATTGTTGCCGACGTTTACCCTGCGCGCGAAAAGTACGACGGCACAATTCACTCCTGCGACCTTGCATCGCTCATTCACAACTCTGTTTATATAAATGATTTAGATGCTATCGCAAGATATATTTTGAAAAATGCTCAGCCCGGTGACACGGTAATCACCATGGGCGCCGGTGATGTATTCAAAGTTGGTTACAATTTGGTTAAATAACACCAAACCAAAAGGGGCTGTGACTTTTGTCACAGCCCCTTTTACATCCTTTTTACAAAAAGCATCATTAAAGGTAAAGCTAATACCTTTATTTTCCCTGCCTTTTTGCGCTCTGGACTATTTTTACAGCCCCTTTTATTCAACACGGATTTTTTTGTTCTCTATAAATATCTTCTTGTTACACACATCAAACGCTGCGCGTTTGTGAGAAATAATAATACAGGTTTTGTTTTCCATATTCTTTATATTTTGCAAAAGCCGTGCCTCGGTTGCCTCGTCAAGTGCCGATGTTGCCTCGTCGAGGAGAATTATCGGTGCATCGGACAGAATTGCACGGGTAACTGCAAGACGCTGAACCTGACCTTCCGAAAGGCCCATTCCCTTTTCGCCCACATAGGTGTCAAGGCCGTCAGGGAGCTGACGGATAAATTCTGCCGCACAGCTGATTTCCGCCGCCTGCATAATCTCAGCGTCGCTTGCCCCGGGGCAGACCATACTTACCGCTTCGCGGATTGTTCCTGAAAGCAGCAGGTTGCCCTGTGGCACATATGAAAATACGGGTCGTGAATGCTTGCCGACCGGCAGCTTTTCGCCGCTGATTTTGAGATATATCCCACCGCTCTGCGGCGTGATAACACCAAGCAACAGCTTTAGCAAAGTACTCTTTCCTATACCCGATATACCACCGATAACGGCAAAATCGCCCTTGTCTATTGAGAGGCTTGCGCCGTCTAAAATTTTGTCTCCGCCATAGCCGAAGCTTATATCCTCAAAGCTGATAAGCTCCAGCTTTTCATAATCCTTTTCAGCCTCTAATCTCCGGTAGTGTTCCTTTTCGTCGGGGAGACTTTCAATTTCAATTATCCTCTCCGCAGACGCTAAAACCGCAAAATACTGAGGTGCTACACCCGAAAGCCCTGCAAACGGTGACTGAATCTGGTTCACCAACTGCAAAATCGCGGTTAATGCGCCAAAGGTTATTGTCCCGTAGTACAGCCTGAACGAGCTGTAAACAAGAGCATAAAGCGAGCCAATACTGAAAATAAATCCCAGACTGCTTGATGCAAAAATCGTGAGGTTGCGGCGTTTCAGCTGAGCCTTATAGTTCTCGTGCTGCAGGTCTTGTGCCGTTTTTGAAACAGCATCCTCAATACCAAACACCTTGACCATAATCAAGCTGCCCAAGGACTCCTGCAAAAAAGAGCGAACCTTTCCCTCGGTCTCCTGAACACGCTTGTGCAGCTTTTTCATAACGCCCCGGAATGCGCTGATAACCGCCAAAAGAATAATTCCGCCGACAAAGAATATAAACGCAAAATTGCGATCAAGAACTGTCAGCGAGTAAAGGGCATATCCAAGACCCGTGAGCATCGCCAGAACGCTTGGAATGAGCGAAATTGTGCCGCTTGCAATAATGCTTGTATCATTTGAAAGTCTGGTCAGCAAATCGCCGCTGTGGTAAGCCGTTGCACGGCTGTAATCCTTTTTGAGGATCGAATAGAACATTCTGCCGCGCAGATTCATCTGGAGCCTTGCGGTAGTTACAAGTTCAAGACTTTGCCCTGAAAGCCGGATTAAAATCTGTGCCGCAATAATCAGGAGCAGCCTGATTGATGCCAACTTCAGCCCTGCCATATTGTGGGCAACCGCCGCATCGATAACCACCTGAGAGGTAAGCGCAAAGGTTACGCCCAGAATTGTGGTGGCACTTCGCATTACCGTGAGCAAAAGCACCGCCGGCAGTTGGGCTTTGGAGCTGTTATACAGCCACTTTAGTGTATTTTTGTCTTTCATATTTATATCACCATCATATATTAATTAGAAGCTTCTGAAATACGGCTTTGCCTCGGACACAACAACATCCAGTTCGGGGAAGTGGTGGCAGAAGAATTCCGCCAGAAAATCGCAGATTATATTTTCGGTTTCAAAGTGGCCTGCATCTACCAGATTAAGTCCGATTTCCGATGCAAGTCTGCCGTGGTCGTGCTTTAAATCTCCGGTCACATACACATCCGCACCCGAATGGTATGCGGCATAAAGCTCCGAACCGCCGCTGCCCGAACACAGCGCCACCGTCTGAACTCTGTCCGAGAGGTCTCCTGCATACTTGATTGCCTTGCAGCCGAGGGACATCTGAACCTGTTCAATAAAATCCTCAAATGACACGGGGAACCGCAGCGTTCCCACTCTGCCTATGCCGTCAAGACTCTCACCGTTTTCTCCTATACATTCTTCGGGATTGAATTTACGGATATTTTCAAGCCCTAACTTGTGGGCAAGCAAATCGTTCATTCCGCCGTCCGCCATATCAAAGCTGGTGTGCATACAAAAGGCGCTGATATTGTTCTGGATAAGCGCCCTGACAATGCTTCCGGTAACGCTGCCCGAAGTAACGCTCTTAAGCGGCTCAAAAATAAGCGGATGATGCGATACGATTAAGTCCGCACCAAGCTCTGCCGCCGCCTTGACATTCTCTGCGGTTATATCGAGGCACACATACACGCGGCTTATCCGCTGCGCGCCGTCGCCCACCAGAAGCCCCACATTGTCCCACGGGAACTTCAGTTCAGATGGAGCAACCTTTTCAAGCTCCTCAATGACATTTGAGAGTATTACCATAAAAATCTCCATTCCGCCGCCATACGTCGGCACAAATAGTAATTGAATTTCTCTGCTTTTATTTTAATCCAGCAGCAGCTTCATCTGCTGCTCAATCTCCTCCGCCTTTTCGGCATTGCCGGCAAGCTTCGACGCACGAAGTCCGGATATACGCTTTTCAAACTTCTCTTTCAGCCGAGTGCAGTATTCCTCAAGATCTTCAGGCGAAGTCTTTTCAATATTTCTGCCTAGGATTCGTTCCTTTTCGGTATACTCTGTACTACCACCCGGAACAACCGTTATTATATTATACAACTTATCTTCCTCACGGGCAAGATATTCGTCCAGAGCCGTAAAACTGTTCGCCGCAATATAATCACGCAGTTCTGCCGCCGCCGTCATTGGCTGGAGAATAAGTAATTTTGCACGGCTGACGGTCTCTTTTGAATGTTCAAGAATTTCCGATATGAGTATCCCCCCCATACCGGCAATAACAATAATCTCCGCCTCGCCCGGCGCAACCGTCTGGAGCCCCGGACCGATACGGACAGTAATATCTCCGCCCAGACCAAACTTCTTTATATTATCTGCCGCCCTCGCAATAGGACCAAGCTTGATGTCGGACGCAATCGCATGCTTCACCTTGCCACTTTGGCACGCAAAGATTGGAATATATGCGTGGTCTGTCCCTATATCCGCAAGGCTCTCCGCCTCGGGGATAAGCTCCGCAATCTTTTGCAGCCTCGGATTAAGATTTAAATTCTGTATTTTTCCCTCAAAGATTTCGTTCATAATCCTTTGCCCTTTCATTGGTATTACTTCTATTATAATTGTAATATTGGTCCATTGTCAACAAAAAAAAGGATTTTCGACATAATTGTAGAAATATTTGGTAGTAAAGATTTAAGGAGTGAAGTCTATGACTCCCAGAGAAAAGCTTGAGCAGCGCGAGGAGCAATATCTCAGTCCTTATGCTGCCAAAAGCGCACATAGCCGAGGCAGAGCACAAAAGGAAGAACAATGCGAGATACGCACCGACTTTCAGCGTGACCGTGACAGAATTATCCATTCCAAGGCATTCCGACGGCTGAAGCACAAGACCCAGGTCTTTCTGTCACCTGCAGGCGACCATTACAGAACACGGCTTACCCACACCCTCGATGTTGCCCAGATTGCACGGACTATCTCCCGTGCCCTTGACCTCAACGAGGACTTGACCGAGGCAATTGCACTTGGCCACGATTTAGGTCACACCCCGTTCGGGCACGCAGGCGAGCGAACCCTTGACCATCTTTGCCCCGAAGGCTTTCGTCATAACGAGCAGAGCCTCCGTGTGGTGAATGTTTTGGAACGCAAGGGCGGCCTTAACTTAACGCAAGAGGTCCGTGACGGAATTCTGTGCCACACGGGTGACAAGATGCCCCAGACCTTAGAAGGCAAGATTGTGAGATTTGCCGATAAGATTGCATACATAAACCACGATATCGACGATGCCGTACGAGGCGGAGTTATGCGCGAAGAGGATATTCCCGAAGAATACTCCAAAATCCTGGGCTACGGCCACTCAAAGCGGATAAACAGCCTTATCCGAAGCATAATAAGAGCAAGCGAAAACCGCCCGGACATTACAATGGAGCCGGAGGTATTCGAGGCCATGATGGGGCTCAGGCGGTATATGTTTGACAATGTGTACCTGAACGATTACGCAAAGAGCGAGGAGAAAAAGTCGTTCAATGTAATCTCGTCACTATTCACACTTTACAGCGAAAATCCGGAGCTTATCCCCGAAAGCGTCCGCGAAATCAGCTGCAGTGAGGATAATATGATAGTTGTCCGTGACACCATTGCCGGAATGACCGACCGCTACGCCCTAAGCCTGTTTGACAAGTATTTTGTTCCCAAATCGTGGCGTGGGTAAAAAGGAAAATATATTTTTATGTCGAATTAAAAGGATAGAGGTGATATATAGGTGAAACAATCAGTTGATTTTCAGGATTTTGTTGACGAGGTACTTGCAAAGACCGATATCGTTGACTTGATTTCACGCTATGTCACGCTCAAAAGGGTGGGCAACCGCTTTCAGGCGCTTTGTCCCCTGCACAACGACAAAAAAACCCCGTCGTTTTCGGTGTCGCCCGACAAGCAGCTTTTCCATTGCTTCGGCTGCGGCGCAGGTGGAACGGCGATTCACTTTATAATGCAGAAGGAAAACCTGGACTTTATGGAAGCGGTCAAGTACCTTGCCGAAAAGTCCGGTATTCCCATTCCCGACTACCGCAGCAGCAGCGAACGCGCCAAGGCTGCGGAAATCCACAACAAAAAGAAGCGTATGTACGAAATGAACGCCGAGGCAGCACGGTTCTTCTACTCGAACCTGACCTCGCCCTCGGGCAAGGACGCACTTGACTACCTTAAACGCCGTGGACTCAGCAATGCCACAATCAAGGCATTCGGGCTGGGGTATTCACCGGATTCGTGGTCGGCACTGATTGATTTTATGAAAACGAAAGGCTACACCGAAGCCGAGCTTTGCGAGGCAGGGCTTGCGGTGAAGCGTGACCAAAACGACACATACTTTGACAAGTTCCGTGACAGGGTAATGTTCCCCATTCTTGATTTGCGAGGCAATGTTATCGCCTTTGGCGGCAGAATTATGAAGGACAAGGACAACGCGGCAAAATACCTGAACTCGCCCGAAACGCTCGTGTTCAAGAAAAAGGAAAACCTGTTTGCAATGAACCTTGCAAAGAACTCCAAGGCAGGACAGTTCCTTGTTATGGAGGGGTATATGGATGTGATTTCGCTGCACCAGAGCGGCTTTGACAACGCAGTTGCATCGCTTGGAACGGCGTTCACGCCACAGCAGGCGGAAATCCTTAAGCGGTACGCCGACAAGGCGGTGCTGTGCTACGATGCCGACGAGGCAGGACAAAAGGCGGCAGACCGTGCCGGCGAGATTCTGCGGGAAGCAAACATCAAAACAAGGGTTATGACCATCACCGACGGCAAGGACCCGGACGAGTACATTAACACCAAGGGCAAAGAGATGTTCGGGCTTCTGATAGATAATGCAGAAAGCTTTATCGAGTATAAAATAGGAAAAATTGAGAAACAATATAATCTTGAAGATACTGTTGAAAAACTGGAATTTATTGAGCAAATTGCAAAAATCCTTGCCAATATCAAAAACGGTGTCGAAAGAGAAATTTATATAAAGAACATCGCACGAAAAACCGACATTTCCCACGAGAGCATAACCGCTCAGGTGGAAAATCTGATACGGAAGAGCCGTCGCGGTGCTGAGATAAAAGCCGAGCGCGACGAAAAACGCGCATTTGAAGAACGAACAGGAGGCCGTAAGGACCTTGACAGTATGCGGCTTTACAACGCCGAAAAGCTGATGCTTAACCTTCTTTGTGAAAAAGAGATTTTCAAGGGCGTTTCAGAAAAGCTGCAGCCTGAGGAATTCACCGAAGGTCTTCACCGCAGGCTTGCCGAGGTTATCTACGCAAAGCAACAGAGCGGCGAAAAGCTGCAACCGATGTCCGTCATTTCGGAATTTGCCGAAGCGGACGCCGGTCGGGTATCCGAGATAATTCTGGACGACAAAAATGTTGCCGACAAGAAAATGGCGGCAAACCAGGCATACAAGATAATCAAGGCGCAAAGCCTTAAAGCCGAGGCAATGTCCGGCGAGGACGATGCCGAAAAGCTTCAGGCGATTATGGACAAGCTGAAAAAGGATAAAACATAGAAAGGCGAGAAGTTATGAGTACTAAAAAAGCCAAAGATGAAATCAAAGAAACTGCAGTCGAGGCAGCAGTAACCGAAAAGGAAGTAAAGAAAAAGACTTCCAAAAAGGCAGCGGCAGCCGAGCCGGTAGCCGAGGAAAAACCGGTAAAGAAGGCAACCAAGTCCAAAAAAGCTGTAGAGATTGAAGAAGCTGCACCGGCAGCCGAGGAAAAGCCGGCAAAGAAGGCAACCAAGTCTAAAAAGGCCGAAAAGGTTGAAGAACCCGTAGTCGAAGAAAAGCCGACAAAGAAGTCGACAAAAAGTAAAAAATTGACTGACTATCTTGAAGAAACAGCTGAAGAGATTTTGCCCGAGGAAGCCACAGCTGCCGAGAAGGCAGAAAAGCCTGCAAAAAAGACCTCGAAAAAAGCAAAGCCTCAGGCAGAAGGCGAGAAAAAAGCCACTTCAAAGGAAGTGCAAAAGCAGGCTCTTCAGGAACTGGTTGAGCTTGGCAAGAAGAACGGCGAGCTTACCTATGATGATATTCAGAGCAAGCTTGAAGCTGTTGAGATGGACCCCGACCAGATTGAAAGGGTTTATGACTTCCTTGAAAAGCAGGGAATTGAAATTCTCACAAACTTTGAAGAAGAGCTTCCTGAGCTGGAAGAGGACTTTGAGATTACCGAGGACGAGCTTGCAGACCTGAGTGTTCCGGACAGCGTCAGCATTGACGACCCTGTTCGTATGTATCTTAAGGAAATCGGTAAGGTTCCGCTTCTGTCCGGTGCGGAAGAAGCCGAGCTTGCCCAGAAAATGTCCGACGGTGACGAGGCGGCAAAGCAAAGCTTGGCTGAGGCGAACCTGCGTCTTGTTGTAAGTATTGCCAAGAGATATGTCGGCCGCGGAATGCTGTTCCTTGACCTGATTCAGGAGGGTAACCTCGGTCTTATCAAGGCGGTTGAAAAGTTCGACTACACAAAGGGCTACAAATTCAGTACTTATGCAACATGGTGGATTCGTCAGGCTATCACCCGTGCGATTGCCGACCAGGCGCGTACAATCCGAATCCCTGTACACATGGTTGAAACGATAAACAAGCTTATCCGCGTAACCAGACAGCTGGTTCAGGAACTGGGCCGTGACCCCCTGCCCGAAGAGGTTGCAAAGGAGCTTAATATGCCGATTGACAAGGTTGGCGAGATTATGAAGATTGCTCAAGAACCCGTGTCCCTCGAAACACCTATCGGCGAAGAAGAGGACAGCCATCTTGGCGACTTTATTCAGGACAACGAGACCCCTGCACCTCAGGACGCAGCAACATTCAGGCTCCTCAAGGAACAGCTGGTTGATGTTTTAAGCACACTGACACCCAGAGAGGAAAAGGTCCTTCGCCTGAGATTCGGTCTTGACAACGGCAGAGCCAGAACTCTGGAAGAGGTTGGTAAGGAATTTAATGTTACCCGTGAGCGTATCCGCCAGATTGAAGCAAAGGCACTCCGTAAATTAAGACACCCCAGCAGAAGTAAAAAACTAAAAGATTACCTTGAATAATAAGGACAAAGATAAAATGCACAGACCGCATAAAGCAGTGTGTTGTCATTCTGAGGCAACGCCGAAGAATCTTGCAAGAGTTTGATTAATTTGCTTTATGCTACGAACAAACTTCACCTCTCGGCGTACCAATGTACGCCTTCAGGTAACCCCTTTGGGTTCAGTTTGTCCGTTCTGCACTATTTTCTCTTCGCCCTATGCTGAACTGTTATATAAACAGCCCATCGTGCGCTATTGTACGATGGGCTGTTTGTTATTGTAGGGGGCATTCACGAATGCCCCGCAATACGGGCGATTCGTGAATCGCCCCTACAATTGTCATTCCGAGCGATGCGAGGAACCTTTACTCTTCTTCCTCATCGTCCTCCTCAGGATATTCGTCGTAAGAATCAATATACATATCCTCACATTCAAGCTGCAATTCTTTTAATTCTTCAATCACATCGGTCACCTTATTGAACATTTTCAAATACATCTTTTTGTAATTTGGCATATTTAGCCCTCCTAATAAAAAAGTGTGTCACCGGAGTGACACACTCAAAAAACGCATCACTCTGGATAGTTCACGACAACTATTTTATTAAGCACCAAACGGAGTAATAAAACCAGAGGTACGCTTTTTGCATAGCGTAACTCCATTCGGTGCGAAATATTCATAATAAAATAATTGTCGTGTTTTTATTATAACACCACATTACATAAATTGCAATAGTTTTCTGTAAAATTTTGTAAATTTTAGGTGAGATTCTTCACTTCGTTCAGAATGACAAACAATTTACAGTATTGTCATTCCGAGCCTGTCGAGGAATCTTACTGCCCCCAAAGCCCCACCCTGACAAATATCGCCCAAATCTGCCAATTGGGGCGAAGAGGAGCAACCTTGATAAAAAGACCCGTATATGATTTCTCAAATACGGGTCATAACTTTACACCAATCAAGTCACAAAAAAATTGCGCAAGATTAGTGATTTAGTGAGCGCCTGCACTTATCCGGTCAACTATAAAAACCCTTCTCCACATCCAAGTCACAAAAAAATTATTTAGATTTCGTGATTTAGTAAGCGCCGCGTACTTGTTGCACGCAAGTCGAGTCTAAATCGCGGAAGATGTGTGATTTTTACGCCTTTTTCGGTCAATTGTAAAATTGATGAAGATTGTTCGTTTAGTCACCCGCCGTGTACTATGTGTACACAAGGGCGGCGAAACGGGCGATATTCGCAATTTTACTTTGACCTTGGACAGATGCGCATACAGATGCCGCATACTACTCCCCTGCCTATATGTTGAAACTCTCTTTTCATATAATCGCTGCAGGCTTTGGCATCAACTATGTTTTCCCTTGTTTCGCCGGCTTTCCACTCGTTGCCGGTTATTGCCATTGCGGGACAGGCATCAACGCAGAGCCGGCAATTACCGCATACGGACTCTTTTGGCTGAGCCTTGCAAGCAAATGGATAGTCGGTCAGAATTGTTCCAAGCCTTACTCTCGGCCCGAATTTGTTCGATAAAAACAAACCGCTTTTACCGATGGTTCCAAGTCCCGACATTACCGCCGCATACTTGTGCGAGAATATCCCCTGCAAGCCGTTTACCGACTGCGATGCTGGAATGCAGGCGTATCTGTAACCCTCACGGGCAAGCATAAGCCCCACTTTGAGGGCGGTATTGTCAATAAACGCATTAACCGTGCGGTAATGGTGAAAATATGTATGAGTCGGCTCGTTTGTAATCCCGTCAATCACCGCATCCGACAGCGGAACGGTGAACGATACTGCATAGGGCAAATTGAACGGGTTTTCGACATCAATCGGGCAGAAGCCTGCCTCGCCTATTCCGTTTTCGTAAAGGAAATTCTCAATTTTGTTCTTCATTGCTTTGCTCCAGTGCTTTAACCTTATTCAGGTAATTAAGGGTTGGAAAGTCGCGGTCAAGCTGGGATTTTAAATACCCTTCGCTAACGCGGCTTAAATAATTCACCGTTTTTTCGCCGGCATCGAACGAGAAAATCTGCCGGCTGTCGGTGGTTGTGATATATTCAATCAGCTTAATCATTGCCGGGCTGAGCTTTGCAGCTCCGGCTTTTCCGCTGCCGCAAGCCTCGCAAAGTGCCGTACCCGTTGCAAGTGACAGATACGCCGCATCGCCTGCTCCGCAGCTTTCGCAGCCCGAAATCAGCGGTGCGTACCCTGCCTCTGCCGCAAGCCGCCATTCAAAGACGGTTTTTATCTTCTCGTACGGACACATTTCCTTGTCAAGCGCATACAGCGTGTTTAAAAGAAGTCTTAAAATATTCTCGTCGGGGGCGTCCTCAGGCGTTGCCACCGTTGCCGCCTCGGCAAAGTACGAGGCGTACGCCATCTTGTCGAGGTCGTACCGGAGCGACGAAAAGCTCTCCTGAACCGACATCTCGTTGAGGTTGTAAAGGCCTTTTTTGCTTTTTGCCTTATACATAACAATCTCGCTGTACGCAAACAGTTGAAGCCCTGCAAGCATCTGCGATTTTTTTGTCCGTACGCTGTTTGCAATTGCGGAAATTCTGCCAAAATCCTTGGTCAAAACGGTGACAATCAGGCTTGTTTCACCGTACTTGGTCGTTTTGGTCACAATCCCCGAGGTTCTTATCAATCCCAAAATCCTCACCGGCCTCGACTTTCGTTTTTTCTTCACAGAACTGCCTGAACTTCAGGTAGGCATACACACTCCCCGTATGTTTAAAGGCTGTCCACAATATTTTTTTGTAATCAAGCATTGACTTAGTCCTCCGTTCTCAGATACTTTTAGTATTGAATGAAGGCTCAAGGTATATGCTGTTACTTTTTGCCACAATCTCCATAATTTTTATTCGAAGCCAATGGTATTCATAAACGCTTCTTTATTGCGCCAGTCCTCCTTGACCTTTACCCAAAGCTCAAGATATACCTTTGTGCCCAAAAACCTTTCAATGTCCTGCCTTGCGCGGCTGCCGATATCCTTGAGCTTTTCGCCCTTTCTGCCGATTATGATTGCCTTGTGGCTCTGACGTTCGCAGTAGATTGCGGCTAAAATTTCATAGGTACCGTTATCGCGTTTTTTCATTTTTTCAATCTCCACGGCGATTCCGTGGGGAATTTCCTGATTGAGCAGACGAAGCGCCTTTTCGCGGATATATTCTGCCGCAATCTGGCGTTCGGGCTGGTCGGTAATCAGGTCGCCGGGGAAGAACTGCGGGCCCTCGTCAAGGTGGTTTTTGATTTCTTCCACAAGAGCGTCTACATTATCGCCCATCTTTGCCGAAAGCGGAACAATCCCCGAAAAATCGTAGAGGCGACTGAGCTTTTCAATCACGGGAAGCAGAGCCACCTTTTCAACGGTGTCTGCCTTATTGACAACCAGAATTACCGGTATGTCCGATTTTTTAAGGCCTTCAAGGGCCATGCGTTCCTTCTCGTACTCGTTTTCGTAGAGGTTGCAGTCAACAACATACAAAAGAACATCAACGTCCTGAGTTGCGGTGTAGATGTACTTTTCCATTTTCTGACCCAGCTTGTTGTGGGGCTTGTGTATACCGGGGGTGTCGATAAGGACTATCTGGCAGTCCTCGGTCGTGTGAACGCCCATAATTTTTGTTCTGGTGGTCTGGGGCTTGTTTGAAACAATAGCCACCTTTTCACCTATAATCTTATTCATAAGTGTTGACTTGCCGGCATTGGGTCTGCCGCAAATCGCAACAAAGCCTGATTTCATATATTCGTCCTCTTTTCTTATGTGCTTGTCCGCCATCCGGTGTCATTCCTTGTAGGGGCGATTCAAGAATCGACCGAATTCCGGGGCATTCGTGAATGCCCCCTACATTATCTGTATGGTCTGCATTTACCGTTCCAGATTCATTTCCTTCAAAATTTCCTTTTGATAGCCGAACATTTCCGCCTCGTCGTCGGGGGTCTCGTGGTCGTAGCCCAAAAGGTGCAGCATCGAGTGAACCGTGAGGAAGCCGACCTCGCGTTCAAACGAGTGTCCGTATTCCTCCGCCTGCTCCGCCGCGCGTTCGAGGGAGATTACTATATCGCCGAGAACCATTTCGCCGTTTGGATTAAAGTCCATATACTCCTCAATCACATAGCCTTCCTCGTCGTATTCGATCAAAGGGAACGACAAAACATCTGTTGCACGGTCAATATTTCGGTGTTCACGATTAAGCTCACGGATTTCCTCGTTGTCGGTGAACATAACGCTTATCTCCACCTTGGTGCCAAACTCCATATATTCAAGGGACGCCTTTGCGGCGCTTCGTACCAAATCACGAAGCGCCTTTGAAACCTTAAACTTTTTCTGGTTATTTCTTATCGCTATTTTCATATCTCTTTTTGCCTCTGTAATTTATCTGTTCACGCTCAATGGTCTTTTTCTCGTAAGCCTTGACAATCTGTTGTACCAGCGGATGCCTTACAACATCCTTTTCGCTGAGATACATAAACTCAATACCTTCAACGCCCTTCAGAACAATCTCGGCATCACGGAGTCCCGATTTCTTGTTGGAGGGCAAATCTATCTGGGTTATGTCACCCGTAACAACTATCTTTGACGAAAAGCCCATACGGGTGAGGAACATCTTCATCTGCTCTGGCGTGGTGTTCTGCGCCTCGTCTAAGATAATAAACGCATCGTCGAGGGTTCTGCCGCGCATATAAGCAAGCGGTGCAACCTCAATAAGCCCCCGTTCGATGTTCTTATGGAACGACTCGCCGCCCAGCATATCGCCGAGGGCATCATAGAGCGGTCTTAAATACGGGTCAACCTTGTCCTGCATATCGCCGGGGAGAAAGCCCAGCGACTCGCCTGCTTCAACCGCAGGTCTTGTGAGAATTATCTTGTTGACCTCTTTATTTTTAAACGCCTTGACCGCCATAGCCACCGCAAGGTAGGTTTTACCCGTTCCGGCGGGGCCTATACCAAAGACAATGGGGTTCTTCTCAATCGCAGTTATATAGCTCCGCTGACCAAGAGTCTTTGCACGAATAGGTGTACCTCGCGAGGTTATACACACGCAGTCCTGCCCCAGCGTTTCAAGCTCCTTGTCGTTGTCCTCCTCAATCTGGGAGATTACATAACGAACCTCCTGCTCGCCAAGAGCCGTTCCACCCCGTGCCATACCCATCAGATGCTGGATAACACGGACAGCACGGTCAACCTTCTCCGGCTCGCCGCCGATTTTGATGTCCGAACCACGGTTAATCACCGCAACATCAAACTCTTTTTCGATAAGTCTGATATTTTCGTCAAAGCTGCCGAAAAGGTTAATCAGAACCTCCATTTTTTCAACCTCAATGTGTCGCTCCATATATGCCTTTTTCCTTCCTGTTTTATTCAACGCTGAACACAGTAGGGGCGGATGCCCACATCCGCCCGTGAGCATACAAACCCCCACTATGTATTTTCACTATCCTCATTGTAATTCATATTTTCAATTTTGTCAATCGCAGATTGCTCGGCAATGTCCTCATAGCATTGGATTTTGACCGTTACAGTTACCGCCTTTTCGGTTTGAGTAAATGTTGACTGAACATTCCGTATCTCAGCCGACGGCGAAATCTCCTTTCTGAGTCCTTCTTCAAGCTGCTTTTTTGCCAGATTTACCGTCTGTTCTGCTGTCCGTTTCCGTTTTTCGGGGGTGTACTCTCTGTAATTCACCTTGCCTATGGCAAAGGGCGGAAGCTTATTCCCAAGCAGGCTGTACTCCGTGCGGGTTTCGGTTTTGTCGGAATACTCGAACGGTGACCCTGATTTAAGATATAATGGCAGCTCCTTGCCGAAAAGTGAAACGGTGAACCTTGATTTACCTTTACCCGTATATATTTTTTCAACATATTCCAAAGGATATGTACCCGATTTTTGGTACTCCGTATCGGCATACACCTCCCCAAAGGAATGTGCGTAGCGGATGCCCTCCTTTGTGCTGTCTATCACGCCGCTGACAAGCAAATCGCCCTTTTCCACCATATCATTGACCTTGACCGTTGTCTGCCCCGCCTTAACCTCCAGAAGCCTTATCATTCCGTCACGGCGTGCCACAAGATTGCAGGGGACATCCGTGTTTTCGACACGCTTGGTATCAAGCCGTTCGCGGACCTCGATATACGCCTTTGAGCCTTTGATGTTTACGCCAATCCACGAAATATCGTCAAAGGCTGTCATCATCTTGTTCTGCACCGATTTTGGCTCGATTTTTCGTACTGCTGCGCCGCGGTAGACGCCCACGGCTTTCAGCCCCTGCTCGATTTCGGCGGCAGAGAGCCGCTCGCAGCCGGTTATGTCAATCCCCATAATATGCGTAGAAAGATACCAAAGCACCGCCACAAACAAAAGCACCCCCGAAAGCGCAAACCTTCTTTTCCGGAATCGGTGGAGCAGAAACGGCAGTCCGTAGCGTCTGCAAAGCCTTACCCGTGTTCTGGTTTTGCGGGCGATGGGGCGAAGCTCCCTGAAGCCCTGAATGCTTATCCGGGCATCTATGCAGTTTTCGCCGCGGTGCCTGACATCACGGAGCAAAATTCCCCGATGCATACATATGTTTAAAAACCGTTCAAGGAACATTCCCTCGGCACGGATTGTAACCGAGCCGCGGATATAACCGATAATTTTTGCAACCGACACCGCCTACACCTCCTGTCTGAATTCCACCGATGAGATTTTGCCTGTTATATACAGCATTTCCCTTGCTATGCTTTTTATTTCAAGGTCGCAGCCTGAAATTCGTATACGGTTAGGGTTTGCCAAAAGAATTATCTCTTTTTCGGTATATTCCACTATGCTTTTATAATTTTCGACCGTAAGCTCACGGTTGCCCAGCATTTCAATTCTTGCAAAGTCCAGTATTACCTCTTTGGCGGTCTCCAGCGTGTCGGCAAGCCGTTCACGGACGGTGGCTTTGGGGCTGGCTGCCTTTTGTTTTTCTTTTTTCATATAAATCAACGCCCTTCTCCTTTAAAATTATGCTTAAAACCTCCTATTAATGAATATATGTAGAATAAACTAAAAAAAGAGTGTGAGAAAAATGACGGTCAGCTTTTCAAAAATTCTTCGGTATGTATTTTTGCTGTGTGCCCTGCATATAGCTTTGTTTCTGGTTATGTTCCCTGCCGACTGCATCGAGGTCGGCCGTTCGGCGGTTAATCTGTGCCTGAATTCGGTGGTGCCGTCGCTTTTTCCGTTTCTGATATGCAGCGGTTTTTTCTCGGCTACCGGCGCAGCAACCGTCTGCAGTCGATATCTTTCACCTATTGTCAGACCGCTTTTCAAGGTGCCGGGCTGCGGTGCGATGGTGCTTGTCCTCGGCGTTGTCAGCGGCTATCCCGTAGGTGCGGCTTGTGCCGCGAACCTTTACGCCACCGGTCAATGCACAAAGGCAGAGGCGGAAAGGCTTTGCGCTTTTTGTAACAACTCCGGCCCACTTTTCATTATGTCGGTGGTTGGCTGTGGTTTTTTAGGGAATGCCGTCTTGGGCAGATACCTTTATTTTACCCACATTCTGTCGGCAATTCTCTCGGGCATTGTTCTTGGCCTTTTTTCGCGGCGGAATTATGAAAGCAGGTCTATTCTTCCGCCAAAGTCTGTCCCTGCCCCGAAAGATACCATATTTATCCTTGGTGATGTGATGGACACCTCTATCTCCTCAATGCTGAAAATCTGCGGCTTCATCGTGTTCTTCTCGGTTTTTGCCGCAACTCTCCCGAAAAGCAATCTCACCCCATACCTTGCGGCAATCCTTGAAATCACCGGCGGAATAAAGCAGCTTGCCGCACTTGGAATTTCCCTTGACACAAAGCTTTGTCTTATCTCATTTTTTGCCGCATTTTCCGGCATTTCAGTTATGCTTCAGGTGGGTGCGATAACTGCGCCGCACCGCCTTTCGCTTATCCCTTACCTTTTTGGCAAGCTGATGCAGGGCGGATTTTCAGTTGTAATTATGAAGGTCCTGCTCCGCCTCTTTCCACTTAACCAGAGCACATTTTTGCAAGAAAAGAGCCCTGCCGCATTTGCGGCAGAGCCTTTGGGGAATCTTTTTTATTCACTTTCGCTGCTCTTTGCAGCACTTATTGGTATTACAGCTGTTATATCAATTATCAAGCTGTTTAAACGAATGTTTTAATATCTCGGTGGATTATAATTGTTCATTCTGCGTCTTTTCCTCTTGCTCTTTTTGAGGGCACGGACAAAGCCGACTATTATAAGCGTTATGAACGCCACTACCAGACCGAGTGCTGTATAAACCACGAACTTGACTGCACGGAAGCTCCAAAGCCATTCAAAAAATGTCATTACAAATCCGAAGAAATGGCGTTTTACCTCTTGCGTAGAGCAGAGGTTGACGCTGCCGATTTCCTTGCCGTCATAAGTGAATTTCACCTTGCCGATTATCTGACCTGAGGTAATGGGAGCATAGACCTTTTCGGGGATTTCGGTAACAAATTCTATCTTCTCGCTGTCACCGCCTTCGGGGAAAAGTGCCTCAAGGTTCTTTTCAGCAGAAAGAAGAATATGGTCGGTGCCGTCAGCCGACTGCTTGACCTTTACCTCGCCGAATATATCGTCGCGCTTGGCAAGGGTTTTAAGGCTGAACGCTGTCAGACCGTACTGCAGGATTTCCTTTGACTCGTTATGCGAAACGGCTATGTCCTCTGCATTGAATACTACCGAAATTACCGACTTGCCTTTGTCTTCTGCAGATGCTACCAGACAGTATCCCGCCTCGGAAGTGGAGCCGGTTTTGATACCGGTTGCCTTGTCGTAGAAGTAATAGGGGTAACGCATCAGGGATACGAGGTTGTTGGTGTTGATAAAATAGCGCTTGTCGGACATATTGGTTGCCGGCAGATAGATATGCGCACATTCCACAATCCCTTGGAAGGCCGGGTTCTGCATTGCCGCTCTCGCAAGCTTTGCCATATCCGCCGCCGTGGTGTGGTGGTCCTTGTGGTGCAGACCGTGGGGGTTCACAAACGAGGTGTTCTCAAGGCCGAGCGCCTTTGCCTTCTCGTTCATACGCATAACAAATTCTTCCACTGTTCCGCATATTCCCTCGGCAATCACCATTGCCGCATCGTTGCCCGAAGCAATCAAAAGACCTTGCAGAAGTCCCTCAAGGGTCATACTTTCGCCGACCTTGAGTGCGATACTGCTGCCGTCGATATCAAGAGAGTCATACGCCGCCTGGCTGAGGGTCAGAGGCTGGTCAAGGCTGATTTCACCGTTCTTTACCGCATCAAGTGCCACAAGTGCCGTCATTATCTTGGTGGTGCTGGCAGGGTACATTACCTTTTCCGAGTTCTTTTCAAACAGCACATTTCCGGTGTTTGCGTCTATAAGAATAACCGCCTCTGCCGTGGGACTTGGCTTAGGAGTCGCAAAAGCCGGAACTGTCGCACCAAGCATAATTATTGCCGCAAGACACAAACCCATCGCCATGCGAGTGTATGTAATCGCCTTTTTCATCTCTTTTCCTCCAACATTGTATTCACAGCAAGCAATATGCCGCTGCATTATTCATTGCTAAGCTTTTTGAGTCTGTCCTGCTCCGCCTGAGAAAGCCGCACATATTCGGGGACAAGCTCGGAATAACTCACCGTTTCGCCCGATTTGAACTTTTCAAGACCGATTTCCGCAACCGCTCCCGCAAGGTTCATGCAGGTTGTTTTTGGAGCAAAAAACGCACGCTCGCCCAAAGCTTCACGAATTTCGTCCTCAAATACCAGCGTTCCGTCGCCCATAAAGATAACATCACGGTCATAAGCCTTAAGTTCTTCCAGAAGCTCTGAAAGAGCAAGAGCTCGGTCGGGAGTCATTCGGGCGGCATTTTCCTTTTTGCAATCAAACAATGCATTGTAAACCTGATTGCGTCTTGCGTCAAGGATGGGAGCAATAATCCCGTCAAAATACCTTGAAGAATACGCCAGAGCCTCCAATGTGGATACCGCAATGCAGGGCTTTTGTGCCGCCTGAGCCATCGCCTTTGCCGTTGCAACGCCGATACGCACACCCGTGAACGAGCCGGGGCCAACCGCCGCCGCAAACGCATCAACCGATTTCGGGTCAATGCCGCAAATCTTAAACATTTCCTCGACCTGCGGCATCATCATCTGGGAATGGGTTTTGCCGTGGTTCACCACCGTCTGGGCAACCAGAACCCTCTCGTCAACCAATGCCGCCGTTGCCGCCATACAGCAGGTATCTATTCCGAATATAAGCATAATTTACTCCTTATTCAATGGTAATTTTTCTGTAATCGTCGCCCTTTTCGGGGTCTTTTTCTATCCTTACATCAATATAGCCGTCGGGCAGAACAGCTTCTATGTTCACCGCCCACTCGATAAGGCAGATTCCTTCACCAAAGAAGTAGTCGTCCATCCAGTCGCAGCTGTCGGCGATGACATTTTCAAGCCGGTACGCATCAAAATGGTACACAGTCAAATCACCGCTATATTCATTTACCATAGTAAAGGTGGGGCTTGACACTTCGTCTGCAGGAATGCCAAAAAACCCTGCCACACCCTTTGTAAACGCGGTTTTGCCCGCACCAAGCTCGCCCGAGAGTGCGATTATATCGCCGGGCTTCAGGTTTTTGGCAAATTCCTTTGCAAGCTCCATTGTTTCTGCCGCACTGCGGCTTTCGTATATCTTCATCAGCATTTTCGTCCAATCAATAATGTATCTTTATTTTATTTTACCGATATTTGAGTATAAAGTCAATACAAAACTATTGAAATTTGATTTATTTTGATATATAATCAAAGTATAATTTTTATCGAAAAAAGGGGAACCTTGTTATGGAAAAGAAAAGAGTTGACAAACACAACTATTATCTGGATATAGCTGAAACAGTTATTGAGCGAGGCACCTGTATCCGCCGCAACTTTGGCGCAATCATTGTTAAGAACGACGAAATTGTATCAACCGGCTACACCGGCGCACCCCGCGGCCGCGAAAACTGCTGCACAACGGGCGTTTGTATCCGTGAAAAGCTGGCTATCCCCCGTGGCGAGCGTTACGAGCTGTGCCGCAGCGTTCACGCAGAGGCGAACTGCATCATCAGCGCCGCACGCAGAGATATGATAGATGCCACACTTTACCTTGTGGGTAAGGACTATAACACCGGAGAATTGGTAGAAAACACCTCAAGCTGTTCGATGTGCAAGCGTCTTATCATCAATGCCGGCATCAAACGCGTGATCATACGAAACACCCCCACCGAATACACCATCGTCAATGTCGAAAAGGAATGGGTCGAAAATGACGAATCTCTGGAAGGCATTCTGGGTTACTAACCACTCCAAGTTTGTCATTCTGAGGCACCGCCGAAGAATCTTTCCAAAAACATAAAATCCCTTGCAAAATTTTGCAAGGGATTTTTTTGTCCTTATATTAAAGCTTAGGAGCAAATTGCAAGCTACCGCCTTTATATATGAGGTCAGGCTCGCCTGTGATAAGAGGACGGGCATATTCGCAGAACTTGTCTGTGAGACCAAAGCCGTCTGCGGTAATCATCTCGTCGGGAATCTTCTTTTCAAAGTTTGCAATATCACAAACAGGCAGGGGAACAATTTCCATATTATAGGGGTTGTTGGAGATTCTCTTAAAGCCTGCCATCATTCCGGTATGACCGGCAATGGCAAATTCAACACCCTTAACACCTGCGTTAAAGGCCTCGGTCACATCGCAGAGTGATGTTCCCGCTGCAAAGCATCTCTGGAGAGTGCTCAGCTCGATGCTGCGTGTCTTGAAGCCAAGCTCGGATGCAATCCAGCCTTCAACAGTCTTGCCGGCGCCGCCAAGTGCCGCATGGCCGAACTTATCGCCTCTGGAATTGTTTTCCTTTATGTAGTTGCCGTCCTTGTCACGAATACCCTCGGAAACAGCAATCATAATTGTCTTTTTGGTTTTGCTTACTTCCTCAACCTTTTTGATGAACGAATCTGCATCAAATGCGCGTTCGGGCAGGCAGATAATGTCTGCTGCAGAAAGCTCGCTGTCGTTTGCCAAAGCTGCAGCTGCGGTCAGCCAGCCGGCGTTTCTGCCCATTGCCTCAAGAACAACAACCGACTGCATTTTGTACACATCGGTGTCAAGCGCAATCTGGCGCATACAGTTTGAAACAAACTTTGCCGCAGAGCCATAACCCGGGGTGTGGTCGGTAATCACCAAGTCGTTATCAACTGTTTTGGGAACGCCGATAACACGGATGCTCTTGCCCTTTTCAGCAGCATAAGCACTCAGCTTATTTGTGGTGTCCATAGAATCGTTACCGCCGATACAGCAAAGATAACCGATGTTATATTTTTCAAGCACCTCAAAAATTCTGTCATAGAATGCATCGTCGCTGCCAAGCGGAGGCAATTTTTTACGGCATGAGCCCAGATATGATGCCGGAGTCTGCTTCAAGAGTCTGAGGTTCTCCTCATTTTTAAAGATGTCCAGTTCACGGATTGTCTCGTTTTCAACGCCTTCAATACCGTTAAGGCTTCCGTAAACCTTTCCGATTTTTTCCGGATGGTCAAAGCCGCCCTTGATTACGCCTGCAAGTGATGCATTGATAACCGCAGTAGGGCCACCGGACTGAAGTACCAGTAAATTTTCCATTATTCATCCCTAACCTTTCATAATTTCAGTTTTTACTCTTTTATTTTAACACCTTTTACCTTTTTTGTAAAGAACATTTATTTAATTGACCTTTACAAAAGTTTATGCTACAATATTTTGGAAAGGCAGGTCGTTTTATGAAAGCATTAATCACCGGAGCAAGCTCGGGTATCGGCAGAGATATGGCACATATTCTCCACGCAAAAGGCATTGAGCTGTGGCTTGTTGCACGCCGCGAGGACAGACTTCGCGAGCTTAAAGATTTTCTGGGCGACAGCGTACACATTTTGGCTCTTGACCTTGGTAACGAGGAGAATTGTCACATTCTTTACAATGAATTAAAGGACAAAGATATTGATATTGTAATTAACAATGCAGGCTTTGGCCAGTTTGGATTTTTCACCGATGTTGCGCTTGACCGCGAGCTTGAAATGATTGACCTTAATATCCGTGCTCCGCATATACTGACAAAGCTATTCCTGCGGGACTTTGAAGAACGCGGTAGCGGATATATCCTGAATGTTGCCTCGTCTGCGGCATTTTTGCCGGGGCCGCTTATGTCGGTTTACTATTCAACCAAGGCGTACCTGTACCGGCTGACCCTTGCAATCTACGAGGAGCTACGCCGGAAGGACAGCCGTGTTTATGTAGGCGTTTTATGCCCCGGTCCGGTGGAAACCGAATTCAACAGCTGTGCCGGGGTGCGGTTCAGTATAAAGAGCCTTACCTCTATGGCTGTAGCAAGGTATGCAATTGAAAAAATGTTTAAGAAAAAGCTTGTGATTGTGCCCGGACTTACCGTCCGGCTGGGAACAGTTTTCCAAAGGCTTGTCCCAACAAAGCTTTTACTAAAAATATCATATCATATCCAACACTCAAAGGAAAAGGGGTAGTATCTAAATGTCATTCTGAGCCAAAGGCGAAGCATCTTTTCCCCATTGCATCTGCTAAAATGATTCGACTGCACTCAGCATGACAACACCCATTAATCAAGGGCAAAAATTAGCCCGATATTCTTTATATCGGGAGTTAAAAAGTGAGTTCGAAACCATCCTCACTCAGCTAACGGGATATTCCCCAATAGCTGGGGGGATAGAAGAATTGAAAAGCGTGTGCTCGGTGCGGGGTAAATTTCCTGCACCGAGTCGCAGAGTTTAAGACGAGCAAATTTTTATGTCAGAGAAGTTAAAAGCGGAGCGAATACTTTGTGTATTTGCGAGCATTTTTACGCACTATGACACAAAATTTGCCGACTTAAACCATACGGGATTCAACTCTTCTACCCCCTTAAACAAAACTAAGGAGCGATTTATTATGAAAAGAAAAAATGGTGTACGGTTCACTGTACAGGGTGCAGCAGTTGCGGCACTTTATGTTGTGCTGACCTTTGTGTCAGCGTTTTTCGGTCTGTCAAGTCAGGCGATTCAGCTTCGGCTGTCGGAGGCACTCTGCGTACTTCCCGTATTCTTTCCGGCGGCAGTCCCCGGACTTTTCGTCGGCTGTATAATTGCAAACTTCCTCACCGGCAGTATTTTTATCGATGTTATTTTCGGTAGTATTGCAACTCTTATCGGCGCAATCGGGACACGGCTTTTAAGACAGCACAAACTTCTCTGTCTCACGCCCCCGATACTCTCAAACACCTTGATTATTCCGTTTGTTCTGGCATTTGCCTACAAATTTGAAGGGTCGATATTTTACTTTATGCTGACCGTTGGTCTTGGCGAGCTGCTCTCCTGCGGAGTTTTGGGGTACTTCCTCGCTGCAGCACTTAAAAAGAGAATAAAAAATATGTAACAAGACAAATGTCATTCCGAGCGATGCGAGGAATCTTAGGATTCTTCGGCTTTGCCTCAGAATGACATCTTTTTTAAAGGTTTTCTTCAAAGAATTTCTGCATTGCATCGGCTACGGCTTCCTCGTCGTCACCTTCAACGGTTATCCGGATTTCGTCGTCCTTTTTTGCGCCAAGACCCATAACCGAAAAAATTTTTTTGGCGTCTGCAGACTTTTCGCCCTTAAAAAGCTTGATATCTGCACCAAAACCTGTTGCCGCCTTGACAAGAAGACCTGCCGGCCGTGCGTGAATTCCTACCTCGTCTTTTATTTTGTATACGAATTCCTTCATTTGTGACACTCCTTTTGAAATAATTATTTTTAGTATGCCCGCAAATTACAAAAATAAATAATTTTTGAATAAACCCTTGATTTTTCAAAGAAATTGTAGTATACTGTTTTAGTCTCGGAGAGGTGGTCGAGATGGTTTAAGGCGCAGCATTGGAAATGCTGTGTACGTTTATAGCGTACCGTGGGTTCGAATCCCATCCTCTCCTCCAGAAAAAAAGACAGATTTCGCATCGAAATCTGTCTTTTTTTCAGCTAAATTCGCTAACGCGAGCTAAATTGAGCAAGCTCAGCTAAATTGCCTGCGGCAGCTAAATGTGCTTCGCACGCTATAAGCGAATTTAATTTAGCTACTCCGAAGGAGTTATTTAGCTATCGAACGAAGTGAGATAATTTCGCTTTGCAACCTGTTGCAAAATTTAGCAAAAACTAAAATATCTCTATGGTTCTGCTTTTTTCAATGTAATAAAATCAAACTGCAACTATCTCCATATCCCGTCTTGTTACCGCTTTATTATTTTTTTCAAAAAAATCCCTATATTCCCATAAAAACCTTGCTGTTTTTGACCTATTGCCCAAAGTTTTGTTCATAATTTGTACAAATTTAGTATTGAAAGGGTGTCCCGTTTAAGGTATAATGAAATATATACTTGTGGCATTATGTCTTTTTGCCACCTTATATAAAATTCTTTGATTTGGCATACTGTTTTAGCAGCTCGAGATATCATCGTATGTCTTTACAAAACCTTTGGAGGAAATACTTATGAAAGCAGCCTTAATAGCCACTAACGCTGCCTCGATGGTCCGACTTTTTAACGAAAACAACATTCAACTTCTTTTAGATGCCGGATACGAAGTGCATATCGCTTGTAACTTCGAAAAAAACAACACCTTTCCGCAAGAGGAAGTTGACAAGTGTAAGGCCGATTGGGAAAGCCGAGGACTTGTTTTGCACCAGTTTGCCACAAACAGAAGCCCCTTGAGTCTCGATAATCTGAAGGCATTCTTCGACCTTAGAAAAATACTCAGCAAAAAACACTTTGACCTTGTTCATTGCCATGCCCCGATAAGTTCGGTTATTTGCCGGCTTGCCGCAAAAAAACACCGTCGCAAGGGCACAAAGGTTATGTATACCGCCCACGGCTTTCACTTTTTCAAGGGTGCGCCGCTCCTTAACTGGCTTGTATACTTCCCCATCGAATGGTTCTGCTCATTTTTCACCGATATACTTATAACCATCAATAAGGAAGACTTTGCTTTTGCAAAAAAACATATGCACGCAAAAAACACCGAGTACATACCGGGCGTTGGCGTTGATACCGTTAGCCTGAAAAACATAACCATTAACCGCGAAGAAAAACGCGAAGAGCTTGGAATTCCGCTTGACAGCATTGCTGTCCTCTCGGTCGGCGAGCTTAATGCCAACAAAAATCACGAGGTTGTTCTCCGCGCAATTGCAAAGCTTGACAGAAAAGACATCGTATATGTAATTTGCGGTATCGGCAAGAAAGAAGCCTTTCTCATTGACCTTGCAAAGGAGCTGGGACTGGATAACCGACTGATACTTTTGGGATACCGTACTGACATTGCCGAAATTAACAAATGCTGTGATATTTTTGCCTTTCCTTCCTTGCGCGAGGGTTTACCCGTTTCGCTTCTGGAAGCAGTTTCTGTGGGCCTTCCTGCCGTTGTTTCAAAAACGCGCGGAAACAGGGACATAATCGACGGCAAAAACGGATTTTTATGTAAAGCCGATTGCCCCAATGAATTTGCCGACGCCATCCTGCGCCTTGCAGAAAGTCCGGACCTGCGCCGTGAAATATCCCTTACCGCAATGTCCACAGCAGCAAAATTTGATATTTCAAATATTAACAGCCTTATGCCGTCGTTCTACACCGGCGCAAACATAGAGACCAATGTTGCCGATACGGCTCTTGTGTGATTGATTAATACCGCTTACACCCGGAATATCAAGGTTAAAAACCGCAAAGGAGCAACTAAAATGATACCAAAAATTATTCATTATTGTTGGTTTGGTGGAAATCCACTGAGCGATCTGGCAAAAAAATGTATTGCAAGCTGGAAGAAATATTGTCCCGATTACGAAATAATTGAATGGAACGAATCAAATTTTGACATATCCGGCAACAACTTTGTGAAACAGGCTTATGAGAACAAAAAGTTTGCATTTGTCGCAGATTATGTTCGCCTTTATGCTATGTATAACCATGGCGGTATATATATGGACACTGATGTAGAGGCCACAAGACCTTTGGACGAGTTTCTCGTTCACAAGGCTTTTTCCGGGTTTGAACGCGGCGTTTTTGTCCCCACCGGAATAATGGCCTCAGAACAAGGATTTCCGCTATTTAAAGAACTGCTCGAATATTATACCGACCGCAATTTTGTAAAAGATGACGGCAGTCTTGACACTATTACCAACAGCGTAATTATAACCAACACGCTTAAAGAATATGGGTTCGTCGCAAACGACAAGTTCCAGATTATAGAAGACTTTGCGTTATACCCAACCGATTACTTCTGTCCGCTGAATGGTGCGACCGGCAAACTGACCGTAACAAAAAACACGGCCACAATACACTGGTTTTCAAACACATGGGCAAGCCCCGCAAAACGCTTTGCCTCAAAGATTGCAAGAATTGTTAAGCGTATATTCGGCGAGGATTGTCTGGAAAAGCTGAAAAAGCTGTAATCCTGCATTGCGGAATTCATTGCCGGCAACCGCTGTAAACACAAAGAAATCAGGAGGACTCATTATGACGCCGCTTGTTACCGTTGTAACCCCTACCTACAATCGCGAAGAATACTTGCCCTCGCTGTTTGAGAGTCTTAAGCTGCAATCCAACCATAATTTTGACTGGCTGATTATTGACGACGGCAGCACAGACAACACCGAGTCTGTGGTGAACTCCTTCAAGGACGACGCACCGTTTCCCATCGAATATATAAAAAAGGAGAATGGCGGCAAGCACACCGCTCTTAATCTTGCATTTAAAACTGTTAACGCACGATATACCTTTATTGTGGACAGCGATGACACACTCACTGCTGACGCTATACAGCTTATATACGATAATGACCAAACCATTATGGAAAACAACCTTGCCGGAGTCGCCTTTTTGCGTGGCTACACCGAAACTAATGTTATTGGCACAGCCTTTCCGGATAACGGTATATTTAACGATCTGGATATCCGGTTCAGGTATAAGGCAATTGGCGATAAAGCCGAAGTGTATCGTACTGACATACTGAAAAAACACTCATTCCCGGTTTTTGAAAACGAAAGATTTCAGGGCGAGAACTATGTATGGTGGCAAATTGCTATGGAATATGATATGCTTTATGTAAACAGTATTGTCTATATTACCGAATATCTCCCCGACGGTTTAAGTAAATCCGGAAGAAAACTGAGAATTAACTGTCCCTTTGGCGGAATGGAAAATTCCAGAATCGGGCTTAATAAAAAATTTCCTCTAAAGCAGCGTATTAAATGCGCTTGGCTGTATATTTGCTATGGGCTGTTTGCCAAAAAGTCTTTTTGCAAAATCATCAAGTCGTCGGATTCTCCTGCGCTCATTATCCCCAATCTCCCCTTTGGATTTATGCTGTATTTTTACTGGGGCAAAAAATATAAAGATTAGGCCCCTTAAACCTAACAATACCTTGTTTTATACACCGAAAGGAAACGAGTTTTATGCTGACCGAATTTAACAGCTGGCTTCTTACATTGTTCATATTCTGCGGTTCGCCTTACCTTCTGGGCTTTGCAAAGCAAACCCAGCAAAGGACAACCTTTTTTTCTGTTGCGGTAACTTTTACGGCGCTTGCCATACCTATCCTGTATTTTGGATATCATGTCAATGGTGTCGATACCGTCCGTTATATATATAATTATGTAAGCATAAGAACAGATTCTTTTAGAGAAATTTTGTCCAACTTCTCGCTTACCGATGAGTCTGGCTATATCGTACTGACAAAGGCTCTTTCTTACTTCAGAAATACACGCCTTTTTCTCTCTGTCTGTGGCGCAATAATTGTTCTTTTCTTTTACTATGCGGCGAAGGATATAAATTCCGATTCCGTTGCAATGGTAATGCTTATATTCTACTTTTCCATTTTTGCCGTGTCTTTTAACATACTAAGACAAGGTATAGCGGTTGCGATTGTTGCCTATGCCTGCAAGTATATTTTTAAAAGAAAATTTCTGTTATTTTTATTTTTTATTCTCCTGGCAATGACCTTTCATCTGTCTGCCGCAGTTGCTGTTGTTGTATACTTCTTCTGGACAAAAAAGGAAAAGGTTCTGCCGTGGCCGATGCTAACGCTTATTGTCCTTGCCACCATTGGCATTTCATTGGGTCTTGACAGTATCTTGAGCAGCCTGGGAGGTCAGGAGCTTGAAAACCTTTCGCTTCAGCGCTATGCCTCGTATAACGCTCAGAACTCCCTCGACGCGCAGAACCGTGACTTTTATGTTGACCTGCTGGTATCATTTATTCTTGCAATTCATTATAATCGACTTGTTAAAGTAAATAAGCGGAACGCACTGTTTATATTTATGTTCTTCCTGGCTACAGCACTGGGTCTTTGCGGTTTTATAAACCCTTACACCAAGCGAATTGCCTATTATTTCAGCATTGGCGCTTACTGGGCACTTGCGGACATTCCAAGATGTTATCACGACCACCACTCGATATGGGTAGCGAGACTTCTGATTATCACTTATGCTATCACGCGATTTACCATCATTGTTTTACTTGAACAATCCGCAGTTGTTCCGTACATCTGGCTTCTCCCACCCTGGGCACGGTAAAATATTAAGTTTAAGAGGCGGTAATTATGAAAAAAATATTACTCTATCAACACAGCGGAAGCGGAAATCACGGTTGCGAGGCGCTTGCTACAACTGTTTCTGAGGAAATTAAAAGAATTTCCCCCGATGCCGAAATCAGTCTTCGCTCTATTCGTCCGGAGGAGGACCGCAATATCACAACAATAGATAAAGTATTATTGCATAAAGGGTTGAAAAAGTGGACCATTCCTCACATTGTTTTTCAGGTTGATAAAAGACTGTTCCGACTGGGAAAGCTTAAGGATATTATTCTTGCCGACAGAAAAATGTCTGCCATAGCAGACGACTTTGACGGGTTTGTTGCAATCGGAGGCGATAACTACTGCTATACCAAGGGCAAATCCGAATGGCCCACCGACCTTGCAATTAAAAGGGCAGGCAAGAAAATGATGCTGTGGGGCGCATCCATTGAGCCGGATGAAATTCCCGGCGAATTAAAAGAGCACCTCAACAATTTTGACCTGATAACCGTACGCGACAGCATCACATACAACGCTCTCCTCGACAACGGCTTTGAGGGCAAGGCTCACCTTGTTTCAGACCCCGCTTTTTTGCTTGAAGCTGAAAACCTTCCGCTCCCCCAAAACTGGAGGGAAGGGAATATGGTGGGTATAAACTTTAGCCCGCTTATCCTGAATTATACCAAAAACAAGGCTGTGGCACTGGACTCTGTTTACCGTCTTGTTGACCATATCCTGAAAACAACAAAGATGAACATTGCCCTGTTCCCGCATGTTATGCATAGTTTCCCCAATGACCTGACCGTGCTTGAACCAATCTTTGAAAAATACAAAGACAGCAAAAGAGTTGTTCTTATATCCGACCCCAAGCTAAGCTGCAAGCAGCTTAAAGGCTACATTGCCCGTTGCCGCTTTTTCATTGGCGCACGCACACATTCCATAATTGCAGCATACTCGACCGGTGTCCCCGCTCTCGCTTTAGGTTATTCGGTAAAAGCAAAAGGTATCGCTAAAGACCTTTTCGGGAGCGAAGAAAATCTGGTGCTTCCTATCCAGACCTTTGATTCGCCAAAGCTTTTGATTGATGCGTTTGACCGACTTCTTGAAAACGAGGACAGTTTAAGACAGATTTATGCCGAAAAGCTTCCCTCTTACATCGAAAAAGCAAAAATCTCTGCAAAGCTATTTGCAGAACTGATAAATGGAGACTGATTTTATGAAAATTAACCAGCTGAAGGCCGGTGTCATACTTTCCTATGCCACTCAGGGGGTCCATATCTTGACGGGGCTTTTATATACTCCTATAATGCTTCGCCTTCTTGGTCAAAGTGAATACGGACTTTATCAACTGGTATATTCAGTTGTATCATATCTTAGCTTGCTCAGCCTTGGTTTTGGTGCAAGCTATGTCCGTTTTTATTCCAGATACAAGTCCCAAAACAACAGCGATGAAATCTCAAAATTAAACGGAATGTTTATGACTATTTTTACCATTATCGCTCTGGTATGTATTCTTTGCGGTTTTGTAATGGTACAAAACGCCCGCAGCATTTTTGGCAAGGGGCTGACCGCCGCCGAACTTTCAAAGGCAAAGATTTTGCTTTCTATAATGGTTCTTAATATGGTTGCGACCTTTATAAACAGCGTCTTCTCAAGCATTATTACCGCTCACGAGAGATTTTTTTTTCAAAAGCTTGTTTACTTCATAAAGGAACTTTTTAACCCCTTTTTGACGCTACCCCTTTTAATTATTGGCTATGGCTCGATTGCAATGGTGTCAATAACAACCATTCTGACCTTTACAGTTTTGATAGCCGACCTCTTCTTCTGCCTTAAAAAGCTTAAGGTAAAGTTTAATTTCCACAAATTTCAGTTTTCATTGTTCAGGGAAATGTGGGCCTTTACTTTCTTTATTTTTATAAATATGATTGTGGACCAGATAAACTGGAGTATCGGCAAGTTTCTGCTTGGCAGAATGATAGGCACCTCTGCTGTTGCCGTTTTTGGTGTTGCAGCGCAGCTTAACAGCCTGTATTTGACCCTGTCAACAGCAGTTTCGGGAGTCTTCATTCCAAGAGTAAATCTCATTGTTGCCAGTGGCGGTGACAACAACCGGCTTTCAAATCTTTTCACAAAGGTGGGAAGAATTCAGTTCTTGATTTTGGGACTTATAATCACCGGCTATATCCTGTTCGGAAAAGAGTTTATTGCTCTGTGGGCAGGTCCGGGCTATGATAGTGCATATATAATCGGGCTGTTTTTGATGGTTCCCGTAACTGTCCCTTTGATACAAAACCTCGGCATTGAAATACAGCGGGCAAAAAACAAGCATCAGGCACGCTCGGTTGTTTATCTTCTTGTCGCAATATGTAACATTTTTGTAAGTATCCCATGCATAAAAAAATGGGGCGCAAGCGGAGCAGCTGTAGGTACAGCAGTTTCGCTCACTGCCGGAAATATTTTGTTTATGAACTGGTACTATCACAACAGGATGCATCTGGATATGCTGTGCTTCTGGAAAAATATCATAAGTCTGTTAATTCCAACAGCAGCTGTTACAGTTATCGGCTTTTTACTTAAAAAGCTTATACTTGTTCCAAACCTACCGATTAGTCTTGTCTTTGTAATTTTGCTTTATTCTGTTTTATACATTTTGGCGCTCTGGACCTTCGGGATGAACACAAACGAGAAAGACCTTGTTCAAAAACCTATAAATAAAGTGAGAAGTATCCTATGGAAAAAATAACGGATTTTGAAAAATGCTCGGGCTGTCACGCCTGTTATAATATATGTCCCAAGAAATGTATATCTATGCAACCGGATAGTGAAGGATTTCTGCGTCCGGTTGTTGACGGCAGTTTATGTATAGACTGCGGTTTATGCATAAAGATTTGTCCCATTTTGGGCGAATATAAAGGAAATCCAAAGGGAAAGGTCTATGCCTGTATAAACAACAACGAGGAAACAAGGCAGCAAAGCTCGTCGGGCGGTGTTTTTTCACTTCTTGCAGAACATATTCTAAAGCAGGACGGCGTTGTCTTTGGTGCAGCTTTTGATGAGGACTTAAATGTTAATCATATAGAGATAACTGATATTACCGATTTGGAAAAGCTGTATGGTTCAAAATATCTGCAAAGCCGGATTGGCGATACATACAAGTCAGCAAAAGAATATCTTGAAGCCGGCAAGGTTGTTTTGTTTACAGGAACGCCCTGTCAGATAAGCGGTCTGAAAGCTTATCTTGGTAAAGACTACGAAAATCTTTTTACTCAGGATTTAATTTGCCACGGGGTACCTTCACCCTCCGTTTGGCAAAAATATTTACGATTTCGTGAAAAGAGCGCGGGCGCAAGCACGCGGAGAACATTTTTCAGGCATAAGAAATATGGCTGGAAAATGTTCTCCGTACTATTAGATTTTACTAATAGCACGGAGTACCTACAAATCTTTTCCAAAGATTTGTATATGCGGGCGTTTCTCTCAAACCTTTGTCTAAGGCCCTCGTGCTACAACTGCCATTCAAAGTCTGTTGAGCGCGAGAGCGATATTACCCTTGCCGACTTCTGGGGCATAGAGAAAGTCTGTCCCGAATTTTTTGATGACAAAGGTACTTCCCTTGTCCTTGTAAACTCAAAAAGGGGACAACAGCTGTTTGCTGATGTTGCCTCAAAAATGCGCTATACCGAGGTTGATATGGACGCCGCACTTAAATTTAATTATCCGGCATATCGCTCGGTTGCAATGCCAAAAAACAGAGAGCTTTTTATGAGCTTGGTAAATGATATACCCTTTGACGAAGCGATTAAGGTCTGCATTAAAACAAGCCCTGTAAAAAAAGCAGTACGGCTTGTAAAAAGAATTTTACGCAAGGTGATAAAATGATAAATTATCTGATTAATATTATAAAATCCGTGCTTTCCGGCACGGATTTTAATGCTCCCGAAAATGTGAATATTGATTTTGAACAGCTGTACGCCTTTTCAAAGGCGCATCATCTGGCAGGGTTTGTTGCCCTTTGCCCGAAGGCCCTTGAAAAGATGCCCTCTGAGCTTGCGGCAAAATTCATTTATGAAAACAACCGTGCAACCGCACGCGAAGCAACTCAGGAAGTTGTAATCAACACATTCCTTGACGAAATGGAAAAGGCAGGTCTGCGTGCAATGCCACTGAAAGGGTTTTACACCAAGCATCTTTATCCGCACCCGGCGCTTAGGTATATGACCGACACCGACATTCTGATTGACAGAAATCGGCTTGACGAAGTCAAGCCGATACTCGTAAATCTTGGCTTTGTCCTTGACCACGAGACTCCTCACGAAATAATTTTCAAAAGCCGTCAACTTGTAATTGAGCTGCACAAGGAGCTTGTACCCCCGACTTTCGGCACGCTTTATGATTACTATGTCGACCCGTGGAAATATGCAAGGCTTTGCGAAAATAGGAACTTTATTTACGAAATGTCACCCGAGGATTCGTATGTTTATGCAATTGACCACATTGCCAAGCATTATGTAGAAGGCGGAATAGGCATTATGCATCTGCTTGATGTTTTTGTAATGAATCGACAACCACTTGACCGTGAATACATCAACTCAGAGCTTGAAAAGCTGACACTTTGCGATTTTGAACGACTTTTTGCCACGCTCTCGGCGGTTTGGTTTGGCAACGAAACAGCCACCGATAACCGCATAAAAGAAATGGCGGCATTTATCCTCGGCAGCGGTGCTTACGGTAATTCTGAAAACCGTATTGCTTCAAGGCTTGTGGCAAATTACGGCAGCGACGGGCAGAAAGCCACCAAAGCGAAGCTTATTTTCCGTAAGATTTTCCCTACAGTAGAGTTTTTAGGGTTTCACTATCCCGCGGTGAAGAGGTGCAAGCTGCTATACCCCATATTCTGGGTTGTGCGATTTTTCAACATTTTGTTTTTCAGAACAAAGGAAATCAAAAAGCTCTCCCATTATAACGAGGTAAGTCAGGACAAGGTAAACACCCTTGACGAGCATCTTCGCAGGGTGGGACTGTCAAATGAATTGTAAAAGACCCTTCGACAAGCTCAGGGCGACAGTAAACAGATATACGGAAATTCGTATATCTGTTTTTTTGTATAACGAAAACCACGCGATTATCGCGTGGTTTTCGTTATACAAAAATATCGGGGCAAAATATCAGAATTTTGCCCCGATTGTATCAGCAAATATTATCTCTTAAGCTGGAGATCGTAATGTACATCGTATGCCTTTTCTTCGTCAGTGAACTTGTGAAGTGTGTTGATAACTTCGCCGTTGTTCCACTTTCTGTCGTTTACATCCTCGGTTGTACCCATAACGGTAACATTGAGCTGTCTGCGACGAGCGCGTACATGGTCCCAGTCTATGAAGTAAATATGAGCAAATTCGCCGCCGTCGAGAACGCCGTCCTTAATTGTCATTGTTTCGCTTCTGCCGAAGAATACGCTGCGGAGGTGGCCGTCTGTGTTCATTGATGTGTAGTCGCCGGGCTCGTTAACGTATCTGCCGAACTGTGAGTGGATGGGACCCGGATGACGGTACTGATGTTCTTCAGCAAAGTCGGGGATCATCTTTCTCATAATGTCGAGAAGGTCGTGCTGGAGATATTCGAGATCGAATGAATCGATATCGTGTGAGCATTCCTGAACCATTACTGAACAGGTTGTGTGGTGTGATGCGATTGCAACGGTACCATTCTTAACGCCTGATTCCTTTACAATCTCCATAATTTCCTTTGATACATCGTGGAATGTGGGAATCCAGCCTCTTGACTGAAGTTCCAGTTCCTTCTGGTAAACTTTGAATTCCATAGTTTAATCCTCCTGAAAAATATGTATTAAATTTTTTAATTGTTTACTTTTTATTGAGTCTCTCACCAACAGCTCCTCCCGGATGGGTGATGGCAAACTGTTCGTTTAAGAAGCCGGTTTCCTCGATTAAAGCGGTCTGAAGAATGTGGAATATAACCGCAAGCGAGGTTGATGATGTTGTACCCTGACAGTTGTATTTGTCGGTTTCACGGTTTACATACTGCTTGATTACAACATCTGCCATTTCAGCAAGGGGTGATTCAAGGTTCTCGGTAACCGAGATAATGTGTACACCCTTTGTCTTACAGATATCAAGAATAGGAAGAAGCTCCTTTGTCTTACCACCGCGTGATGCAAAAACGCATACATCACCTGCCTGAAGGTAGCCGGTTGCACCGTGAACTGCCTCTGCCGGTGAAATAAATCTTGCAGGCTGGTCAATACAGCACATAAGATGCGCAAAATGCTGACAGATAATACCCGAATGTCCGCAGCCGGTCACACCGATACGGGGGGCGTTCTTCAAAAGCTCAACTGCTTTTGAATACGCTTCTTCATCAAAGTATTCAGCCATATTTTTTATGCATTCGCTTTCAATCTCGTATACCTGCTTTGCTGCCTTTAATGCTTCGTTATTCATAAATGAGTCCTCCTTAGTGCATTTCGTCCCAAGCCTTGCGGACGCTTGCAATCATTTCTTCCGCCAAGGCCAAGGGGTTTTCAGCCTTTGCTATTGCACTTGAGCAACCTGATGCGGATGAGCCTGCCTTTATGATGTTGTAGCAGTCTTCACCCTTGCTGATTCCGGCTGACGGGAAGGGAAGAATGTCCGGATTAATTTCCTTTATGCACTTGATAACCTCGTCAACATATTCCTTGTCGGCAGGTTTGCCTGTGCCGATAAGCTCGGTCGGCTCTGCAACCAGAATGTTGGGGGCAAGCTTTGCAATCTCTTTTACTTCTTCAACGCTGTCTGCGCATACCATAGTTGCAAGACCAACCTCATCTGCACGCTTGATAGCCTCAGCGATTTCGTCCATAGTCAATTTGTGTTCAGCGTGGTTAAGCATTACACCAACAGCACCTGCTGCCTTTAAAGCTTCGGGGAGGCTTCTGCCCATACCCTTACCTACGGGGATGCTGTCCATATGCTGCGAGAAAACGTGTATTCTCTTTGTGTTTTTTGCGATGTTGCTGATTTCTGTATCAGGAATATCAAGAATTACATCAACGTCATATTTTTCTGAAAGGGCGTCAAGACCCTTTGCAATTTCAAGAAGGACGTCTCCGTACATATAGCATTTGGGGCCGTATTCAAAAAACGGCTGTTTGATGTTAAAATTTTTAAGCATATCAAATCTCTGCCTTTATCTTTATAGTAGTAGTTTTTCCGTCCCTCTCCAAGGACTGACTTTAGTTTTTCTTTAGATATTATTATATACGCCTTTCGGCGGCTTGTCAACATTATTTTGGACTTTAACTTTTTCTTGACAATCTTTTTGTTTGGCTGTATACTAAGAAACGGAAAATTTAGATAAGAAAATGAAAAGAAAAGGAATGACACACAATGAAATACTTAATCGACACTGCCAACATTGAGGCAATCCGTTACCTGAACGAATACTATCCCGTAGCAGGTGTAACCACCAACCCAACCCTTATCGCAAAGGAAAACGGCGATTTCTGGGAAATTGTTAAAGAAATCCGCAACATCATCGGACCTGAAAAGATGCTTCATATTCAAACAGTACAGAAAACAGCTGAAAAAATTGTTGACGAAGCACTGCTTGTAAAGCAGACGCTTGGCGGCAACTTTTACGCCAAAATCCCGATTTGCGAGGAAAGTCTTAAAGCAACAAAGATGCTCAAGGAGCTTGGCATCGGCGTTACCATGACCGCAATCTTCACTCCGGCACAGGCACTTATGGCAGCAAAAGCCGGCGCAGACTTTGTTGCACCCTATGTAAACCGACTTGACAACACCATCAGCGACGGTGTAAAGGTTGTTGAATACATAGTTGAACAGTTTAAAAACTATAACCTTGATTGTCAGGTGCTGGCTGCAAGCTTTACCAATGCCGAGCAGGTTCATAAATGTGCGGTTGCAGGCTGTCACTCGGTGACAATTGCACCCAAGATTTTCGAGTCGCTGATTGCCCATCCTATGACTGAGGCTGCAATCGAAGGCTTTGAGCGTGACTGGGAAGCAGTATACGGCAACAAAACAATTATGGACTTTTAGGGCTGGAGCGTTAAGGCAATATGCCGGTGGCATATTGATAGCGCAAGATTATAAAATGCGAGAGCATTTTATAATAAAAGAAAACGCAAAGCGTTTTTACATACTGCGCCCTACGCGCTTTCAAAAACAGCACCGAACGCATAAAACGGGTTTTGTTTTATTTGTTAGTTTGTGCAAATATTTTAATATGCTATTTTCAATGTAGACATTCATCAAACGAATGTCTATTTTTTTGCCTTATGCTACGGACAAACTTCACCTTTAAAGCCGTCAATGCTATAATATTGTCAATATGTGTAATTATTATCAAAGACAATAAAAACACTTTTATATTTTTTAAATATTATAATTGACAGAACGGCGAAACTAAAGTATAATAAGTTTAATAGGTAAATTAGGCATTTATACCCAATTCGGGGTGCGAATACCATAACTTAACCGGAAAGAGGGAAGTATAATGAAAGCGATAATCAACGCAACACTTGTTATGCCTGACCATTATATCCCCCGGGCTACTCTGCTTATGGACGGCGAAAGAATCGTGGACTTCGGCAAAAAGCTCGAAATCCCCGAGAGTGCTGAGATTATAGATGCAGAGGGGCTTTTTGTGGGACCCGGTCTGATTGACATACATACCCACGCTGACGGCGACACATATTTCCATGATGACCCCGTTAAGTGTTCGAGAACACTTCTTGACCACGGTGTTACATCGGTTCTGCCGGCTCTGTTTTACAGTATGAACAAGCAGGAGCATCTTGATGCAATTAAAAAGTACAAGGATGCAATTGCTAACGGCGAATGTCAGAACATTATCGGTGTTTATATGGAGGGTCCGTACCTCAACCCCGATTTTGGTTGCGACAAGGAAAAGAATGTGTGGAAGGACGCAATTGTTGAAAAGGACTATGCCGAGGTTGTTGAAGCCGCAAAAGGCTTTGCAAAGGTATGGTGCGTTGCGCCCGAGCGTGAAGGAATTCTGGACTTTGTGAAGTATGTTAAGCGCGAAATTCCTGAAATTGTGTTCTCAGTTGCACATTCCGAGGCAACTCCGGAGCAGGTTGAGGCGCTTATGCCCTACGGCCTGAAGCTTGGCACACACCACACAAACGCAACAGGAACTTTGGAGAACTATCCCGAAGTACGCGGAGTTTGCGTTGACGAGACAGTTAACTACAACGACGGAATTTACGCAGAGCTTATCTGCGATTCCATGGGTGTTCATGTTCACCCGTATATGATCCGCCTTGTTAAGAAAATCAAGGGTCAGGACAAAATCATTCTTATTGCCGACTCGTTTGTGGCAGACGGACCTCCGCTGCCGGGACTTGAAGAGGCTTTCGACATCAACTTTGACTGGGGCGGCGACATTGCCGGCTCAAAGCTGACACTCGATATTGCCTGCAGCAATATGATGGTTCACACCGGTGGCTCGGTTTGCGATGTGTTCAAGTATGCATCGCTCAACCCGTCAAAGCTTCTTAATATGCCCGAAATCGGTCAGATTAAGAAGGGAAATCTTGCTAACTTAATCATTGTTGATCAATGGTTTAATGTTAAGAATACTATTTTAAAAGGAGAAATTGTAAAATGAGCAATTTTATTACCGACCCGGCAACAAAATTTGATTTTCAGCCGCATGAATTTGTTCCTTTCAAGGACAAGAAGGTTTGCGATTATGTTCGTAGCCTCAGCGGTAAGGATCTCGAAAAGAGAGAAGATTGGTGGCATCCTGAATTTAATGTAAAGGTTATGATGAACCCCCATCCCGTTCTCATCGCAACACTTTTTGAGCGCCTCAGAGCTGCATCAGAAGCAGGCAAGAGCTTCACAATGATCCTCGGTAACCCCGAACCGGATACATACATTCCTCTTGCACAGCTCATCAACTACTTCGGTATCGATTGTAGCAAGGTTCACCTTGTTGCAGAGGACGAATGGGCAGATGAAGCAGGCAACATCGCTCCTATCACATACGAAGCAGGCTTTGCACATTCTATGATTAAGTATCTCTACAACCAGATCGATGAAAAGCTCCGTATGCCTATGGAAAATGTTCACTTCCCCACAAACGCAAATATCAACGATTATTCTAAGATAATCGACGATATTACTGAGGGAACAGGTGCTGATATCGCATCTACATCTCCCGGTTGGGCAGGCCATATGGCATTCGTTGATCCTATTCCTGAATTCATCGGCAGCGGTGATGTTGAAGAATGGCTCAACCAGCCCGCACAGATCGTTAAGCTCCATCCCATGACCATCATGCAGAACTCTCTCAACGGTACATTCGGTCAGTCCGGTGATATCGCTAATGTTCCTCCGTGTGCAGCAACCATCGGTCCTCTCGATGTAATGCGCGCTAAGGAAAGAATCGAAGTTCATGCACTTGCAACATGCGGTACATTCTCATCATGGCAAAGAATGACAAGCCGTCTTTGCACACACGGTCCTGTTACACCTTATCTCCCGAGCTCAATGCTCCAGACAAAGAAGACTCAGGTTTATATCAGTGAAGAACTTGCAGCTCCCTTTGAATGCTGGGAAAAGGTTGGATATTAATATCCGATTTAAGATTACAAATAAAAAAGACAGTCTGCAGACTGTCTTTTTTTGTTTAAAAATTAAAATCATCTTCTTCGCCATCATCCTCAGGGGATTCGTCATAGGTGTCTATATACATATCCTCACACTCTACCTGCAATTCCATTAATTCTTCAATTATGTCGGTCACCTTATTGAACATTTTCAAATACATCTTTTTGTAATTTGGCATATTCAGCCCTCCTAAAATTAAAAAATGCGCCAACCGAAGCTGACGCATGAAAAACACACAGCTTCAGTTCTAAGTTGCTACACTTTTAACTACACCCAAAGGTACAGCGAACCAAAGTGTGCGTTTTTACCAAACGCACACCTTCAGGTGTATATATAAGTTAAAAGTGTAGCATTGTCATTATACCACTAAACTTTTAAAATTGCAATAGTTTTCTGTAAAATTTTGTAAATTTGCAAATAAAAATAGGCTCCCTTGTGTAAAGGGAGCTGTCGAACGCAGTGAGACTGAGGGATTGTTTCTTTATTTTTGTTGTTTCCTATTATTTTTAATTTAACAATTACAATCCCTCCGAGTTTGCTACGCAAACCCACCTCCCTTTACACAAGGGAGGCTTTACCCATTAAAACTTTCTGCTAAATTGCTCATTTGAACTATATAACGATCTTTATCTGATTTTATAGTATTTTATTTCGTTCCCTCAGCAAACGCACCGAAAAGCTCGTAGTACTTTTGGCAAAACTCCTTGTCATTTTTGGCAATTGGTTTATCAGACAAACAGTGTATAAACGAAAAATAACATCTTTCAACATATTCTGCAATAGGTTTGTTTCTTATCTCGGAAATACGCCGTTGTTCATATCCACGCAAAAGCCGGTTATATAGTCGGGGGCATCTGTTCCCAACCAGAGAATGGTCTTTGCAACTTCCTCAGGCTCGGCAAACCGGTTTGTGTAGGTGTTTGCCTTCATATACGCCTTGCGGTCTTCGGGGATAACGCTCATCATATCGGTGAAGGTCGGGCCGGGGGCAACCGCATTAACCTGAATATTTTTTGCAGCAAACGCTTTGGCAAAGCTCTTTGTGGCGTTGATAAGTGCCGCCTTGGACGCGCCGTACCACACATCGGGATGACCGATTTGCCCTGCAACCGACGCAATATTGATAATTCTGCCGCCGCCGTTTTCAATCATAGCCGCAGAAAATGCTGTTATAAGCTCAATGGGTGCGTAAAGATTTACATTCATCAGCATATCTCGCTTTTCCACGGGGTAGCTGTTATAGGGCAGAGAATACATCATACCGGCATTATTGACCAGAACATCAACCGCCCCGATTTTCTCCACAAGTGCGGCAATGTCCGAAACCCGGCTTATATCAAACTCCACAATCTCCACCTGGGCGTTGTCCTTGTACGGAAACTCCGCAAAGTCACGCGCAACAACAATCACCCGGTATCCCTTTTCCAGAAACAGTTTTGTTGCCGCAAGTCCTATACCCTTGTTTCCGCCTGTAATTAATACTTTTTTCATAAAATTTACCTCCTGCTTAGTATTTCGTATTTTGTTTTCAAGCGTTCCAGTTTTTCTATCATAGGCTCTGAAATAAACCACAAAAACATTGCCGTTGATGCGCCGTAAATCAGGTCAAAGGGTATTCCGCTGATACACGAGGCAATCAGCATTTCGAATGTCGGCTCGGGCTGCCACAAAAACACGCTTGAGGCATTGAGAATTATCCCGTGGACCACAACCGCCATAACCGCACCAAACACCGAAAGCACCACTCTTGTTGCCGGAATTTTGCCGTTTGCAAAAACCAGACCCGAAATCAGACCGACCAGACCCGATGCAAACATCTGCCAAGGTGTCCACGCACCCTGACCGAAGAAGAAGTTGGATACAAACGCCGCAGCGGCGCCGACCAGAAACCCCGTCTCGCCGCCAAAGCACACACCGGCAATTATCACGACTGCAAGTGTCGCCTTGAACTGCGGCAGCATATAAAACGCCGCTCTGCCGGCAACCGCCAATGCACACAGAACGCTCACCGTAACCAGCTCCCTTGCCTCGGGTTTTCGCCCCTCAAACATCGCAAAGAACGCAAGCATTACTTCAAAAATAATCAAAACGCTTATCAGATAATACCGTCTGTTTTGCAAATATACCATACCGAAAACAACCGTAACCGCAGCAAAAATAATAACCAAAATTGCCGTTAGGATATTTCTTTTTGTAAGCCTTGCGTAGCTCCGCTTTGACTTTTCAGCTTTATTTTTCCGTGGCAGAAAGCAGGAAATTGCAAACGCCGCAAGGGCGATTGACAAAAGCTGTACCAAAAGCTGAATCAAGGTCGGCTGACCGTCCGTCATTCCCGTGAGCTGTGCTACGCAGCACGCTAAAAACAGCACCCCGAAAATCGCTCCCAAAATAACTCTCTTTATCATAATTTCTTCTCCTTCCCACCGCAGGCAAGGATTATATCCTCTGCCAGAACTGCCGCAGGTACTTGCGACCTTGCCATTCGGTTGGCGCTTGTTGTGTAAAAGCTTTTACCTGCAAAAAACTCTCTCGGTCTTGCCACCGATATGATTTCACCGTCGAACATAAGGGCACACCGATCGGCATATTTTGCACAAAATTCAATATCGTGAGAAACGAGTAGTATCGTTACACCGTCTGCCGTCAGGCTTCGCAGAATTTCCGCAAACTCGTCCTTGAAGTTGCTGTCCATGCCCTTTGTCGGCTCGTCTAACAGGAGTCTCTCCGGCTTCTTCAGCAGAACCTTCGCAAGTGCCGCCCTTTGCCGCTCGCCGCCCGAGAGGTCCGAAGGATGCCTATCTAAAAGTCCCTGTATGCGGCAGAGCCTTGATATGTCCTCAATCTCTTTTTCCCCATCCTTGCCCTGTATCATATCCTCAAGGTCAAGCCTCACTGTATTTTTCACAAACAGACATTCAGGGCTTTGGGGTAGAACGCCAAGCACGCCATCATAAAGCTTTGGTATTTTTTTCAGCGGCACACCATTTATCAGAATCTTGCCCGAGTATGGGGTATTAACCCCCGAAATTAAAGATAGTACCGTACTTTTCCCTGCACCATTGCCACCCATAAGGGCAAAAATCTCGCCCTTGAATACTTCAAGATTCAAGCCCCTGAGTATATCGGGGAGCTCACGCCCGTAGCGAAACCACGCATCTTTGACCGTTACTGCCACATCGCCTTTTCGCAAAGGCTGCACCTTTGGTATCCGTTCGGGGAATATGGGGTTTGACTGCACAAATCTCTCCATCCACAGCCGTCCGTCACGAACTGTCAGCGGGACTTCTCCCGACCTTTCCAAGGCACTAAAAACACGCATCGGCACCGGCAGAGCCTTTGCCATAATATGCCCAATGTCCGTCAGTTGCCGTACAACCTCCTGAGGACAGCCATTGCAAATTATCCTTCCCTCGTCCAGCACCACTATGCGGTCAGATAAGGGAACTACCTCCTCCAGCCGATGCTCGGATATAATTATTGTTGTTCCGAGCTCGAGATTCAGCCGTTTAAGCGTTTCCAAAAACTCTCTTGCCGCAATGGGGTCAAGCTGGCTTGTGGGCTCGTCCAGTATGAGCACCGACGGCTGCATAACCATTACCGAGGCAAGGTTTAAAAGCTGCTTCTGTCCGCCGGACAGGTCGCAGGTTTTGCTTCGAAACCATTCCTCAATCCCGAAGAACGCCGCCATCTCGGCAACCCGTGCCCGAATTTCAGAATTTGGCAAGCCGAGATTTTCTGCGCCAAAGGCAAGCTCGTGCCAGACCTTGTCACAAACAATCTGGGTCTCAGGGTTTTGCATCACAAACCCGATATCCGCCGCCTGACCTCGCGCGTCAATATCCGCCAAAGACTTGCCGCCAAAGTATATACCGCCGCAAAGCTCGCCCACGGGGCTGAGCGCCGGCTTGAGAAGTCTGAGAAGAGTGGTTTTGCCGCAGCCGGACTGACCGCAAACCGTTACAAACTCGCCCGAATTTATAGAAATATTTATTTCTGCAAGTGCAGCCGTGTTGCCGCCTGGATATGTAAAGTTTAAATCTTCGACCTTAATGAGTTCCATCTTCTCACCTCCCACAAGTCAATTATTAAGGGTAATCCACACAAAATAAAATATGCCGCATACACGCTTATGCTAAAGCCGGTCGGCGCTTTGCCACCAAACGACGGGAAGTACCAAAACCTCAGCTCGCCCAATGTCGCTCCCAATGCCGTGTATGTGCCCAAAAGTACAATAACCAAAAGGAATTTAAAGTCACGCGCCGTAAACCGAAAAGGCGAGAACGCCGTTCTGCCCGAAAGACCGTAGCCGCGCGCCTTCATACTGTCAGCGGTGATAACCGACCCCTCAAGCGCCCACGAGGTCATTGCAGACAGCACCGCACCGCCATTCTTTATCCGCTCCGTGACTTTGCCGCATCTTTGATCCTTGCCGATACACCGCTGAGCCGTAATAATCTTTTTAATCTGTCCGGAAAACCTCGGCACAAACCGAAGCGTCATTGAAAGTATCAGCGACAATGCCGGCGATACCTTGCCAAACAAGTACATCAGCTTGTCCGAGGTGAAAATACGGTTAAAGCACGAAAACCAGAAAATCACAGACGCCAGCATTACCGCCGCAACCGCACCAAAGATTATGGATTCTGCCGTCAGCGGATTTCCGCCGGGAAAGTACCAAAGGATTGTTACGCCACGGTGGTTGAAAAGGGGATTGAGCACCGCAGTGAAAAACATCAGTGGAATAACAAAAATCAGATTTTTCCGCACCGACGCTTTACCGCCAAGCATAAGCGAATATAAAAAACCGCACATCAAAGAGATACCAAGACTTATCGGATTCATAACAAGCATGGAAAAGCCCAGCACAAATACAAAATATATAAAGCACACCAACGGATGGCTGTTTCTAAATCCGACCACGGCTAATTCTCCTTTCGGTGATTTTTTTGGATATAAGGTTTGGATGCCTTTTTTAGCGACATCTTGAAAAACTATTTATCATATTTGATTAATTCTTTGCATCTTTCCGAAAAGAAGTCATCAATGTTATTTTCATCATACAATGCAACTGTTATTTCTTTTGAATAATCTTCATTATTTATGTGAAAATGATTGCCTCTTGTATCATCATTAACCAAATCTTCCAAATCTGAAATAAGTTGCTCTGCTTCCTGTTTTGTAAACAACAACAAAATGTTTTTTAAGGCTTTATCTCTGTCTTCGTCTAAAATTCTCATATTTTTCTCCTTAGTAATTTTATTTTATACTATTTACACTTATTATAAAGACTGTATAATCCGGATAACATTCGTTTTTAGCTGTCGTTCGTGTCGGATCAGGGCTAAAAACACAAATACATTGAAATTTACCTTGTTAATTCAACTTTAACATCATGATCCGAGTCATTATACAGCATAATTTCCAATAGCATTAATATCGTTTCATCACCTAAATCCTTTTTGCTTTTGCCATAGTTTATCCACTTAATAGTGATGGGTTCATTATATTCATGTACACCAAACCCTCCACGCAATAAATCATTAAAGGCATGTATATTATGCCCCGTCTTCCATTGCAAATTTTTTGTTAATAATTTATCTATTTCGTCATAGAAACCTTCCATGTCAGAAAAGTTATTGCCGTCTAATATGAATGTGGTCATATCTGTATCTCCTTCGTCAAATTGTTATTTGTCTTTCTACAACATTCGACAGTCTTTATAGTCTTATATCAAGTTAAGTCTAAAAACTATTTATTTACATATACTAACCAAAAAACCAATGCGAGGTATTTTATGATAGTTCTATTTTTGTGTATTCTTGCAATCTTTGCAGGGGTACTGGTCAACGCAAAATTCCGTGTTTTCACCTTTAAAACCTGTATCGCCTTTTCGCTGCTTTTAATTCTGTCGGTATTTTGTGGTCGGACACTGAACTTTTATGCGACCGTTCCCTACTGGGACAAAGTTCTCCACTTTGAGTCCGGCTTTATCTTTGCCCGTGCCGGCAAAGAGCTGTATCTCCGGCTTGGCGGAAGCTTAGAGAAAAAGTGGCTTTCCCTCTGTTTTTCGCTGTTTGCCGCCATTTCTGCCGCCGCAATTTGGGAAATATGGGAATTTGCCGGAGACAGCCTGTTTGGCTTAACCTCTCAGAACAATTCCCTTCAAGACACTATGCTTGATATAATCCTCGGTTCTGTAAGCGGCGCAATATACTCCCTGTTTCTCCTCTTTTAATCAAGCCTTGGCAACATCCTGATTGCCGCAAGCAAATCACCCAGTTTATCCGACTTTTTGACCGCCTTGAAGGTCTTTTTCTCGTCGGGGAAATTCCACATTATATACATCCAGATTTCCTTCAGCTTATGGAGTGTGTAAACCTCCGAGCCGAGAACCTTTAAATACCGCTCCGCAAGAATATCGGTAAATTCTATAAGCTCCCGTGTTTCTAAGGCTCTGCCGCCCTTTATCTCGCGGAAAATTGCCGGATTCATAACCGCACCTCTGCCAAACATAACCCCCCCAAGGTTGGGGAATTTTTCGCAAATTTCAATGTGCTCCGACCTTAAGAATACATTGCCGTTGTAGCAGACAGCGTTTTTGGATACGGTGTATGCCCTCTCAAAAACCGCCATATCCGGCTCGCCGTTATAGAAGTCCGCTCTTGCTCTAGGGTGAATTATCAGGCTTGTGAGATTATACTTGTTGTAAATCTCCATCAGCTTGTCCAGCTCCGCACCCGACGAAAAGCCTGAACGGGTCTTAATTGAGATTTTCAGCTTGCTCTCCGCAAACACCCCGTCCAAAAATTGGTCAACGCCCTCAACATCACGCAAAAATCCCGAGCCACGGTTCTTTTTGACCACTGTTCCCGAGGGACAGCCAAGATTAATATTTACGCTGTCATAGCCAAGTCCCCGTATTTTGTCCTCGAACTTTAGGAACGAGTCCGCACGATTGGTCAGCACCTGCACCGTTACATTCGTCTTATTCACATCGGGGTTAATGTCCCTGAGGCACTTCATCCCAATCTTCTCGTTATCGCTGGGAGTGATGAACGGTGCAAAGTACCCATCACAGCCGCCAAAGAATTCGGCGTGGGTGTTGCGGTATGTGTAGGTTGTTATGCCCTCAAGGGGCGCAAAGTAAAGGTTCATTTATTCTTCAATTCCCATTTCCAGTTCCTCCATCTTGTCACGGATGGTCCTCAGGAACTTTGTGTTTTCTGCATCAATATTGTACTGCTCCACAATCTCACGGACGCGGTTTTCAACACGAAGAACATCCTCTAAAAGTGCCCGTGCCGGAAGCCTGTACGCACCGCTACCAAAAATTATCATCTGCTCCAGTCCGTCAGAGGTGGCAACAGTTACCTTATAATTCCGACTTAATTCCTTTGCCGCCTTTTCGATATAAGCATCGGCGGTTTGTGCCTCCTTGGTATACACAACCGTTATGCCGTTGACACGCTCTGCCTCGCCCGGATTGCCCTTGACCTTGTAGGCATCAAATACCAGAATAATCTCGCAGTCACGAAAGATTTTGTACGCTGAAATTCTGTCGGTCAGCGCACTCCGAGCCGCCTCTAAGCTGTCGCCTGCCAGCTTTTTCAGGTAGTCCCATGCAAAAATTATGTTGTAGCCGTCAATAAGCAGGTATTCCTTATCGAATTCCTTTTTCTTTTTAGGCTTGTACTCGTATTCGGTATTCGCCGGCTTTGGTGTCCGCATTGCGTGGTTGGGGTTTTTGCGTTCCACCTTGCCATAGGTGTGCTCAAAAATTTTCAGCAGCTCGTCATCAGACGCACCAATGTTTCCCGTCCGCCGCACCAAAGTGTGCTCGTCCGCCGCTCGCTGCGGCTTTAACACGCTTTCAAGGTGCATATTATCGCACACCTCGTCCCACTTCACAACAACACCTGCACCGTGAGAACAGAACACGCTGTCTGCCGTGTTTTCCACATCGGCATCGACATTATAACCAATCTCCTCAATTATCTTTTCTGCATTTTTACAAGGTCCGTAGTCACGAAAAGCGCAGCTGAGCTTGCCCTTACCGTGGGTGTAGCCGACAAGCTCCCTCTGGTAGTTGCGTATTGCATCTGCCGCCACGCTGCCCGTAATACGGGTTTTGCCGCCCCAGGAATGAGGGAGTGTAAATTCCGCACCCATAAAGTTGAGGTCGGTCATTGCCTTGCCCACATTCTCGTCGGGGACTTCAAGGGTAAAGTCATAGTACGGCTCAAGCAGTACACTTTTTGCACACCTCAGTCCGTGCCGCACCGCACGATAGGTCGCCTGACGGAAGTCGCCGCCGTCGGTATGCTTGATGTGGGCCCGCCCCGACCTTAATGTAACCTTTATATCAGTTATCGGCGAGCCGGTCAGAACACCTATGTGCGTCTTTTCCATCAGGTGTGTCATAACAAGTCTCTGCCAGTTTTTGTCCAAAATATCCTCGCTGCAATCCGCCGCAAACTGCAGTCCCGAGCCACGGGGCAGCGGCTCTAAAACAAGATGTACCTCGGCATAGTGACGGAGCGGCTCATAGTGGCCAACCCCCTCAACTCTTGCCTCTATCGTTTCCTTATATACAATGCGCCCCTCTTCGAACTCGACATCCATATCAAACCGCTTTGAAATCATCTGCTTCAGCACCTCAAGCTGAATTTCACCCATTACCCGAAGCTGAATTTCCCGAATAGGTGCATTCCATTCAACATTCAGCTGGGTCTCCTCCTGTTCAAGCTGTCTCAGCCTTTCAAGAGCTGTTCCATTGTCCACGCCCTTGGGGAGAATAACCCGATAACTGAAAATCGGCTCTGCCGTCAGCTTTTCCGAATTTTCCTCGAACCCCAGACCCTGTCCGGCATAGGTTCTTGTGGGTCCCGTAACCGCACAAACACAACCACTTTCCGCAATGTCGCAGTTTTTATATTTTTCGCCGGAATAAATCCGGATTTCATTTACCTTTTCGCCGCCTGAGGCATCCTTTAGAATGTCCTTGACCTTAAGGCTGCCACCGGTTATCTTCATATATGTCAGCCTTTGTCCCTTATCGTCCTGACCGATTTTGAAAACCTTTGCACCAAACTCGCTCGGTGCGGCACTTTGCACGGTGAGCCGTACAAACGCTTTCAGGAAAGTTTCAACGCCCTGCATTTTAAGGGCCGCTCCCGAAAATACGGGGAAAACATCACGGCGTTTAATCGCTTTTTTAACAAGCTCCTCATCGATTTTTCCGTCGTCAAGGTACATCTGCATCAGTTTTTCATCGCACATTGCAAGATTCTCGCAAAGGGCCTCACGGTCGGGGTCGCAAAAGTCAATAAAGTTGCCGCCAAAATCGGCTTTCAGCTCGTCTATAACGCGCATCTTATCCGCTCCGTCAAGGTCAAGCTTGTTTATAAATATAAATACAGGGATATTGTACTTTTTCAGCAAATCCCAAAGGGTTTTTGTGTGACCCTGAATCCCGTCTGTTGCGCTGATTACAAGGGTTGCGTAGTCTAAAACCGCAAGGGTGCGCTCTGCCTCTGCTGCAAAGTCGATATGACCGGGGGTGTCAACAAGGGTGATTTGGGTATCGTCTACCGACAAAACCGCCTGCTTTGAAAACACTGTTATCCCACGGCTGCGCTCTATTTCGTCGGTGTCGAGAAAGGTGTTTTGAGTGTCAACTCTGCCAAAAGTCCGGATTTCGCCCGCACAGTAAAGAAGCCCCTCAGAAAGAGTGGTTTTGCCTGCGTCTACATGTGCCAGAATTCCTGCCGCAATCCGTTTCATAACGAGCCGTCCTTTCTCAAAAATCTACATTACATTGTATCATATTTTCTGCACTATTGCAATATTTTTCACCTCACCCGGCGTAACTTCCATCACCTGACAGTGCGATATAGTTAAGCACCCAAGATCACAAATAAATATCCCCCCGTATAACGGGGGGTATTTCAGTTTCGGGCATAGCCCTACCCTCTACTGGCTACGCACAAGTGCGTTTTTATATTGGCCTGCCAGCCATGCAACCTCTACTTACTACCCATAAA
>SVJR01000034.1 GCA_015068845.1 Oscillospiraceae bacterium
TTTTCGAGAGAGCCTATCTAATATATCACACCGGACAACTTTTGTCAACCCTTTTTTTGAATTTTTTTAATTCTTTTTTCGGGCTCGACCCCGTCGCTCGGCGCAACTCGTTTATATTAACACATCCCTCTCCCTTTGTCAAGTACTTTTTTTGATTTTTTTCAACTTTTTTTAAATTTCTTTTTATTGACTGCAAAAACGCCTTGTGTTATACTGTTTTTAACATTCTGAAAGGTGATAAAAATGTATGATATAATCTCAAAAGAAAAAATTAATTCATTAATTTGCGATGCTTCATATAATATAATTGTTCTGGAAACGGTAAGCTCGACCAATCTGTATCTTAAGGAACTTTCAAAAGATGGCGCACCTCACGAAACGGTTGTTATTGCAGACAACCAGACAAACGGCCGGGGCAGACCGGGCAGAGAATTCTTTTCGCCGTCCGGCACCGGAATATATATGTCTATTCTTATCCATCCCGATAAAACAGAGCTTCAGCCGGGACTTCTGACCGTTGCAGCAGGCGTTGCAGTTTGCCGGGCACTTGAAAGCGTGTGCAGCACAATACCTCGCATAAAATGGGTTAATGATATTTTTGTAAATGGTAAAAAGGTATGCGGAGTCCTTGCCGAGAGTCTTACCAATCCGTTGCAAGGCATCAATAGTATTATAGTAGGAATCGGAATAAATGTTACAACATCTTCCGCTGACTTTCCGGGCGAACTGAGTAATATTGCAGGTTCGGTATTTCCCGAAAATGCAACGCGGAATGAGATTATCGCAAAAGTTCTTGCTGAATTTAAAATGATATATAACTCTTTTGATGCCAAAAGTCTAATTGAGGAATACAAAAGTTATTTGTTCGTTTTGGGTAAAAAAATAAGCTTCAATCAAAACGGTAAAACTTTTTCAGGAATCGCAAGCGATATAAATACGGAAGGAAATCTGATTGTAAAACTCGAAAACGGCGAAACAATTACTTTGAAATCCGGCGAGGTCTCGCTGGGGAGTGAGAATTTTACAGAATAGTTTCAAAAAAAGGGCTGATGCAATGCATCAGCCCTTTTTGAACGGTTTAAAAGTCCTCTAAAACAATTCCCCGAAGTCCTGTCTTAAATCATCTTCATCATCTTCTGTATCAAAGTCTTCGTCCTCGTAAAAATTATCGCGATCATCAAAATCGTCGAAGTCATCATAATCTTCATCGTCAAATTCGTCTTCCTCATCGTCATCAAAATCGCTTTCGCCGATGAACGCCTTTTCGGGGAAGAGCTCCTCGTAGCTTAACAGCTCGGGGTCTTCGTTTTCCTCAAGGGTTAAATCAACATCGACGGTGTTATAGTCGTCGTCTGCTTCGAGGCATTTGCCGCAATTATCGCACCTTTTTTTAGGGTCAAGATCGCAAATGTCACATTCGCCACAGTTTATGCAGTCACGGTCATATAAAACACAGTCCTTTTTCATCATTTATGCCCCCCTATATATCTTCCTGCTCAGAAATTTCGCAACCGTGTTCTTTAAGAACCGCATACGCCTTTTTCATATCGTCGGCACAGATTGCAATTCTGCCGGTTGCCTCTTTTTCGCCTATGAACGAATACAGATACTTTATATCAATCCCCGCCTCGCAGATTGGACGCACCACCTCGTCGAACGAACCGATTTTATCAGGCATAACCGCAACAAGAACCTCGTTGAGTTGGGCTGTCATATCAGCATTTCTGAGTACATCAACCGCACGCTCGGGTTCCTTTACAATAAGTCTCAGAATTCCGAACTCCGTTGTATCGGCTATGCTGAATGCCCTTATATCAATCTTTTCTTTCCTTAAAATTCCTGTTATGTTGCCAAGTTTTCCCGCCTTGTTTTCAAGAAAAACCGAAACCTGTTTTACAAACATTCTTACCGCTCCTTTTCCTTTGTATGGTCTATCCTAAATTTCCTCAATTATTGCACTTAACAGTTTTACGGTTGCGTCAAAATCCGATTTCAGAACACATTCAAACGGCTTACCCTTATGCGAAACCGGAATTCCGAGTGCTACGGCATTTGTACCCTTACCCGATGTGGCAATTGCCTCAAGGCAGAGATTCTCGTTCGCAACTGCTGTATGGCTTTTTACTTCATCCTTCGCAGCGAGGATTTCAACCCTGTCACGAAGTTCCTTATCGGACACACCACGGTTATCAACGGCTATAACCGCACAACCACCGTCCGCTTTTATGCCATTTTCGCATACCACTCCATCAACCGTAACAACCTTGTCAAAGTCGTTACTACCAAAGAATGCTTTGATACCTTTTACGGCAAATCTGCGCTGAGCACTGAATACCACTGTAAGCTTCCTGTCAGTATTTACCTTGCTGACTGCCTGCAAAACTGCAAATATTGCAATTTTTGTTGAAATATCATTAGCAAAAAACTTCATTGAATTCTCAAAGAAGTCACCTGTAATAACTCCAAAGTCGCCTATTCCGATATTTTTTGTATCCATCTCGATATAAAGGTCTGTCACCTTGGCTTCATCAATGTTTTTTCCGTCAAATCGGACAACGCCGATTTCGCCATTCTTAAAAATCACTTTTTTACCGGCGAGATATGCGACACCCACACCGCCGACGCCGGAAAAGAATACTTTGTCGTTTTCCTTGGAAATAACCATCACACCGCAACTGTCAAGACCGCATTCGATACAGAGACTGCTTTCCTTGCCGGATTTGCGGCAGATAAGGTTGCCTATATTATCTGTTTCGATACTATCGAACAGTTCTTTGGAACTGTCCATTATATATTCACGCATTTCCAGCTCGTCACCCGACGGAGCAAATACATTACATAAATCTTTTAACATTATTCATCAAATCCTTTCTCTGCTTCTGTCAGAAAAACCTGTATCAGTTTCTTGCAGGACTCGTAATCATTTTTATTCATTACACTTACAGGCGAATGAATATACCGGCACGGTACCGAAACCGACGCCACTTTTATTCCGCCGTCGGTAGTACAAATTACGCCCGCATCGTTGCCGCCGGCGGTTGATGCCTTGAACTGGTGCGGAACACTGTGTTTTTCGGCAACACTCAAAAGCAGCTTAACCAGAGCACAGTCGGCTTTGCTTGCCGAGTCAAGAACCGAAATCGTAACACCTGCGCCGGATTTTGTAACACGCAATTTTTCAGGAACACCTGCCATATCATTGCAGGTTGTGCCCTCAATCACTATTGCAAAGTCAGGGTTTATACCTCTCGTTGCAACAGCCGCTCCGCGGAGTCCGCATTCCTCCTGAACGGTGAAGTTGCAATATAAATCTACATCCCAATCCTGCTTGAGAATATCAATCATTATACAGCAGCCAAGTCGATCGTCAAGAGCTTTTGCCTTAACCATATCACCAAATTCAACATATTCGCTGTCAAAGGCAACATAATCGCCACGAAGCGCAATCCCCTCCGCCTCGGCTCTGGTCTTTGTTCCCAAATCAATATACAGATTTTTTTCGGACAGCGGTTTTTGCCGTTCTTCTTTATCGGTCAGGTGCACCGCTTTAAGGGAAATTATGCCCTTATACCCATTAACCGTAACCCGCTGCGAAATCAACACTCTGGGGTCAATACTGCCAACAGATGCAAACTTGAGGTAGCCGTCGTCGGTTATATCAGTTACAATCAAACCCACCTCGTCCATATGTGCGGAGAGCAGTATTTTCTTTGCAGGCTGTTTTTTTGCTTTTTTATATACCTTTAGATTGCCCATACTGTCAACTGTCATTTCGGTGCAGTAATCCTTTATCTCGCTGATTATTAAATCGCGGACAGGACCCTCAAAGCCGGAAACGCCAAAAGCATTGGTTAGTTTTTTAAGCAATAATATCACCTCCGCAAATCATTTCAGCCATAAGTCTTCCCACGCACTCAATGTCTCTCGTGTCAATCGTTTCAACCACCGTATGCATATATCGGAGCGGTATGGAAATCAGCACGCAGGGAACACCGCCGCCGGAAACCTGAAGCATCCATGCGTTTGTTCCTGTATTACCTGGCGCAACCTCGATGTCATAAGGAATACTTTTTTCCTTTGCGATTGAGATTGTTTTCAGCGTTGCTTCATAGTCAAGATTGGGGCCTCGGCATATAATTGCACCGCTGCCCAGCGGGAATGTGTCAAAATTCAATGCGTCGGGAGTTAGGCCGTGAGTAACATCAACAACCATCGCAAGGTCCGGGACATCGTCTGCAAGAACAGTTCGTGCACCATGAAGCCCCAGTTCCTCGCCGCTGGTAAATGCCACCTTGACATTGTAGGGCAATTCTTTGCCCGAAAGCTTATCCAGACAAGAAAACACAGCCGTCATACCGGCGCGGTTATCCAGCGCTGCTGCAGAAACAAGACTGCCTGCAAGCTGTGTGAAGTCGGACTTTAAAAGTATCGGGTCACCAACGCTGAACTTTGTGTTCGCCTCATCTATGGACAGACCCGTATCAATCAGCATATCGCTTATTTTAAGCTCATCGGTTTTGTCTTTTCCGTTCATCAGATGCGGCGGAAGAGCACCTATCACGCCAAAAGTCTCCTCCTTGCCCATAATGTAAACCTCGGATGCCGGAAGTGTCCTTTCGTCCACTCCGCCGAGGGCTTTGAACTTTACAAATCCGCCGTCAAGTATCTCGGACACCACAAGACCAATACGGTCAAGATGGGCTTCAAGTAAAACCGTTTTCTTTTCAGGGTTATATGAGCCCATGGTTCCCGTTACGCTGCCGGTTTTGTTAACTGCGGCATCGGCGCAGTATTTCTTAAGTTTTCCACACACCTTTTCCGAAAAACCGCTTTCGTAGCCGGATATCCCCGTACTCTGGGTCAAATCTTTCAGTATTTCTGTTATATCCATAATTATTCAACCTTCTGTATCTGTTAGTATCATATTTAAATAGTATGTCTTATTTAAGTTTAACATATCACCTTAAAAATCACAAGGGCTTTGGCAAAAAAACATAACTTGTGAAAATTTTGTCTTTTATTGAAAAAATTCTTTACATTTTACAACTTTTATATTATCATATATTGTGTGAGAGGTTGCGTTATTTTTTGTCCTCTTCGCAAATAAATAAATCAAATTTATCCAAAATAAACATTAGATAAAGGAGACGAATTATTATGGATATCTTTTCAATTTTATCGCTTATCGGCGGGCTCGCCCTATTCCTCTTTGGTATGGACCTTATGGGCGATGGGCTGAAAAAGCTTGCAGGCGGAAAGCTGGAGTCAATTTTGGCAAGACTCACAGCTAACCGTTTCTTAGGATTTTTGCTCGGCTTTATTGTAACAGCCATTATTCAATCCTCCTCGGCAACCACCGTTATGCTCGTTGGTTTTGTTAACTCCGGTATAATGAAGCTAGGTCAGACAATCAACATCATAATGGGTGCAAACATTGGTACAACCGTTACCGCATGGCTCCTTAGCCTTACAGGTATTGACGGTTCAACCACCTTTCTTAAGCTCCTCAAACCGGAATCCTTCACTCCCATTCTTGCCGTAATCGGTGTCATTATGACAATGATGGCAAAGACCGACAAAAAAAAGGATATCGGTACAATTCTTATCGGTTTTGCAGTACTTATGTTCGGTATGGAAACAATGAGTGATTCCGTTAGTGGTCTTAAAGACAACGAAGCCTTTACCAATATCCTTACAATGTTCTCAAATCCCATTATGGGTATTCTTGTCGGTACAGTATTTACTGCAATAATTCAATCGTCTTCTGCTTCAATCGGTATCTTGCAGGCATTGTCACTTTCCTGCGTTATTCCTTACTCCACCGCAATCCCCGTACTTCTGGGTATGAACATCGGTACAACAATCACGCCGATTATCTCATCTATCAGCGGTAATACCGAATCCCGCAGAGTGGCAGTATCCTGCCTTTACATAAAAATGATTGGCGTTGTTGTTGTAACTGCCGCATTTTATCTGCTTCACTATATTATCGGCTTTGACGAGTTTATGAATGCCCAATCAACAGTTTTTTATATTGCAGTGATACATACCCTATTTAATATTCTTTCAACCGTCATTCTTATGCCCTTCTGCTCGGCTATTGAAAAGCTTGCAATAAAATCTGTCAAAGGCAGTAAGGACGCAAAGGAAACCGATATATTCGACACTCTGGACGAAAGATTTTTGTCAATCCCCGCATTTGCTGTTGAGAAGTGCCGTGACCTGGTTTGTGAAATGGCGAAATTGTCACAGGATTCATTTATTCTTGCAACTGGGCTTTTTAACGGTTACAGTACAGAAAAATACAACAAGATTGTTGAAATGGAAACCCTGGTTGATAAGTACGAAGACAAGACCAGTACCTACCTTGTAAAAATTGCATCAAACAGTATGTCCGTAAAAGACAGCAAGGCCGTTACCGAGCTTCTCCATTGTATCGGTGATATTGAAAGAATTTCAGACCACGCCGTAAATATTGCAAAGGTTGCAAAAGAAATGTTCGACAAGGAGGTTTCGTTCTCCGAACAAGCTCAAAAGGACATTAAGGTTATAACAAATGCATCACTTGAAGTTCTGGATATGGCTGTTTCCGCCCTTGTAAACGAAGATTTGGCTGTTGCACGGAATGTTGAACCTCTTGAGCAGGTTGTTGACCGCCTCAAACGCAAAATTAAGAGCAATCATATTTCCCGACTCAGACAGGGCGACTGCACAATGGAGCTTGGCTTCATTCTTTCAGACCTTCTTACCAACTACGAGAGAGTTGCCGACCACTGTTCAAACATCGCCGTGTGCCTTATTGAAATTGCACATGACAGCTTTGAAACACACGAATACCTCAGCAGTGTTAAGAACCACAACGACCAGTCGTTTGACGAACAGTACGCGTTCTACAAAGAAAAGTATTCAATCTAAGCATAGAAAGCCTGCATAATGGTATGCAGGTTTTTTTGTGCCTTGTATTGATTTTTTGACAAAAGTATGGTAAAATGCATATGTTATGTATATGCCCGAATAATAAATTAAGGGGGTTATAGATTTTAAATCAAGGTAAAATAAATACAAAAGCGCCCGGACCGCAGATATGGGCAAAAAGCGGTTGACGAGGTTGGGGTTTATCGAAAGATTCGGCGGATGGCCCCACGGTGGCATGGCACCACCGCTTGCGGAATACGATAAAAACACGGAGCAATCCGTGAACAAAGTTTCTCCGTTTGTCATATAATTAATCGATTTATACAAGCGGGCCTGAATTTCAGGCTTGGTTTTAAACTTACGGCTTGTTTTTCAGGTTCTTTGTATACATACACAAACAGAAAGGATTTGATAAACATGTGCGGAATAGTTGGATATATTGGCGAGAAAAACGCCGCTGAAATATTAGTAGCAGGTCTTGAAAAATTAGAATACAGAGGTTATGATTCTGCAGGCATAGCAGTCTATGACGGAGCGTCACTGAGCGTGCGTAAGGAGCTGGGCAGACTTAAAAATCTTGAAGAAGCTCTTTCCAAATCTCCCCTGACCGGAAATGCGGGGATAGGCCACACCAGATGGGCGACACACGGTATGCCAAGCACAAAAAACTCTCACCCACATACTTCGATGGACGGAAAATTTGCCGTTGTTCACAACGGTATTATCGAAAACTACGGGGAGTTGCGTGAAGCATTAACCAATAAAGGCTGTGTATTCACTTCGGAAACCGATACAGAAGTTATACCGCATCTTATCGACTACCATTACGAAAACAATGGCGGTGATTTTCTTCGTGCGGTAAAATCTGCGATTGTATCACTTACAGGCAGCTTTGCCATTGGAATTCTATGCAAGGACTTTCCCGATACTCTTATTGCGGTAAGAAAGGACAGTCCACTTATCGTAGGCTTAGGAAAAGGCGAAAACTTCATTGCCTCGGATATCCCTGCCATTTTGTCCGAGACTCGTGATGTTCTCTTCCTTGATGATGGCGAAATTGCTGTTATTACAAAGGATGGCGTGAGTATCACGGCCCTCGACGGGAACCCCGTAATCCGCGATGTTCACCGTGTTACATTTAACGAAAATGCGGCACAAAAGGGCGGCTTTGAGCATTTTATGATTAAGGAAATCCACGAACAGCCAAAGGCTGTGGCAGATACTCTGCGTGGCAGACTGAGTCTTAGTGCGCCGGTTAAATTTGACGGGATAGAGCCGGAGATTTTGAAGGACATAGATAAAATCCACATTATCGCCTGCGGTTCGGCATATCACGCAGGGCTTGTTGGAAAGACCGCAATCGAGCGGCTTGCAAAAATCCCTGTATCGGTTGAGCTTTCATCGGAATACAGATACAACAATCCTCTTACCGACAGCAAGACTTTAGTTATTGCCATCAGCCAGTCTGGCGAAACTGCCGACACCCTTGCCGGAATGCGCCTTGCAAAAAGTCTTGGTGCTCGGGTTCTGGCAATCACAAATGTGGTTGGAAGTACCGTTGCCCGTGAGGCATCAGGAGTATTCTACACTTATGCAGGACCGGAAATTTCAGTTGCGTCCACTAAAGCATACGCGACCCAGCTTGTAGCAATTTACCTTTTTGCCGTTTTTGCGGCAGAAGTTCTGGGAAGAACCTCCCCTGAAGAGCTTTATACAATAAAATCAGAGCTTTTGAATATACCCGAGCTTATCAAGCAGACAATCAGTACAGAAGCCGAAATTGCCGCTTTGAGTAAAAAGATTTACAAAGAAACAGATATGTATTATCTGGGCCGTGGTCTGGATTATGCCGTTGCAATGGAGGGCTCACTCAAGCTTAAGGAAATTTCGTATATACATTCCGAGACCTATGCCGGCGGCGAGCTTAAGCACGGACCTATTGCTCTGATTGAGGATAAAACAGTTGTTCTTGCCATCAGCTGCGACAAGGATTTGTGCGGTAAGATGGAAAGCAATATAAAAGAAGTTATTACCCGCGGCGCATTTGTTGTGCTGTTGGCAAACGATGCCACCAAACCGATGCACGCAGAGTTCAGCGAGGTGATAACCGTGCCCGAAACTTTGCCGCTCCTTACTCCGCTCAGTGCGGTTGCGGCACTTCAGCTTCTGGCATATTATGTAGCAAAAAATCTGGGTTACGACATTGATAAACCCAGAAATCTTGCAAAATCTGTTACGGTTGAATAAACCAAGAAAGGATATTAAAATTATGGGACGATTATTTGAAACAGACGGAGTTCGCGGTATAGCAAATGAAGAGCTTACCTGCGAGCTGGCATTTAAAATAGGCAAATGTGCGGCGTATGTCCTCACCGGAGAGATAAAGCACAAGCCCAAAATTCTTATCGGTAAGGATACCCGCATTTCAGGAGATATGCTGGAAGCCGCAATTACTGCAGGTCTTTGCTCAGTTGGGGCACAGGTTGTATCTCTCGGTGTTATTCCTACCCCTGCGGTTGCATTCCTCACCCGCAAATACGGCGCTGATGCAGGTATCGTTATTTCTGCCTCGCACAACTCCGCAGAATTCAACGGCATAAAAATATTCAACGCCAACGGCTACAAGCTGAGCGATGAAATTGAGGAGAGAATTGAAGCTCTCATTCTGGACGATGACAGTGAAATCAAGATGCCCACCGGCGATGATGTAGGAGTAGTTTCACGATGCGCGACCGCAATTGCTGACTACATCAAGTTTGCGGAAAGCACAATCGACTGCACTCTTGACGGAATGAAAATTGCCATTGATTGCGCAAATGGTGCCTCGTGCGAAACTGCCGTTAATGTAATTGTAGGTCTTGGTGCAGAACCCTTTGCTGTGTCAAACCACCCCAATGGCACAAATATCAACCTGAACTGCGGTTCAACACACACAGAAAGCTTCTGCGAATATGTTAAGAACATAAATGTTGATGCAGGTATTGCTTTTGACGGTGACGCTGACCGCGTGCTTGTAATCGATGAAAACGGCGAGCTTATCGATGGCGATAAGATTATGATGATTTGCGCAGAATACTTAAAAGATGCCGGACTCCTCAATAAGGACACACTTGTTACCACGGTTATGACCAACTTAGGACTTGTTCTTGCAGCCAGAGAAAAGGGCATCAACATTGTTCAGACCAAGGTTGGCGACAGATATGTTCTTGAAGAAATGCTCCGCGGCGGATACTCACTTGGCGGCGAGCAGTCGGGACACATCATCTTCCTTGACCACAACACCACCGGTGACGGACTTGTTTCGGCACTTCAGCTGCTTGCAATAGTTAAAAAGACCGGCAAAAAGCTTTCTGAGCTTGCCGAGGTATTTCAGACTCTTCCGCAGGTAACAGTCAATGCACGAGTTAACAATGCGAAAAAAGGCGACTATGTAAATGATGAAATTATCATTACTGAAATCAAAGAGCTTGAAGAAGAATTTAAAGATAACGGCAGAGTTCTTATCAGACCTTCAGGCACCGAGCCCGTCGTCCGCGTTATGCTGGAAGGACCGTCTCAGGCAGTAATCGAACAGAGAGCAAACTACCTTGCAAAGCTTATTGAAGCAAGACTCGGCTAAGAAAGGATTAAACAAATATGACAGATTTAAATATTTATAAAGAAAACGGTGTAACCTTCATTGACGAAAAAACCGCATACATCGAAGATGGCGTAAAAATCGGCAAAGGAACAGTTATAGAACCGAATGTTTACCTTAAGGGCAATACCATTATTGGTGAGAATGTAACAATCGGTTTTTGTACCGAAATTTCCGATGCTGTAATCGGCAACAATGTTACCATTCGTCATTCGGTAATTACAAAAAGCTCTATTGATGAGGGAACAACCGTGGGTCCATTTGCATATATCCGCCCCGATTGTAAGGTAGGTAAAAATGTCAAAATCGGAGACTTTGTTGAGATTAAGAATTCCAATATTGGTGACGGAACAAAGCTCTCGCACCTTACTTATGTAGGCGATGCCGATGTCGGCGAAAAAATCAATTTCGGTTGTGGAACAGTTGTGGTTAACTACGACGGCAAAAAGAAGCACCGCACGGTTATCGAAGACAACGCCTTTATCGGTTGTAACACTAATCTGGTCTCACCCGTTAAGGTAGGAAAAAATGCATATACCGCCGCAGGCTCCACCATCACCGAGGATGTCCCCGAGAACGCTCTGGCAATTGCCCGTGAGCGTCAGGTGAACAAAAAGGACTGGGTGTTAAAGAGAGACTAATCAAGTTTTATGCCGGAGAATGAAAAAAGACATTCTCCGGCAAATTCTTTTAAATATTTTTTGAAAAAGTCTTGACAACTTTACGGTTTTAGTATATACTATCTAAGGTGTTTCGGGGTGTGGCTCAGTTTGGTAGAGTACTTGAATGG